>CAZRJG010000014.1:0-47889 GCA_964600365.1 uncultured Acidimicrobiia bacterium
CTGGTCCACGACCTCGACCTCCACCTCGTCGGGGTTGTCGACCAGCGACGTGACGAGGTAGGAGACGACCTGTTCGACGATGCGACCGTCTGCCATCACTCCTCCTCGGATGCGGCGCCGGCGTCGGGCTCGACGTCCGGGACCTCGTCTGCGACCGGCGCCTCGGTGGTCGCGGCACCGCCGACCGTGTGGACCTCACCACGGGAGATCTTGAAGGTCGACCACGCACCGGAGGCCTCGAGGAGCTTCTGGACCCGCTCGGTGGGCTGGGCGCCCTGGGAGAGCCACGCCACGGCCCGGTCGTTGTCGATCTCGATGAGCGACGGCTCCTGGCGGGGCTCGTACCGGCCGATCGACTCGATGTAGCGACCGTTGCGTGCCTTCCGGGAGTCGCTCACGACCACCCGGTACACCGGCTGCTTCTTCTTGCCGAGTCGCATCAGGCGAATCTTGACCGCCATCCGACTACCTCTTCTTTCGCTTCTTCTTGTTCTTTGACTTCTTGCGCTGCGGAGGCCGCCCGGGTGGCCGGGCCCCACCGGGGAGCCCGGGCATCCCGCCACCGCCCATCCCGGGAATGCTCCCGAGGTCGCCGGCTGCGACCGCCTTCATCATCTTCTGGGCCTCCCGGAACTGCTTGAGCAGTTGGTTGACCTGCTGGAGAGAGGTTCCCGAACCCTTCGCGATGCGGCGCCGACGTTGGGCGTTGATGATGCGGGGGGTCCGGCGCTCCTCCCGGGTCATCGAGCGGATGATCGCTTCGACCCGACCGAGGTCCCGCTCGTCTACATCGACGTCGCGGAGGGCGGCTCCGGCACCCGGGATCATAGCAAGCAACCCCTGCAAAGACCCCATGCGACGGATCTGCTGCATCTGGGCGAGGAAGTCATCGAGGTCGAACTCCGCCTTCTGCATCTTCTCTGCGAGGCGCTCGGCTTCCTGCTCATCCCAGGTCTGCTCGGCCTTCTCGATGAGCGTGAGGAGGTCCCCCATCCCGAGGATCCGGCTTGCCATCCGCTCCGGGTGGAAGACCTCGAACTCGTCGAGACCCTCCCCCACCGCAGCGAACTTGATCGGGCGGCCGGTCACCTCACGGACGCTGATGGCCGCGCCGCCGCGGGCGTCGCCATCGAGCTTCGAGAGGACGATCCCCGTGAGGTCCGTGTACTCGAGGAAGCCCTGAGCGACATTCACGGCATCCTGGCCCGTCATCGCATCGACGACGAGGAGGGTCTCGGCGGGCTTGGCGATCTTCTTGATCGCGGCGAGCTCGTCCATGAGTTCGGTGTCCACCTGCAGGCGGCCGGCGGTGTCGATGAGGACCACGTCGTGGGTCCCCTTCGGCGCCTCCCTCAATGCGGCTCGCACCACACGGGTCGGCTTCGAGCGGGCATCGGCGTACACCGGGACACCCACTCGCTCACCGAGCGTCTGAAGTTGTTCGATCGCTGCCGGACGCTGGAGGTCGGCCGCCACGAGGAGGGGACGACGCCCCTGCTCCTTGAGGTGCTTCGCGAGCTTCGCGGTCGTCGTGGTCTTCCCCGACCCCTGGAGTCCGACCATGAGGATGACGAGGGGCGGTGCATCAGGGGTCGCAAGCGGGACGTGCTCCCTGCCGAGCGTCGTGACGAGCTCCTCGTCCACGATCTTGATGACCTGCTGGCCGGAGGTGAGGCTCTCGTGGACCTCGGACCCGATCGCTCGCTCCTTGATGCGCCCGAGGAGGTTGCGCACCACCGAGACGTTGACGTCGGCTTCGAGCAGGGCGAGGCGGACCTCGCGGAGCGCGGCGTCCACATCGGCCTCCGACAGGCGTCCCTTGCCGGTGAGCGACTGGAAGATGTCGGAGAAGCGATGAGTGAGTGAGTCGAACATGTGGAGGACGGCGGGGCCGAGCCGCCGAGGTTAGGGAGGCGGGCCGCCTAGGCCCCGTCCACGAACGTGACGAACTCGTCGAGGGGCACACGCTCGGTCACGAGCTGGTTTATCTCCGCGGCGGGGTCCGCGTAGCCGAGGCTCATCCCCGCCACCACGTGATATCCCTCAGGCAGGCCGAGGTGCTCGCCCACGAGGTCCTTGTACTCGAGCCATGCCGCTTGCGGGCAGGTGTCGAGGCCATGGGCGCGGGCCATGGTCATGACGCCTTGCATGTAGAGCCCGAGATCCATCCAGCCCCCACTCCGCATGGTTTCGTGCATCGCGAGGATGAGGCCCACCGGAGCCCCGAAGAACTCGAAGTTGCGTCGGTGGTAGGCACGCGATTTCTCCCATTCGCCGCGTTCGATGCCGAGGAGCCCGTAGAGGTCCCAACCCACCTTGCGACGACGCGAGAGGTACGGCTCAACGAACTCCGAGGGGTAGTAGTCCCCGAGTCCTTCGGTCCGTCCCTCGTCGAACGCTGCGGTGACAAGCGCGATGAGCGCGTCCTTCGCAGCACCCTCGAGCACCCAGACCCGCCACGGCTGGATGTTCGTGCCCGAGGGCGCCCTGCCGGCAGAGACGAGGATGTCCTCGAGGACGTGGCGAGGAACCGGGTGGGAGAGGTACCCCCGAACCGAGCGGCGGGACGTGATCGCGGAGCGAACAGGGGTGACGTCGTCCATGTGCCGAGGCTAGGAGTCCGCCCAACGATCACGGGGCATCCGATAGAGCACGTGGCGTCGGAGAGGGGACCCCTCGGGAATCCGGGGGTGATCGAAGTCGTCGGCGGGATCACGGCTCATGCCGAGCCGTTCCATCACGGCCACGGACTTCACGTTGGCGGGGACGGTCATCGAGACGATCTCGTCGACCTGGTGTTCGTCGAACCCGATCCGGAGCGCTTCGCGAGCCGCCTCGGTGGCGAAGCCGCGACCCCAGGCCTCCTTCCGGAGCCGCCAACCGACCTCGACCGCAGGGGTGAAGTGGGCCGCGAAGGTGTGGATGAGCAGTCCCGTGAATCCGATGAAGGCACCACCGTGCTCCAGCGCCCAGAGGCCGAATCCGTGCTCGTCGAAGTGGCGCTCGATCCTCTCGACGAGCGCCCGTGTCTCCTCTTTCGAAACGGAGCTCGGGAAGTGCCGCATGACATCGGGGTCTGCGCACATCGCCGCACACGGGGCGAGATCCTCCTCTCGCCATCGACGCAGGATGAGCCGTTCGGTCCTGGACACGCGCCGATCGTAGGTCCCGGACATCCCGTTCCGGCGTCCTCCCCGTACACTCTTCGACACCCCATGCCGATCCTCGACTCTGTTTCGTCACCAGCTGACCTCCGCGAACTCGACTTCCCCGAGCTCTCCGCGCTCGCCGACGAGATTCGCACGTTCATCATCGAGCACATGGCCCAGACGGGGGGACACCTCTCCCCCAATCTCGGCGTCGTGGAACTCACGCTCGCCCTCCATCGGGTGTTCGACAGCCCGAGGGATCAGATCGTGTGGGATGTCGGCCACCAGGCGTACACACACAAGATCGTGACCGGCCGCAAGGACTTCTCCGCGCTCCGCCAGGACGGCGGCCTCTCGGGGTATCCGAGTCGCGGGGAGAGCCCGCACGACCTCGTCGAGAACAGCCACGCCTCGACCTCCCTCTCCTACGCAATGGGGCTCGTGCAGGCGAAGGAGACCGAAGACGACTTCGTGATCGGTGTGATCGGTGACGGCGCCATCACCGGCGGCATGGCCTACGAGGCGCTCAACCACATCGCCCACGAGAAGCCCAAGGGTCTCATCATCATCCTCAATGACAACGGGCGTTCGTACGCCCCCACCGTGGGCGGGTTGGCCGAGCACCTCGCCCGCCTGCGCGTCGACCCCCGGTACGAGGATGCGAAGCAGGCGCTCGGGTCTCTGCTGAGACGGCTCCCCGTGGTCGGGGAGTTCGCAGAGGAGACCGCAATGCGGTTCAAGGAGAGCGTCAAGGAGATGCTCTCGACGCTCACCTTCTTCGACGTCCTGGGTCTCAAGTACACGGGCCCGATCGACGGCCACGACCAGGAATGGCTCGAGGAGACGCTCGAGCGGGCCAAGGAGTTCGACGAGCCGGTCGTCATCCACGTGATCACCGACAAGGGCCGCGGCTACCAGCCAGCCGTGGAGAACACCGAGGACAAGCTGCACGGCGTGGGCAAGTTCGTCATCGAGACCGGCCGGCCACTCAGCACCTCGCTCTCGATGACGAAGGTGTTCGAGGCGGCGATGCTCGAAGAGGCAACTCGTCGACCCGACGTGGTCGCAATCACCGCCGCCATGCAGTCCCCCACAGGGCTCACCCCCATGGCGGAGGCGTTCCCGAACCGCGTCTTCGACGTCGGCATCTCCGAGCAGCACGCCGTGACCCTCGCCGCTGGTCTCGCCATGGGCGGGAAGCGACCAGTGGTCTCGATCTACTCGTCGTTCCTCCAGCGGGCCTTCGACCAGATCCTCTGTGACGTCGCCCTCCACAACCTCCCCGTCACCTTCGTGATCGATCGAGCCGGCGTCACCGGCCCCGATGGGCCGTCGCACCACGGCGTCTTCGACCTCTCCTACCTCCGCATGGTCCCCAACCTCGTGATCGGAGCTCCCTCCGACGAGGTGGAACTCGCCAGGATGCTTGCGACCGCCCTCGACCACGACGGGCCGGTCGCAATCCGCTACCCGAAGGCGACCGCGACCGCCATTCCCGACCTGCCGGTTGCACCGCTCACGATCGGGCGATGGGAACAGCTCGGCCAGGGCGAAGACGTGCTCCTCCTCGCGACCGGGAAGATGGTTTCGGCCGCCGAAAAGGCTGCGGCACGCCTCGCCGAAGAAGGCATCGGCGTCACGGCGGTGAACGCACGGTGGGTCAAGCCGCTCGACCCACGCCTCCCCACCTGGGCGAGGGAGCACGGCCGGGTGGTCACGGTCGAGGACAACGTGCGTTCGGGCGGCTTCGGATCGGGAGTTGCGGAGGCCCTTTCAGGCGCCGGCGTCGACACGCCCGTCACCATCCTCGGGGTGCCCGACCAGTTCCTCCGCTTCGGCAGCCAGGCGAAGATCCTCGCCGAGCTCGGCCTCGACGAGGACGGCATCGTGGCCGGGGTCCGTTCGGCGCTCGCCTGAACGGGGGAGCCTCAGGAGAACAGGTCGCCGGCGAGGTACTTCAACCCGGTGTCGCACGCCACGGTCGCCACGGTGTGCCCCTCCCCTAGTTCGACGGCGAGCTGCACGGCAGCCGCCACGTTGAGCCCCGACGACACCCCTGCGAGGAGTCCCTCCTCTGCGGCGAGTCTCCTCGCCATCGCGCGGGCCTCTGCCTCGGGGATCGCCCGGACCGCGTCGAAGAGGTCATCGTCGAGCAGCGGCGGACGGAACCCGATCCCCATGCCCTCGATCCCGTGCGTTCCGGGCTCCCCTCCGGACAGGACGGCCGACTCGGCCGGCTCGAGGAGCACGATCCGCGCGTCCGAGCCGCCGTCGCGCAACGCGCCCGCCACCCCCATCGAGAGGCCGGAGGTGCCCACTGACGCGCAGAAGGCATCGAGGGAGCCGAGTTGCCCGAGCAGTTCCTCCCCCACCCCGCGGTAGCCGACGAGGGAGTCGGGGTTGTGGAGCTGGTTGGTCCAGTAGCTCGGCTGCTCGCGGGCGATCTCCTCGGCGCGGTCCATCATCCGCTGGGTCAGGTCGGGGGTGACCTTGCCGCCCACGCTCTCAACGAGGATGAGGTCGGCGCCGAGCGCCTCCATGGTCCGCAGCTTCTCGACCGCGACCGCATCGTTGCTCACGACCCTGAAGGGGTACCCCTTCGAGGCGCAGACGAATGCAAGTGACGAACCGGTGCTCCCGCCGGTGTACTCCACCACCGTCATCCCGGCGGTGAGGTCCCCACGACGCTCGGCCTCCTCGACCATCGCGAGGGCCATCCGGTCCTTGTAGGAGCCGGTGGGGTTGAACCACTCGAGTTTCACCCAGACGTCGGCGGCGCCGTCTGGCACCACGCTCCCCAGTCGGACGATCGGGGTGTCGCCGACCGCCTGCGTCATGTCCAGTCCCTTGCGCATGCACGCTCCTTCCCATCGACGAGCGTACCCACGGCACAGGGGCGGGAGCGGGTCAGACCGGTTCGAACCGGGCCTGGAAGAAGCGGAGCTCCTCGGGCTCATAGGTGAAGCGGAGCCCGCCGACCTCGTCTCGGTGCTCCCACACCTCGATCACGGACTCGGCGGTCACGTCCATGTGGGCCTGGGTGTAGACGCGCCGTGGGATCGTGAGGCGGACGAGTTCGAGCTTCGGCCGATGGTGGTCGCCGGTCTCCTTGTCCCGACCTGCCGAGACGATGCCCCGCTCCATGCCCCGGACACCCGAGTCCACGTAGAGGGCGGCAGTGAGCGCGGCGGCAGGGAACTGGTCCTGGGGAATGTGCGGGAGGATCGCCGAGGCATCGAGGAAGACGCCGTGGCCGCCCACCGGACGGATGATCGGGATGCCGACCTCAATGAGCTTGTCCCCGAGATACTGCACCTGGCCGACACGGGCCCGGATGTGGTCGTCGGTCTCGACCATCTCTCGGATCCCGGTGGCAAGCGCCTCCATGTCGCGCCCCGACATGCCGCCGTACGTGTGGAGGCCCTCGAACGCGACGAGCATGGCACGAGCCCGGCGGGCGAGGTCTTGGTCGCGGACGGCGAGAAAGCCCCCGATGTTCACCAGGTTGTCCTTCTTCGAGGACATCGTTGCTCCCTCGGAGTAGGAGCAGATCTCGCGGAGGATCTCCGCGGTCGAACGGTCGGCATGCCCGTCCTCGCGCTGCTGGATGAAGTAGGCGTTCTCGAGCGCCCTGGTGGCGTCGAGCATCACTGGGATCCCCACCGAGGAGCAGTACTCGTGCGTCGCCCGCAGGTTCGCCATCGAGACCGGCTGGCCGCCCGCCATGTTCACGTTCGTCTCAACCGAGATGTACGGCACCCGGTCGGCCCCGACCCGGTCGACGAGCGCACGGAGCTTGTCGAGGTCGACGTTGCCCTTCCACGGGAACAGCGAGTTGGGGTCGTGGGCCTCGTCGACGATCACGTCCACGAAGGTGCCGCCCGCAGCCTCTTGGTGGTAGCGGGTCGTGGTGAAATACATGTTCCCCGGGACGTAGTCGCCCTCGGAGATGAGCAACTGGCTGAGGATGTGCTCGGCGCCACGCCCTTGGTGGGTGGGGATGAGTTCCTCGTAGCCGTACACCTCCTGCACGGCATCGAGGAGCTTATAGAAGCTGCGCGCCCCGGCGTAGGCCTCGTCGCCGAGCATGAGCGCCGACCACTGGCGATCGGACATGGCCGAGGTCCCCGAATCGGTGAGGAGGTCGATGTACACATCCTCCGAGCGCAGGAGGAAGGAGTTGTACCCGGCGTCGCGAATGGCCGACTCCCGGTGCTCCCTCGTGGTCATGCGGATCGGCTCGACCATCTTGATCTTGTACGGCTCGGCCCAACTCCGGCGACGCTCTGGCATCTCACAACTCCTCATGCAGGTACCGGCGAGGCTACGCGGACTGTCACCCACGCCTTCGCGAACGGCCCTAGCGTGGTGTCCGCGATGACCACCACCGATGCTGCACTCCGCGCCGACATCCGACGACTCGGTGGCCAACTCGGCGACTCACTCGTGCGACAGGAGGGCCCGGAGCTCCTCGCACTCGTCGAGGAGGTGCGCGAACTCACCAAGGAGCTCCGCGAGTCGCCGTCCCCCGCAGCCTCCGAGCGACTCCACGAACTCCTCGGAACGTTGGACGTGCCGACCGTGACCCTGCTCGTCAGGGCTTTCACCACCTACTTCCACCTCGCCAACGTCGCCGAGATGCACCACAGGGTCGAGGACCTCACCACCGGGACCAGTGAGGAGTGGCTTGCGAGCACGTTCTCGGCGATCAGGGATGCAGGGCTCGATCCCCGCCTCGTCGAGGAGGTTCTCGGCCGACTCGAACTCCGACCCGTCTTCACCGCCCACCCCACCGAGGCCAGCCGCCGCTCCATCCTCCGCAAGCTGGCCCGGATCGCCGATCTGCTCGAGGCCCACAACGACCCGCGGGTGTCGGATGCCGACCGGGCGCGCCTCGACCGCCGAACCGGCGAACTCATCGACCAGATCTGGCAGACCGACGAGCTCCGTCTCGAACGCCCCACCCCGGTCGACGAGGCGCGATCAACCATCTACTACTTCGACCAACTGTTCCGCGACGTCATGCCCGACGTCCTCGAGGAGTACGTCTCCCAGGTGCGGGCTATGGGTCTCGCTGGCGGACCCACCGAGCGACCACTCCGCTTCGGCACATGGGTCGGAGGCGACCGTGACGGCAATCCCTTCGTCACGCCGGAGCTCACAACGGAGATCCTCGAGATCCAGCACGACCACGGCCTCCGCGCGCTCCGACGATCCGTCGAGGTCGTCGCCGAGGAACTCTCGAGCTCCATCCGGATCGCCGGGGTCTCCGAAGCCCTCGTCGTCTCGCTCCGCGCCGACGCCGATCTCCTCCCTGAGGTCCAGGAGCGGTTCGGTCGCCTCAACGCCGAGGAGCCCTATCGGCTCAAGTGTGCCTTCATCCACGAGCGCCTGGAGCGAACCCGTTCCCGCATCGCCACCGGCGCCCGGCACGAGCCCGGCATCGACTACTCCGGTCCGGACGACCTCTTGTCCGACCTCTGGCTCGTCGACGCCAGTCTGCGGACCCATCGAGGCGACGCCATCGCCGACGGCGTCCTCGCCAGACTCATCCGCAACGTCGAGGCCTTCGGATTCCACCTTGCGACGATGGACGTCCGCGAACACGCCGAGAAGCACGCCGGGGCCATCGCGGAAGCGATGAGCCGCATCGGGGTCGACTGGGACTCGCTCGACCGCGCCGAGCGGACCAGGCGACTCGCCTCCGAACTCGCATCTCCCCGGCCGCTCCTCACCCGAGCCGTGCGCCTCTCGGACGAATCGATGCATGTGCTCGGCACGTTCGATGCCGTCCGCGACGCCCATGAGCGGTTCGGTCCCCAGGTCGTCGAGTCGGCGATCATCTCCATGACCCGGGACACCGACGATGTCCTCGCCGCCGCCGTCCTCGCGAAAGAGGCCGGTCTCGTGGACCTCGCATCGGGCTTGGCGGCCATAGGGTTCGTCCCCCTGCTCGAGACGATCACGGAGCTGCGTGACGCCGGCCGCCTCCTCGACGACCTGCTCTCGATCACCCCGTACCGGGAGGTCGTGCGACTCCGCGGCGACGTGCAGGAGGTCATGCTCGGGTACTCCGACTCGAACAAGCACGGCGGAATCACCACGTCCCAGTGGGAGATCTACAAGGCACAGCGCGACCTGCGCGACGTCGCCAACCGCCACGGGGTCGTCCTCCGCCTCTTCCACGGCCGCGGCGGCACGGTCGGCCGGGGCGGGGGTCCGACGCACGAGGCGATCCTCGCCCAACCATGGGGGGTCGTGGACGGGCCGATGAAGCTCACCGAGCAGGGCGAGGTGATCTCCGACAAGTACGCGCTCCCCCGGATGGCACGCCGCACCTTGGAGCTGACCCTCGCCTCGGTGATCGAGGCCTCGCTCCTCCACCGCACCGCTCGTCAGCCGATCGACGTCCTCGACCGGTGGGATGAGATCATGGAGCGGATCTCCGACGCGGCATTCGACCGCTACCGATCACTCGTCGACGAACCGGGCCTCCCCGAGTACTTCCGGCTCGCCACGCCGGTGGACCTCCTCGGCGGCATGAAGATCGGATCCCGTCCCTCCCGACGATCCGGAGCCACCGACCTCGAGGGCCTCAGGGCGATCCCCTGGGTCTTCGGCTGGACGCAGAGCCGGCAGATCGTGCCGGGATGGTTCGGGGTGGGCACCGGCCTCCGCGCAGCCAGGGAGGCCGGTCTCGAGGACCAGGTACGGGAGATGTACGAGCGCTGGCCGTTCTTCAACACCTTCCTCTCGAACGTCGACATGACCCTTGCCAAGACCGACCTCGACATCGCCGCCCGGTACGTGCGGGGACTCGTACCACCGGAGCTTCGGGGGATCTTCGAGGTCATCCGCGAGGAGCACGACCGGACCGAGGCCGAGATGCGCCGCCTCACGGGCTCAACGGCACCGGTCGACTCCAATGAAACGCTGCAACGCACGCTCCTCGTGCGCGACCGCTACCTCGACCCGATCAGCTACCTCCAGGTCACCCTCCTCGAGCGGGCCAGGAGCGGTGACGACACCCCGGGTCTCGAACGCGCCCTCCTACTCACGATCAATGGGATCGCCACCGGCCTGCGGAACACCGGCTAGGCCGGCTTCGCCCGCCGTCGGTGGATCGCAACCCCGGGACTGCCGAACAGAACCGACAACGGCGGCCGAAGGCCGCCCCCACAACGGAACGGCGAACCCGGCCCTACGTCGTCCCGAAGAGTCGGTCGCCCATGTCCCCGATGCCGGGGCGGATGTAGAAACGATGGTCGAGGCCGCGGTCGAGCGCGGCGGTGATGATCCGGACGTCCGGGTGCTCCTCCAACATCAGTTCGACCCCCACCGGTGCGACGCAGACGGTGAGTGCCATGATGTCGGAGCCGCCCATCTCCTTGACCTTCCCGACCGCCCACGACAGGGAGCCACCCGTGGCGAGCATGGGTTCCAAGACGAGCACGTGGGCATTGTCGAGGTTCGGGAGCTTCGTGTAGTACTCCTGCGGTTGCGCGGTCTCCTCGTCGCGGAACACCCCCAGGTACCCGACCTTGAGCCTCGGCAGTTGTCCGATGATGCCTTCGAGGAGCCCGAGGCCCGCACGGAGCACGGGGACGGCGACGAGGTCCTTGGCGATCCGGACGCCCGTGGTGTGCTCGAGCGGGGTCTCGACCTCCACCTCCTCCGTCTCGAAGAACCGTGCCGCCTCGTGGAGGAGTGCCGTGGAGAGCTGCCGGGTCGTACGCCGGAACACGTCCGGGTCGGTGGTGCGGTCGCGGAGCACCGTCATGTGCTGGCGGGCGAGCGGGTTGTCGAGGACGATGAGGTTTGGAAAGGAGTCGTCGGGCATCGGGGCGGAGGCTAGCCGCGGGCCCCGCGCGGCCATGCCCGGTGTCACCGGGCCGCGAGTACGCTCGCCCCTCGATGAGCGACTACCACCTCCACCTCCATCCGCACACGCCGACCCCCGATGCGCCTCCCCCCGGGGTGTACCCCCCGGGTCACATCGACTCGTACATCGAGCACGCAATCGAGCACGGCGTCACCGAACTCGGGTTCACCGAGCACCTGTATCGCTGCATCGAGTCCACCGACGTGCTCGGGCGGTGGTGGGAGCACGATCCCGATACCGCACTCGCCGCCCGCATGGAGTCCGTGATCGCCTCCGAGCGGAACCTGTCGCTCGAGAAGTACGTCGAGGTGGTGCTCGATGCCAAGGATCGCGGGCTCCCCGTGCTCCTCGGCCTCGAGGTGGACTTCCAGCCGGGCACCGAGGAGGCCGTGCTCGACCTCCTCTCCCCCTACCCCTTCGACTTCCTCATCGGCTCCGTGCACTGGATCGGCGCGTTCTCGTTCCAGCGTCCCACGTTCATCGACGAGTTCGAACGCCGCGGCGCCCGCCGCTCCTTCGAGCAGTACTTCGCCCTCGAGAACCAACTCGCCGCCTCGGGGATGGTCGACGTACTCGCCCACGTCGACTCGGTGAAGCGCATGGGCATGGTGCCCGACGAGCCGATCATCGACCTGTACGAGGAGATCGTCGCGACCACTGCCGACGCGGGCATCGCCATCGAGGTCTCGAGCGCGGGGTTGCGCAGCCCGATCGACGAGATCTACCCAGCGCCCCCGCTCCTGCAGATGTTCCACGACGCAGGCGTTCCCATCACGCTCGCCAGTGACGCGCACTTCGCCCACATGGCTGGCCAGGGCCACGCGCTGGTCACGGAGGCCGCCCTTCGGGCCGGCTACACCGAGCAGGCCAACTTCTCCCAGCGGACGCGGTTCATGGTCCCCCTCGATGACCCGAGCCACCACCACACGAGCACCGAGATCGAGCACGAGGTCGAGGAGGCCCACGAGTCTCCGATGGAATCCGCCTGAGCGCGCCGCCCCCACTCCCCGTCGCCTCATCCCTGCGCCGGGAGCGGTCGGTCGCCACGCCCTGATCACACGCCCGGGAGGGCCATGGAATTCGTTTGCCACAGGTTCGGGCCAGTCGGTACGATTGCCAACGAGCCGGGCGCGGAACCTCACTGTGAGGGTGGAGGCACCAACGGTGGCACACAGTTCCTCGGCACCCGGGCACCACACATCGGAGGTAGCGAGCATGATCACGAAGAGATGGTTGACGGCGCTCGTCGCGCTGGTCGTCCTGGCAATGGTCGGGGCGGCGTGCGGCGACACCACGGAGACGACCGAGGCCGCACCGGCCGAGACGGAGGCACCCGCGACCACTGCGGCCGAGGTCTCCTACCGGATCGGGTACTCGAACGGCGGTGGCGTGGGCAACGGGTTCCGCGAGGAGCAGGTCTGCACCGCCAAGGCCGAGGCGCTCGCTTCCGGCCAGGTCTCCGAGCTCATCACCATCCATCGCAACACCGACGCGGCGGGGCAGCTCTCGGACATCCGTGACCTCATCGCCGCCGACGTGGATGCGATCGTCTTCAACCCGAACGACCCGGACGCCCTCAACCCGGCCCTCGAAGAGGCCCAAGAGGCAGGGATCATCACGGTCTCGGTGGACGCCTTCGTCACGAACGCGGACACCTACAACCTCTACAACAACCAGGTCGACTACGCGTACCTGGGCGCCAAGTGGCTCTTCGAGCAGCTCGGTGGCGAGGGCACCGTCTACTACATGCGCGGCTTCGCCGGCCACCCGGCCGACACGGATCGCCACACCGGCTTCCTGGCCGCGCTCGACGAGTACCCGGGCATCGAGGTCGTCCCGACCGTCGAGGGCGTGCACACCGGTTGGGATCCGGCCACGACCACGCAGCTCATCAACGACTTCATCGCCAGCGGCCAGTACGCCGAGATCGACGGCATCTGGACGTCGGGGATGGACTCCCAGGTCGTGGACGCCATCCAGCAGGCGAACCTCGACTTCGTGCCGATCGTCGGTGCTGACCTCGGCGCGTTCGTGGGCCAGCTGCTCGACGATTCGTACGCGGGCCTCGAAGGCGCAGCGGTCACGAACACCGCTGCTGTCGGTGGCGCGGGCGTGAACCTGGCAGTGAAGCTGCTCAACGGTGAGGCGGTCGATACCGTCGCCGACGCAGCGCAGCCCAACACCGTCCTCCTCGTCCCGGTGATCGCCGAGAACACGAGCGACGACGGCAAGGCACTGCTCGCGTCCTGGCAGGTCGACGGCCTGGACCCGCTCTGGCCACTCGGCCTCCAGATCGAGGGCTGGACGAGCTACTCCCCCGAGCAGGCCATCGCCTGTGCGGGCCCCGGGGAGTAGTTTCCGCCTACCGACCCAAGCGAGTACATTCGCCAACCCAAACAAGACTGATGCGCCGGGCCACCCCGGCGCATCAGTCTTGTCGAGACCCCCGTAGGGCAGGATCCATGACCACGAGCGCCACGACCGAGTACCTCCTCGATGCGACCGGCATCTCGAAGCACTTCGGCGCGGTGGTGGCGCTCGAATCCGCGTCGCTCCACGTGCGGCCGGGGGAGATCCACGCACTCCTCGGTGCCAACGGGGCCGGGAAGAGCACGCTCGTCAAGATCCTCACCGGCGCCATCCGACCGGACGGTGGTCAGATCTCCGTCCGCGGGACGGTGCGCAACGCCCACTCCCCCGCCGAGGCACGCAGGGGCGGGCTCCTCTCCGTCTACCAGGAGCCAGCGCTCATCCCCGACCTCGCCATCGCCGACAACCTGCGCCTCGCCCGGACCCCCGTCGAGCCGTTCCGGCACTGGATGGAGGCCCTCGGGCTCCCGGACCTCGACCTCTCGGCGATGGCGAAGAACCTCCCGCTCGCCTCGCTGCGCATCATCGACCTCGCACGGGCGCTCGCCATCGAGCCCGACGTGCTCATGCTCGACGAGATGACAGCCGCGCTCCCAGCCAACCTCACCGAGCGCGTCCTCGAGGTCGTGGCCGGCCATCGCGGGGGCGAGCGCAGCATCATCTTCATCAGCCACCGCATGATCGAGATCGACGAGGTGTGCGACCGCGCCACCGTCCTCCGGGAGGGGCGGACGGTCGGCGTCGTCGACGTCGACGCCGACTCGGCCGACCGGATCGTGGAACTGATGCTCGGTGAAGCCGTCGGTGAGCCACCGCCACGCACCGCATCGACCACCGCACGGGACGACCGTGACGAGGTTCCCCACCTCCGGGTGCGCAACCTCGGTTCCGATCGGCGCCTCAAGCACGTCGACTTCGACCTGCACGCCGGGGAGGTGCTCGGCGTCGTGGCCCTCGAGGGCCAGGGCCAGGAGGAGCTCTTCGACATCCTCTCGGGGGAGACCCGCCCCGAGAGGGGAACGATCCTCTCGGACGGCGAACCGGTCACCTTCCGGCACCCGGCTGACGCCATCCGGCACGGCATCGTCCATGTCCCGGCGGACCGCGCCGAGGCCCTCCTCCTCCAGCGCTCCGTCCGTGAGAACATCGCACTCCCGTTCAGTGCCCGGGTCAGGAACTGGGGGCCCATCAACCGCCGGAAGGAGCGCCCGAAGGTCGCGGATGCCATCGAGACCCTCCAGATCGACACTCGGGCGCAGGGTGAGGTGCGCCTCCTCTCGGGCGGCAACCAACAGAAGGTCACGATCGCCCGTTGGGTGGCCGGTGGCGTGCGGGTCATGCTGTGCTTCGACCCGACCCGCGGCATCGACATCCGCACCAAGCACCAGATCTACCCACTGCTCAGGAGCCTCGCCGAGTCGGGTTCGTCGGTGCTCCTCTACACCTCCGATCTGACCGAGATCCCACTCGCCTGCGACCGCGCCATCGTGATCTTCGGCGGCGAGGTCGTCGCCGAGATCGACGCCGCCGACGCCGACGAGGCGACGCTCCTGCGGGCCGCCCACAACCTCCACGGGAGCACGACCAACGACGCCCGCCCAACGCTCGACGATCCGAACGAGGACGACATGCCCCACGAACCCGGGGAGCTCGACCAGTGAGCACCCTCACGCACGCTCCCGACCGGCCCCGATCCCGCATCATCGAGTCCTGGGTCGCCGCGATCCGTCGCAACACATGGACGCTCGCCCTCGTCGCCATCCTGGCCCTCCTCTTCATCGTGACGAAGAGGATCCAGCCGACCTACGGCCCTCGCGGTGTCCAGGGCCTCGCCGTCTCGGTCCTCCCGCTCGCGTTCGCGGCCGTCGCCCAGGCGTGCGCCGTCATCGCCCGAGGCATCGACCTCTCCGTCGGTTCGATGATGGCCCTCACCAGCGTCGTCTCGGCGTCGCTCATGGAGGATCGCAGCGAGGGTTTCGGCGTGGCCGTCGTGGTCGGCGTCCTCCTCCTGGGACTCCTCCTCGGTGCGGTGAACGGGGGGCTCGTGGTCGCCACGAAGGTTCCCGACATCGTGGTGACACTGGCCATGCTCTTCGTCTGGGCGGGTGCCGCCCTCCTCGTGCTGAAGACGCCCGGCGGTGCCTCCGCCGAGTGGCTCCGGGACCTCACGAAGGGCACCATCGCCAGTGAGTGGGTCCCCAAGGCAGCCGTGGTGCTCCTCCTCGTCGTCGCGGTGATCTGGGTCCCGATCCGGCGTTCCCGCCTCGGCCTGGCGCTGTACGCCATCGGGAGCGACCCCCTCGCCGCGTATCGGAGCGGGATCTCGGTGCACCGCACCAAGATCGTCGCCTACATGCTCGCCGGCCTCTTCTCAGCGGTCGCCGGGCTCGCCCTCACCGCGAGCACGGGCATCGGCACCCCGGTGCCCGGTCCCTACACGCTCATGAGCGTGGCGGCGGTCGTCCTCGGAGGCGTGAGCCTCGCCGGGGGGCGCGGCGGGGTGTTCGGGCCGCTCATCGCGGTCGTCATCCTCTCCCTGCTCCGCACGGACATGACCTTCCTCAACGTGAACACGAACCTCGCCACCGTCGCCCAGGGGCTCATCCTCGTCGGCGTCGTCATGGTCGGGAGCCTCATCCAGTTGCGGAGGGAGCAATGACCACATCCTCCACCTCCCCGCGTCGGTGGACGAGCGCCGCCGGGCTCCAGAGGCTGTTCCGAGAGCGCCCGCTCGTCCCCCAACTCGTGCTCGTCGTCATCCTCGTGGTCGTGAGCGAACTCGTCCGCCCCGGCATCGTCACCCTCGGGTGGGCCGGCGTGATGGTCCGGGCGGCCATCCCCCTCGCCATCCTCGCCGCTGCCCAGACGATCACCATGCTCACCGCCGGCATCGACCTCTCGGTCGGCGCCGTCGCATCGATGACGGGGTTCGCGGTCGCGACGCTCGTCGGCGGGCAGGGTCTCATCGTCGCCATCCTCATCGCCCTCGTCGCCGCCGCCCTCGTGGGGCTGGTGAATGGAATCGGCGTCGGCGTCTTCAAGGTCCACCCGCTCATCATGACGCTCGGCATGAGCCTCGTGGTCCTCGGCCTCGCCAACGTCTGGCAACTCCAGATGGTCCAGACGGGTTCCGGCGTCCCCACCGAGTTCCGCAGCGTCGGCGCCGGGATGCTCCTCGACGTCATCCCGATGAACCTCGTCGTCTTCGTCCCCATCGCCGCCCTCGTGATCCTCATGCTGAACAGGACGGGCTTCGGGCGACTGCTCTACGCCCTCGGCGACAACCCGGTCGCCACGAGGCTCTCGGGCGCCAAGGCCTGGCAGATCCTCATGGTCCTGTACGTGATCGCCGCGCTCCTCGCCGGGATCGCCGGGTTCCTCTACTCGGGCCTGAACAACACGGCGAGCGTCACCCTCGTGGACTCGGCCCTGCTCCCGTCGGTGGCGGCGGCGGTCATCGGCGGCACATCGATCCTCGGTGGCCGGGGTGCCTACGGCGGGACGATCGTGGGCGCCATCATCCTGACGCTCATCTCGTCGATCCTGTCGTCGCTGGGCTACCCCGAGGCGATCCGCCAGATCCTGTTCGGGTCGCTGATCGTGCTCGTGGCCGCCGCCTACACCCGGGTGACCGAACCCTCCTGATCCCCGGGACTCCTCACCCCGGGATGAGCCGGTTGGCGGGGATGTCGTAGATGTGCGACCACGGCCGAGCCCGCTCGAACGCGGCGGCGGCCGAGAGCACGTCGAGGTCGGCGCCGCGTCCCCCGATCACCTGGAGCCCCACCGGGAGTCCCTCGGAGAGTCCCGCGGGGACCGAGATCGCCGGGTACCCGGTGAAGTTCGTGAAGTAGGTCATGCACCACCCGATGAGGGGGTCGACCTCCACGCCGCCGATGGACGTGGGGCCCACCGTGTCGCCGTCGGTGCCGTTCTCGACGGGCATGGCGGCGACGGTCGGCGTGACGAGCACCCGGTGCTCGCCGAGGACTGCCTGGAGGGCGTCGAACACCTGCGATCGCCGCGAGTTGTCGTCGAAGTACTCCATCGCCGACATCCCCGCGACGTGGTCCACCCACCGCAGGAACCCGGGCGGGAGGTCGTCACGGTGCGCCCCGAGGATGTCGAGCCCCCCTGCCTTGAGGTTGGCGAACGAGTCGAGGCTGAGCGGCATGATGAGTCGGCACCAGAGGTCGGCCAGGTCCCGCTGGTCCAGGTCGAGGTCGACCTCGACCTCCACCACCCGCGCACCGGCGTCCTCGAAGGCGCCGAGCGCCTCCTCGACCGTGGCCGCGATCCTCGGGTCCACGGGGTAGACGCCGAGATCCGGCGAGTAGGCGATGGTCCACCCCGCCACACCGGCCTCCAGGCTGGTCGAGAAGTCGGGGGTGTCGAGGAGGCAGAACGGGTCGCCGGGGTGGGGCCCGGCCAGGGCACCCATGGCGAGGGCGATGTCCGCCACGTTCCTGGCGATGGGGCCCTTGTAGATGAACGGGGACGTCCCCGAGAATGCGTTGGGCCGCACCACGGTCGGGACGCGCCCCGCCGACGGCTGGAAGCCCACCACGCCGCACCACGCCGCCGGTATGCGGATGGATCCACCGCCGTCGGTCCCCTCGGCGATCGGGACGAGGCCGTCGGCGACCGTCGCGGCGGACCCCCCCGACGACCCGCCACTGTTCAGCGAGGTGTCGAACGGGTTGCTGGTGGGGCCGAACAGGTAGTTGTCACACGTCCCCCGGAACCCCATGACCGGGCTGTTCCCCTTCCCGATGATGATCGCCCCGGCCGCCTCCATGCGCTCCGCCCACACGCAGGCGCGGTCGAGGGAGAAGTCGGCCATGGCCCGGATCCCCCCGAACGTCGAGGGCCATCCCGGCCTGAAATCGAAGAGGTCCTTCATGAGGACCGGCACCCCGGCGAGGGGGCCGGGCGACGCCCCGGAGGCGAGTGCCGCCTCGAGGGAGCGAGCCGACGCCATCGCCTCGTCGAAGCCGCGGTACACGATCGCGTTCAGGCTCGGTTCCCGGCGGTCGATCCGCTCGAGCGTCTCGGCCATGACCTCGACCGGTGAGACCGCTCGCCCGGCGATCGCCCCGGCGATCTCCACCGCCGATCCACATGCCACGTCGACCTCGCCCATGATCACTCTCCTGTCCCGAGGGCCGGGACGCATCCTCGCGACTTTGGCAAACGATTACAAGGGCCGATCGAGCACGGTACGCTCGCCTCGTGGCGAACCCATCGAAGACGCCTCCCGGAAAGGGCATCGCGGCGCACTCGCTCCGCCACGTCGCCGAACTCGCAGGTGTCTCCCTGGCCACCGCCTCCCGAGTGCTGTCGGGCTCGACCCATCCAGTGAGCGAACCCACCCGCAAGAAGGTGCTCGAGGCAGCCGAGCACCTGTCGTTCGAACCGAACCGCCTCGCCCGAGCCCTCGTCACGGCACGCTCCCACACCGTCGGCGTCATCGTGCACGACATCTCCGACCCCTACTTCGGGGAGATCGTGAAGGGCCTCGAAGATGGGGTCCATGCCGCCGACTACCGACTCTTCGTCGCCAACTCCGAACGGGACCCGTCGCGGGAACTCGCCTACGTCCGCGCCTTCCAGGCCCACCAGGTGGACGCCCTCATCTTCGCTGCCAGCTCACTCACCGAGCCCACCTACACGGAGGCGCTCACCGAGCTCGCAGAACGGTTCCGAGCCGGCGGCGGTGCCATCGTGCTCCTCTCGGACCACTTCCTCCCCGGACCGCGGGTGCTCTTCGACAACGAGCGGGCCATGACCGAGATGGTCGACCACCTCGTCGCACACGGGCACCGACGGATCGGGTACCTGGGCGGCCCCGCCGGCCTCGAGGTCTCCCGGGTTCGGCAGGAGGCGTTCGCCGCGGCAGTGCGGGCGCACGGCATCGACCACGGTGACGAGTACGTCGCCGACGCCGACTTCACGCTCGAAGGAGGCGACCAGGCGATGGGAGCCCTCCTCGGTCGCGTGGACATCACCGCCGTGCTCGCCGCCAGCGACCTGATGGCCATCGGGGCGATGCACCGGCTCCTCGGATCAGGGCGCCGTGTCCCCGATGACATCTCGATCGCCGGGTTCGACGACATCCCCCTCGCCGAGTACGGACCGGTCCCACTCACGACCATGCGGGTCCCCACCCAGGAGATCGGGCGGCGCGGCGCCTCACTGGTCCTCGACGCGCTCGCACAGCGTGACCCCGGCGACATCCGCGTCACCGGGACGCTCGTCGAGCGGGCATCCGTCGCCGAACCCCGGGGGGCCCGATGAACGGCGATCGCCTCACCGAGTTGGCGGGCGCACTCGACGCCGCCTGGAGCAGGGCCAGCACCGTTCCCGCCCCGTCGCGCACCGACCCGGGCCTCACCCTCGAGGACGCCTACGCCGTCCAGGACCGCATCGTCGAGACTCGGCTCGCCCGCGGCGCCCGCCGCGCAGGGTGGAAGATGGGGCTCACCTCGGCCGCTCCCCCCGCCGTCCCCATCGTCGGGACCCTCCTCGCCGACATGGTCGCCCCCTCGGGCACCGACCTCCTCCTCTCCACCATGGTGGCGCCGCTCGTGGAGGCCGAGTTCGTGGTCCGCCTCGGCGCGACCATCGACCACCCCGTCTCGATTGATGACCTCGCACGCGGGCCCCATGAGGTCGCGCCCGGGATCGAGGTGATCGACTACCGCACGGTGGACGCCACCGGGGTGGTCGATTGGGTCGCGGACAACGCCACCATCGGCCACGCCGTCACCGGGGCGTTCGTGCCGGTGGCCGCAACCTCGCCCCCCGACGTCGAGGCGTCGCTCTCCTGCGACGGTGTGCCGCTCGCCGCCGGGAAGGGATCCAGCGTGATGGGCAACCCCCTGGCGGCGGTTGCGTGGCTCTCAGAGCACCTTCTCGCACGGGGCCTGCGCCTCACCGAGGGGGAGATCGTGCTCACCGGTTCACTCACCGGGAACCATGCCGTCCCCGCGGCGCGGTCGAGCACGTTCGACGCTGACTTCGGCGCGTTGGGCTCCGTCTCCGTGCGCTTCCACCCCTGACCGCGCCGCGTGAGCGCCCGTGTTGTTGACGACTCCCGACCCGCTCGGTAGCGTGCGATGGCAATCGTTTTCCCATCCGTCTTCCACCACCTTCCCCATAGGAGCCCAGGTTCGTGAGGTATCGATCGTGACCGGCCAGGTCTTCGCAGCCGACGCACTGCGCGACCGCGTCGTGCTCATCACCGGGGCGAGCCGCGGCATCGGCGCCGCCATCGCACTCGCATGCGCCGACCACGGCGCCGACATCGCCGTCGGCTACCGAGACAACGGCACGGCGGCAGAGGCGACGGCCGCTGCCGCCCGCTCCCGCGGGGTGCGCGCAGCCGCCTTCAGCGCCGACGTGAGCGACCCCGAGGCCGTCGACGGCATGGTGGCCGCTGCCCTCGACCACTTCGGCCGCATCGACGGCCTCGTCAACAACGCCGGCGTCATGCCCGAGAGCCGGGTCACCGACATGGCCGTCGCGGAGTGGCGCCGCGTGCTGGACGTCGACCTCACCGGCGCGTTCCTGTGCAGCCGGGCGGTGCTCCCCGGGATGCTCGAACGTGGTTCGGGGTCCATCGTCATGATCGCCTCGCGACTGGGCCAGATCGGATTCCCCGGGGTCGCCCACTACTCGGCGGCGAAGGCGGGTGTCATGGCACTCGCCAAGTCCATGGCGAAGGAACTCGGCCCGAGCGGCATCCGCGTGAACTCAGTCGCCCCCGGCGTCACGATCACCGACATGACGGAGGACATCACCACCGGGGAGGTCGGGGCCCGACGACTCGCGGAACTGCCGCTCGGCCGCTTCGCCACCGCCGCCGAGGTCGCACAGAGCGTCGTGTTCCTCCTGTCGGACGCGTCCGCGCTCTACCACGGCCAGACGCTCTGCCCGAACGGCGGGGGGTTCATGCAATGAGACTCATGTCTGCCGCCGATGCGGTGCGGGAGGTGCCCGATGGGGCGACGGTGATCATCGGAGGATCCGGTGCCGGCCACGCCCTGCCGCAACGGTTCATCGACACCCTCGCCGACGTCTACTCCTCCGAGGGGCACCCACGCGACCTCACGACGGTGCGGGTCGTGGGCATCGGCGACTTCGCCGATCGGGGCTTCTCCCAGCTCGCCCTCCCCGGCCTGCAGCGGCGCACGATCGGATCGAACATCGGGAATGAACCGCGCCTCGGGGAACTCGTCGAACGCGGGGAGGTGGAGGCCTACTCCTTCCCCCAGGGCGTGCTCTCCCAACTCTGTCGGGAGATCGCCGCGGGTCGACCCGGCCTGGTCACCGCGGTGGGCCTCGACACGTACGTCGACCCGCGCCACACCGGGGGGAAGCAGGGCTCGGCGACCGAGGATCTCGTCGAGGTCATCGAGCTCGCCGGCCAGGAGTGGCTCTTCTTCCGGGCCTTCCCCATCGACGTCGCCGTCATCCGCGGCTCCACCATCGACGAGGACGGGAACCTCACGATGGAGGACGAAGCCGTGAAGGGCGAGATGCTCGCGATGGCCATGGCGGCCCGCACGTCGGGGGGAATCGTGATCGCCCAGGCGAAGCGCCTCGCCGCGTCGGGGAGCCTCCCGGCCCGGTCCGTGGTCGTCCCGGGGGCACTCGTCGACGTCGCCTACCTCGACCCCGACCAACCCCAGACCTACGCCACCGAGTACTCCCCCTACTACGCAGGCGCCCTGCGGAGGCCAGCCGGCGACGCGGGCGACCCGCTCGCCCTCGACGTGCGGAAGGTGATCGCCCGACGCTCACTCCTCGAGTTCCGCCCGGGGGACATCTGCAATCTCGGGTTCGGGATCAGCCAGCTCATCGGCGCCATCGCATGGGAGGAGGGCATCGCCGATCGGCTCGTCCTCACGGTGGAACAGGGGATCTTCGGCGGGGTACCGGTCGCCGGCAACGAGGGGGGCGCCGGCTTCAACTACCAGGCGATGATCGACCAGCCGTACATGTTCGATTTCTACGACGGCGGTGGCCTCGACATCGCCAGCCTCTCCTTCGCACAGATCGACGCACGAGGGAACGTGAACGTCCACCGCTTCCCGGGCCGTCTCCGGGGCCCCGGGGGGTTCCCGAACATCAGTGCCCGGACCGGGAGGATCTGCTTCGTGGGGACGCTCACGACCAGGGGACTGCACGTCGGCGTCGACGCGGGACGGCTCCGGATCGACGAGGAGGGAACCCTCTCCAAGTTCGTCGAGGCCGTCGACGAGGTGAGCTTCAGCGGGGCGATGGCCGCCAGGAGGGGCCAGCAGGTCCGCTACATCACCGAGCGGGCGGTCTTCGAGCTGCGGGACGGGCTCGTCACCCTCATCGAGGTCGCCGACGGCGTGGACCCGGAGGCCGACGTCATCGCGCACATGGGATTCCGGCCGGCGATGGCCGAGGAGGTCACGACGATGGACCCACGCATCTTCGCCGGCGGGCCGATGGGCCTCGCCGAGGCGTTCGGGGGTACGCCGTGAGCGAGCTCGTCGCCATCGACCCCGGTGCCGTGACGACCATCCGGCTCCAGAACCCACCCCTCAACCTCGTCACCGTCGAGATGACCCGGGTCCTCGATCATGCGCTCGCCACACTCGAGGGCGACCCGACGGTGCGCTGCGTCATCCTCACCGGGACTGGCGAGCGGGCGTTCTGCGCCGGGTCCGACGTGAAGGAGTTCGAATCCCTGCGCGGGCGCGTCGGGGAGGGGAAGCTCCTGCTGGAGAAGGCCGTGTATCGCCGCCTCGCCCGCCTCCCCGTCCCGACGATCGCCGCGATGCAGGCCGATGCCCTGGGGGGCGGCCTGGAACTCGCCCTCTGCTGCGATCTCCGCGTGGTCGACGAGACCGCCCGCCTAGGCCTCCCCGAGGTGCGCCTCGGGGTCATGCCCGGCTCGGGCGGCACGCAGCGACTCCCCCGCCTGGTCGGCCCGGCCAAGGCGAAGGAGTTGATCCTCATGGGCGATCTCATCGATGCCGTCGAGGCCGCCCGCATCGGCCTCGTGAACCGAGTCGCCCCCACCGGCACCGCTGTCGAGGTGGCCCGGGACATGGCGGAGACGATCGCAGCGCGGGGCCCGTTCGCGGTCCGCGAGGCGAAGCGGACCATCGACCTCGCCGGCGACACCGCCCTCGACGACGGCCTCGCGAAGGAGTTGGACGCGTCGGAGCGGATCTTCTCCTCCGACGACATGCTCGAAGGGGCACGTGCCTTCTTCGAGAAGCGACCACCCCGGTTCACCGGCAGCTGAACCCACGACCACCGACGACAGGAACGAGCAACATGAGCACCACCAACATCGACCGCTTCGGCGTCTTCCTGCCCTCCTACGTCTGGCCGGGCGACGGCCCGGAGCGAGCCCGGGGGATGCTCGACTTCGCCAGGGAGGTGGAGGACACGGGGTTCGACTCGATCTTCATCACCGACCACCTCCTCGCCGCCAGCCAGTTCTACTCGGTCTCGTTCCTCGAGCCCTTCACGGCGCTCTCGCTCGTCGCCGGCGTCACCGAGCGGGTGAAGCTCGGGACCTCCGTCCTCGTCATGCCGATCCGTGAGCCCGTCCTGCTCGCCAAACAGCTCGCCACCATGCAGTTCCTCTCCAACGACCGAATCGTCCTCGGGGCGGGGATCGGTTGGTATCCGCCGGAGTACCGGAACACGGGGGTGCGCAAGGCCGAGCGGGGCGCACGCACCGACGAGATCCTCGACATCATCGTCCCACTCCTGGAAGGCGAGACCGTCACCTACAAGGGCGAGTTCTACGACATCGAGGACGTCATGATCGAACCGCGGTCGGGCGAACGCCCCGAGGTGTGGATCGGCGGTGGCTCCCAGCTCGCCGATCCGGGTTCGCCGGACCTCCCCCGCATCGTGGAGGCGGTGAAGCAGCGGATCCTCAAGTCGGAGGGCTGGGTGCCGCGTCCGACCTGCCCGCCGGAGGACATCGCCCGCGACTGGGAGGAGCTCCAGGTGTACTTCCGCAACCACGGACAGGACCCCTCCGACCTCGTGGTCGCACACGAGAACTTCTACCACTTCGTCGGGACGCAGGACAAGGCCAAGGCCCGTGCCGAGCAGCACGAGGCGATGCTGCGGGTGATGAGCGAGGCCCGGGGACCCGAGTACCTCGAGCGCGTCTACCTCTTCGGCACACCCGACGAGGTGGTCGAGGCCCTCCAGGCCCGGGTCGACGCGGGTGTTGAACGCTTCATGCTCCACACCATGACCCCGGACCCGGCACAGCTCGAGCAGTGGGCGACCCACATCATCCCCCACGTCCGGTTCCCCGCCGACGCGACGTGACCCGCCGCGTCGCCCTCATCGGCCAACCCCTCAAGCGGCGGCACTCCGAGGTGATGCACAACGCCGCGTTCGCCGCCCACGGGATCGATGCCGCCTACGAGCTGTGGGCCATCGACCCCGGGCAGGTGGCGGGGTTCTTCGAGGAGGTGCGGGGCCCCGAGTGGCTCGGCTTCGGCGTGACGGCCCCCTACAAGCAGGTTTCCATGGGCCACCTCGATGAGGTGGAGCCCGGGGCGCGGGCGATCGGCGCGGTCAACAACGGCGTCAGGACCGAGGACGGGTCACTCGTCGGCTTCAACACCGACGCATCCGGGTTCATCTCGGCGGTGGCGTCCACGGGTGTCTCGATCGTCGGCCGTGACGCCGTCGTCATCGGTGCCGGGGGAGCCGCTCGTGCGGTCACCTGGGCGCTCCTCGACGCGGGGGTGTCGTCGGTGTTCGTGGCCAACCGCACACCCCAGACAGCACGGATGCTGGCCGAGGACTTCTCAGGCTTCGGGCGTATCACCACCGGGTCACTCGACGACGCCGCCCTCACCGATGCCCTCGAGGACGCCGCCATCGCCGTGAACGCCTCGACCATGGGGATGGTCACCGACGACGTCGCCTTCGACGTGGCCCCGCTCCCCGCCGACGCCCTCGTCTTCGACCTCGTGTACGTCCCACCCGAGACGCCGCTCGTCGCTGCCGCCCGGTCCCGGGGGCTCCCGGTGTGCAACGGCCTCGAGATGCTCGTGCGGCAGGGAGAGGTGGCCTTCGAGCGGTGGACGGGGATCGGGGCCACTGCCGACGTGATGCGCGCCGCCCTGGGGCAGTGGCTCGGGACGGCCGGCTGACGTGCCCGGGGCGATGGATCGCGCGCTGGAGGAGGCAGGGCTCCCCCCGCTCCAGCGATCGGCTTGGGTGGAGGTGGACCTCGACACCCTGACGGCAAACGCCTCGGCGCTCCACACCCTCGTCAGCCCCGCCATCGTCGCCGCTGTGGTGAAGGCCGACGGGTACGGCCACGGCCTCGAGATGGCGGCTCGGTGCGCCGCGGCGGGTGGCGCCGACTGGCTCTGCGTCGCCAACGCCGCCGAGGCTGAACGCCTCCGCGACGACGGGTACCCGGGTCGAGCCTTCGTCCTGTACCCCGTCCCACCACGGATCCTCCCCCGCATGGCACGACTGGGGATCGATGTCACGGTGGGATCGACCGGCGGGCCCGAGGGCATCGCCGGTGCGCTCGGCCCCGACGACCCAGTGCTCTCGGTGCACGTCGAGGTCGACACCGGGATGACGAGGGGCGGTGTGCCACCCGAGGATGCCGTGGCCGTGGCCGTGGCCATCGCCTCGTCGTCCTCGATGCGACTGGCCGGGACGTGGACCCACCTCGCCGCACCCGAGGACCCGGCGTCGGTGGCGCGCCAGCTCGAGCGCTTCGAGGCGGTGCTCGCCGGGCTCGCCGCCCACGGGATCGACCCGGGTGTCGTCCACGCCGCAGCCTCGGGGGGCCTGCTCGCCTCGACGGCCTCCCGCCACGCGCTCGTCCGGCCCGGCCTCGCCTTCTACGGGCTGCATCCCGACGCAGGGGACCCGCTCCCGTCCGCGGTCCGGCCCGCCATCGCGGTGAAGGCGCTCCCGGTGCGCGTCGCCGAGGTGCCGGAGGGGACATCGGTCGGCTACGCCGGCATGTGGACGGCGACACGGCCGTCGCGGATCGCCACGCTCCCCCTCGGGTACGCCGACGGATGGGCGCGTGCATCTTCCCCCGGCACCGTCGTGGCCGTGGAGGGTCGGTCGGCCCCCGTGGTGGGCCGTGTGTCGTCCGATGCGATCACCGTGGACGTCACCGATGTCCCCGCCGCCGGGGAGACCTCGGAGTTCACGCTGCTGGGACGCCACCCCGCGGTCGCCCCGGCTGCCGTCGCAGCGGTGCGCCGGACCATCTCGTGGGAGGTGCTCCAACAGCTCGGTGCCCGCCTCACGCGGGTCTACACGTCCGGTGGTCGCCCCGTCGCCATCCGCCTCGAGTCGACCACCCGGTGGATGGCCGCGCCTGGGGCCGCCGTCCCGGCGTACCCAGGCGGAGGATGAACGACCCCGCCACCCCACGACCACGGCGGTACGATTGACACGCCCGTGGCGGGTCGTGTACACATGGGAAAACGATTACCGCCACAACCCGCGAGATGCAGGGAGCAGCATGGCCACCAACGAAGAACGAGCCGACGTACTGGTCATCGGAGCCGGGGCCTCCGGCGGGATCGCAGCCCGATACTTCGCCGAGGCAGGGCTGTCGACGGTCTGCCTCGAGCAGGGCCGCTGGCACGACCGGTCCGAGTACCGGGGGACGTCGGCCGACTGGGAGATCACAGGCCGCAAGCAGTGGTTCCCCAACCCCACGATCCGTGGGCTCCCCCAGGACTACCCCCTCAACGAGGACGAGTCCGACATCTCCCCGCTCATGTTCAACGCCGTCGGCGGCAGCATGATCCTCTACGCCGGCGTCTGGCCCAGGATGCTCCCGTCGGACTTCCGGGTCCGCACCCTGGACGGCGTGGCCGATGACTGGCCCCTCACCTACGAGGAGCTCCAGCCGTACTACGAACGCACCGAGGCCCAGATCGGAGTCTCCGGCCTCGAGGGTGATCCCGCCTACCCACCGGGGAAGGGACCGCAGCTCCCGCCCCTCCCGCTCGGACCGGGGGCACTCAAGATCGCCCGGGCCCACGATCGGCTCGGCTGGCACTGGTGGCCGGAGCCGAACGCCATCCTCTCCCGCCCCTTCCTCGGTCGCCGCCCATGCGTCCAGGTGGGGACCTGCCAGCAGGGATGCAACGAGGGGGCCAAGGCGTCCACGGACCTCACCCACTGGCCGATCGCCGTGCAGCACGGGGCCCGTCTCATCACGGGTGCCCGCGTGCGGCGCATCGTCACGAAGGGCGGGCTCGCCACCGGCGCCGAGTGGATCGACGAGGACGGGAACGAGCACTTCCAGGAGGCGGACGTCGTCGTCCTCGCAGCCAACTCCATCGGTACTGCTCGTATCCTCCTCAACTCGGCCACCGACGAGTGGCCCGATGGCCTCGCCAACTCCTCCGGCCTGGTGGGACGCCGGCTCATGATGCACCCCTTTGCCTCCGTCACCGGCCTCTTCGACGAGGACCTCGAGAGTTGGCAGGGGCAGTTCGGGTGCAGCATCGAGTCGTTCGAGTTCTACGAAACCGACGAGTCACGTGGATTCGTCCGGGGTGCCAAGTGGGGCCTCGCCCCCACCGGCGGGCCCATCAACATGGCGCTCCCAGCGAGGGCCGGCGAATCCGAATGGGGCCCCGACCACCACCTCCTCTTCCGCGAGCGGTTCGGACGTGGCCAGAGCTGGGGTCTCTTCGGCGAGGACCTCCCCAGTGAGGAGAACCGGGTGGTCATCGATGACGACCTCACGGACAGCTCTGGCATCCCCGCCCCCAAGATCCTCTACCGGGTGCAGGAGAACTCCCGCAAGCTCCTCGACTTCCACATCGAGAAAGCCAGCGAGTCGATGCTCGCCGCCGGGGCCCACAAGGTGGAGACCGATCAGCTCATGCGCTACTCCGGGTGGCACCTGCTGGGCACCGCCCGGATGGGCGACGACCCGGCCACCTCGGTGGTCGACCGCTGGGGCCGCTCCCACGACATCCCCAACCTGTACGCGGTGGACGGGAGCGTCTTCGTCACGTCGAGCGGCACGAACCCCACGAGCACCATCGCAGCCCTCGCCCTCCGGACCGCCGAGCACATGGTCCAGGAGCGCTACAACCAGGAGGTGCCGGTATGAGCGAGCACGTCGAGATCCGCCCCGTGGTCGGCGAGGCGGTGCGGTCGGGGCTAGAGGTCGTCGGCGACCGCCTCATCCCAGAGGCACACGGGATGCCAGCGGCGAGCACGATGGACGTCGGGCGGTCGCAGCTCGACATCGTCCTCGCCTCCAGGCCGGACCTCGCCCCCCTCCTCGAGCGGGCGTTCACCGACGCACCCATCGAGGACGTGGCTGCCTTCACCGCCACGGTGCAGGCGGACGACCCCGAGGCGTGGGACGCGATCACCCTCGCCATCGTCGCGGGCTACTACATGCACCCGGAGGTGCACCGCCGCATCGGCTACGCCGGGCAGGTACCGAAGGACGCGCAGGCGATCGGCGAGCGCGAGGCCCTGCAGGAGGGCCTGTACGAGCTGGCCCAGAAGGTGATCGACCGCGGGCCGATCTACCGTCCGACGCCCGACGTCTCCTGAGGTGACCATGGTCGAGACACACCGCAATTACATCGACGGGCGTTGGGTCGCCTCCGCCACCGGCGAGACGTTCCTCGACATGAACCCATCGCGCCCCGACGAGGCCATCGGGGCGTTCCAGCGAAGCGGGCCCGCCGACGTCGACGCCGCCGTCACCGCCGCCGCCCGCGCCCAGCGGGAGTGGCGACGCACCCCTGCCCCGCTCCGGGCCGAGATCGTCGCCCGGGTCACGAGGCTCCTCGTCGAGCGGAAGCCGGAGCTCGCCGAGGGCATCACGCGGGAGATGGGGAAGGTCCTCGTGGACTCGGGGTACGACGTGCAGGGAGCCATCACGTCCGGTGAGTACATGAGCGGCGAGGGTCGCCGCATGACCGGCGACACCGTTCCCTCCGGGCTCCCCAATCGCCTCGCCATGACCATCCGGGAGCCCGTCGGCGTCGTCGGGATCATCACCCCGTGGAACCTTCCGATGCTCATGCCGGCCTGGAAGCTCCTCCCCGCCCTCGTCTGCGGCAACACGGTCGTCGTGAAGCCCGCTGAGGACACTCCCCTCACCGCCGTCCGGCTCTTCGAGCTCCTCGAGGAGGCGGGCGTGCCACCGGGTGTCGCCAACCTCGTCACCGGCTACGGCCACGAGGCAGGGCAGGCCCTCGTGGAGCACCCCGATCTCGACATGATCTCGTTCACCGGGTCGCAGCCGGTGGGGCGGCGCATCGCTGCGAGCGCCGGGGAGCGCCTGAAGAGAGTCTCACTGGAGATGGGGGGCAAGAACGCCCTCATCGTGCTCGAGGACGCCGACATCGACGAGGCCGTCACGGGCGCTCTCTGGGGCGGTTTCTCCACCGCCGGGCAACGGTGCACGGCGAGCAGCCGCCTCGTCCTCGATCGGCGCATCGCCGACGACGTCGTCGAGGGCCTCCTCGAGGGAATCGGGAGCCTCGTGATCGGCGACCCGCTCGACCCGGCCACGAACCTGGGTCCCCTCATCAACGCCAAGCAGCTCGACCGGGTCCACTCCTACACGCAGGTCGGGATCGACGAGGGCGCCGAGCTCGTGGCTGGCGGGAAGGTTCTCCAGGAGGAGCACGGCGGGTTCTTCTACGCGCCCACCCTCTTCGACCACGCCACGTCGGGGATGCGGATCGCCCAGGAGGAGATCTTCGGACCGACGATCACCGTCATCCGCGTGGACGGCTACGAGGAGGCGATCCGGGTCGCCAACGACACCCGGTACGGGCTGTCGTCGGCGATCTACACGCGGGACACGGCCCGGGCGCTGGGAGCGGTGCACGACCTCGAGGCGGGCCTCGTCTACCTGAACGCACCCACGATCGGCTCCGAGATCCACCTCCCCTTCGGGGGCGTGAAGGAGACGGGGAACGGGCACCGCGAGTCGGGGCCGGCGTCGATCGAGCAGTTCACCGAGACAAAGACGGTCTTCCTCGACTACAGCGGCGTCCTCCAACGGGCGCACATCGACGAACCCACCGCCGACTGACCCCGGGAGCCACCCCATGACCACCCGTCTCCGCATACCCCTTCGCGACCGCACCATCGGCACGTACGTGTTGCGGGAGCCCGCTGGACACACCAGGCCCCGGGGTCCCCTCACGAGCCGTCGGCCATTCGCCGCGGCCCACGTCGTCGCCGATCCCCTCGCGGAGAACACACCGATCTCCCCGGCCTCCCTGGACTGGGATGCGACGTTGGCGTTTCGCCGCCACCTCTGGTCGTGGGGGCTCGCCGTCGCCGAGGCGATGGACACCGCGCAGCGCGGCATGGGCCTGGACTGGGCGGTGACGCGTGAGCTCATCCGCCGATCCATCGCCGAGGCGAGGGCCGTGGGTGGGGACATCGCATGCGGGGCCAACACCGACCAGGATCCCGACGCACCCCTCGACCTCGACGGCATCGTCGGGGCATACCTGGAGCAGCTCGAGCTCATCGAGGGCGAGGGCGGCCAGGCGGTGGTGATGGCGAGCCGCCACCTCGCCAGGGTGGCCCGGAGCGTCGACGACTATCAGGAGGTGTACGGGCGCATCCTCGCCGCGGTGGGACGGCCCGTGATCATCCACTGGCTCGGTGAGATGTTCGATCCGGCGCTCCGTGGCTATTGGGGCTCCGCCGACCTCGACGTCGCCCAGGAGGCATTCCTCGACCTGCTCGCCGCCAACGCGTCGAAGGTCGACGGGGTGAAGATCTCGCTCCTCGACCGGGAACGCGAACTGTACCTCCGGGCGAACCTCCCCGAGGGGCTGCGGATGTACACCGGCGACGACTTCAACTACCCGGGACTCATCCTCGGGGACGGCACCCACCACAGCGACTCGTTCCTCGGCGCCTTCGACCTCATCGCCCCCGCGGCATCGGCGGCGATCCAGGCACTCGATGCCGGCGATGTGGCCCGCTTCGACGAGGTACTCGATCCCACGGTACCCCTCTCCCGTCACGTGTTCGGGGAGCCGACGTTCTTCTACAAGACCGGCATCGTCTTCATGGCCTACCTCAACGGCCACCAGGACCACTTCCGGATGGTGCATGGGCTCGAGAGCGCCCGTTCGATGGCGCACCTCACCGAGCAGTTCGTGCTCGCCGACCGGGCGGGGCTCCTCGACGACCCGGAGCTCGCGGCGCACAGGATGGCCGTGGTCCTCGAGCTCGCCGGCGTCGCACGGCAGTGACTGCACCGCCCCGCGGGTGTCCCCGGTGGACCTGACCGCCTACCAGAGGGCCGTCGCGCGCGTCGTCGCCGACCTCGGGCCGGGCGAGATCACCACCTACGGCGACGTCGCCGCCGAAGCCGGCTACCCCGGTGCGTCCCGCGGCGTCTCGGCGGTCCTCCGGAAGGTCCCCGGGCTGCCGTGGTGGCGGGTGACCGCGGCGAGCGGGAAGTTGATCCGGGGCCTCGAGGCCGAGCAGGCCGGGCGCCTCCGCGCGGAGGGGGTCTCGGTGCGGGACGGGAGAATCGTTCCGTGAGCGCTCACCCGGCCACCCGATCGGCCCGCATCCGGACCCACACGTAGTCGCCCGCCCGGTCGCACATGGCGGACCAACGCCCCTGCCACCGCCTCCGGGGCGCGCCCCCTGCAACGCCGCGTTGGAGCACACGGCGTCGAATCGGCGGCCGAGGTCGACGTGAGCTGCCCGCCCCCGCACCCCAGGTCGAGGATCGCCTCCCGGGGCGCTCGTCGAGCCACTCGACGTCTCCGAGGCCCCAGACGAAGCCGTGCGAGCCCTCGTGGGCATCCCCGTCCATCCGGGGACCACTCACCGCCCGATGCCGCCGTGGGTGTCGTAGGAGATCGAGACCTCATCGGTGACCGGATGCGACTGGCAGGTGAGCACGTACCCCGCGTCTCGTTCCTCGTCGGTGAGCGCGTAGTTCTTGTCCATCCGCACCTCCCCAGAGACGACGACGGCCTTGCAGGTGGCACACATGCCGCCCTTGCATGCGAACGGCACCTCGGATCGGACAACCCGCGCGTGGTCCAGGATCGAGGCCCCATCCGGGTCGACATGGACCGCCGACGAACGACCGTCGAGCGTGATGGTGACCGTGGCGAGCCCTTCGATGCCGTCGTCCACAGTGGCAATCGGCTCGACCCGCTCGTCGAAGAAGAGCTCCTTGTGCACCCGCTCCCCGGGTACGCCGACCTCTCCGAGCACCGCGACCGCATCCTCCACCATGCCGAGGGGCCCGCACAGGTACCAGCCGTCCACGTCGGTGGGCTCCACGAGTCCGTCGAGCACCACCCTGAGCTTGGCGGCGTCGAGTCGACCCTCGAAGAGCGGCACCTCGTGGGGCTCGCGGCTGAGCACATGGAGCATATGGAAGCGGGACAGGTGGCGATCCTTCACGGCTTCGAGTTCCTCGAGGAACATGATCGAACCCGCCCGGCGGTTGCCGTAGAGCAGCGTCCACTCGGCCGTCGGCGAGCCCTCGAGGCTCGTTTCGATCATCGAGAGGACCGGGGTGATGCCAGAACCCGCAGCGATCGCCACATAGCGGCCGACCGACGAATGAGGATGCGTGAACTCACCCACCGGCGGCATCACCTCGAGGGTGTCACCCGCTGCAAGGCGGGTGGTGGCGAACGTCGAGAACGCTCCGTCCGGGATGCGTTTCACACCCACCCGCAGTGGGCCTGTCGCGGCGTCGGCGCAGATGGAGTAGGAGCGCCGGACGTCTTCGCCGTCGATCATCGCCCGGACGGTGATGTGCTGGCCCGGCACCCAGCGGAACGTGTCGACGAGGTCGCCGGGCACGTCGAACGTGATGGCAACGGAGTCGTCCGTGAGCGGATCCACCGCCGCCACCACCAGTTCGTGGAACCGAAGGGGCGCCGCCCGATCCTCCGTGGTGACGGCCATGCTCAGATCTCCTTGAAGTGGTCGAACGGTTCGAGGCAGGTGCGGCATCGGTGAAGGGCCTTGCACGCGGTCGAGCCGAATCGACTCACCTCGGTCGTGTCCGAGGAGCCGCAATGCGGACAGCGGATCGCGAGGCGCAACGTCACCGTGGTCGGACGGGGAGAGGCGATCCCGAAGGCTTCGAGCTTGCGCTTCCCTTCCTCGGACATCCAATCGGTCGTCCACGCAGGGCTGAGGACGGTCTCGACCACCACCTCCTTGAACCCCACTCCGCGGAGGGTCTCCTCGATGCAGCCACGGATGTGCTCCATGGCCGGGCACCCGGAGTAGGTGGGAGTGACCGTCACCGTCGCCGTGGCCCCGTCGACGTCCACCCCACGGAGGATGCCGAGGTCCCCGATCGTGAGCGCAGGCACCTCAGGATCCTTCACCGTCGCAAGGGCTGCCTCGGCGTCTGCAAGGGTGGGCACGGTCACCACGACGCCCCCGGGTAGGCGCGCTGGAGGAACTGCATCTCGGGGAGCATGCGCCCGAGGTGTTCGGTGTGCATCCCGGTGCGGCCGCCAGCTCGCTGGCGCGAATCGGAGGGGGGGTCGAGCGTCGCCTGGGCGAGCGTCTTCTCGATCGTCGCGTCCCAGGCGTCCCGTAGCGACGACGGCAGCGGGGCAACTCCCCGGTCGGCCAGGTCCGCTTCGACCGAGTCCGACCAGAACAACTCATCGGTGAATCGCCACATCTCGTCGAGTCCGGCCTGCATGCGCCGGTGGCTCTCGTCGGTACCGTCGCCGAGGCGCACCACCCAGGTGATCGAATGTTGCAGGTGGTACCGGCACTCCTTGGCGGCCTTCCCGGCGATGCCGGCGATGCGTGCGTCCGTCGACGACGCGAGGGCCTCCATGAGGGGCAGTCGGTACGCATCGAAGAGCAACTGGCGAGCCATCGTCTGGCCGAAGTCCCCGTTCGGTTGCTCGCAGAGGACCGCGTTGAGGAACTCCCGTTCGTCCCGCAGGAAGGCGAGGTCGTCCTCCGTACGCCCTGCACCTTCGACGTCCCCGGCGTAGGTGTAGATCGCCCGGGTCTGCCCGATCAGGTCGAGCGCGAGGTTCGCCACGGCGATGTCCTCCTCTAGATCCGGCTGCCGGCTCACCAATTCGCCGAGGCGCTGCCCGAGGATGAGGTAGTCGTCGCCGAGGCGCAGCAGGTAGGTGAGGAGCGGGTCCCTCACATGTGCCCCACTTCGTCGGGGATCGTGTAGAAGGTCGGGTGCCGATAGGGCTTCTCGGACTCGAACCACGCATCCTCGTCGTGCGGATCGGACGCATGGATCTCGGTGGAGCGGACCACCCACACGGACACGCCTTCCTGTCGACGTGTGTACACGTCGCGAGCATGCTGGGCGGCCGTCTCGGCGTCTGGGGCATGGAGGCTGCCGACGTGGACGTGGTTGAGGCCCCGTGCAGCGCGGACGAAGACCTCCCAGAGCGCGTGGCCGGCGCCGGTGCTCATCGAGACGTCGACCTCGTGGTCTCCTGCCATGCGAGGGACGTCGTAGCTCATGCGGACACCTCCATCACCGATCCCGAATGCTTCGCAGCGTGAACCCGGGCGGCGTCCCGCACCCACGCCCCGTCCTCCCACGCCTGGACCTTGTGGGCGAGGCGCTCCTTGTTGCACGGACCGTTGCCCTTCACGACCTCCCAGAACTCGGCCCAGTCGATCGCACCGAAGCGCCAATGCCCCGCCTCCTCGTCCCACCGCAGGTCGGGATCAGGAACCGTGAGGCCGAGGAAGTGCGCCTGGGGAACGGTGGCGTCGACGAACCGCTGGCGCAGTTGGTCGTTCGTCTCGCGCTTGATCTTCCATGCGACCGACTGCTCCGTGTGGGTGGACTCGGCGTCGGGGGGTCCGAACATCATGAGCGACGGCCACCACCAGCGATCGAGCGCGTCCTGCGCCATGGCGTGCTGCTCGGCGGTGCCGTTGGCGAGGGTGAGCATGATCTCATAGCCCTGGCGCTGGTGGAACGACTCCTCCTTGCAGATCCGGATCATCGCCCGCGAGTACGGCCCGTACGACGTACGGGTGAGCATCACCTGGTTCGTGATCGCTGCTCCGTCGACGAGCCACCCGATCGCCCCGATGTCCGCCCAGGAGAGGGTTGGATAGTTGAAGATCGACGAGTACTTCTGCTTCCCATCATGCAGGAGGTCCTGGAGCTCGTCCCGGGAGATACCGAGCGTCTCGGCTGCCGAGTAGAGGTAGAGCCCGTGGCCGGCCTCGTCCTGCACCTTCGCCATGAGGATCGCCTTGCGCCGCAGCGTGGGCGCCCGGGGGATCCAGTTCCCCTCGGGTTGCTGGCCGATCACCTCCGAGTGGGCATGTTGGGCGACCTGGCGGATGAGCGTCTTCCGATAGGCGTCGGGCATCCAGTCGCGCGGCTCGACCTTCTCGTCGGCAGCCAGGATGGCGTCGAAGCGTTTCTCGGGGGTCACGGGGTCTCCGTTGGGGGCGAGCGGCGATCCTATCCAAACGAACGATCGTTCACAACGAGTGTCGCGTAGGCTCCGTCGACCGATCGGAGGACGATGGCGACCAATGTCAGCGGAGCCCTTGAGCGCGCCGAGGCGGCGCTCGATGAGGGCAGGGGGTTGCGCGGCACCGGCTTCTGGGCTGCGATCCGCGAGGTGAAGGCCAACCCAGCGAGCCACGACCTCGAACGCATCGCCGCGATCGACCGACGCGCCTTCACCAATTGGGCGCTCCTCACCGTACCGATCGTTCCCGGGACGATCCTCAACCTCCTCGTCACCGCGGCCGGCCTCGGTCTCATCGCATGGTCGTACTACGACGCCCCGCTCCCCTGGCTCATGTTCCTGCTCGGGTTCGGCATCGTGTGGGTGACCACGCACGGCCTCGCCCACCTCGCCGTCGGCCGACTCCAGGGGATGCGGTTCACCCATTGGTTCATCGGGGAGATCACCCTCCCCCAACCCGGCGTGAAGGTCGACTACGCCACCTACCTCGCCGTACCGGCGCGCCGGCGGGCGTGGATGCACGCCTCTGGGGCGATCATGAGCAAGCTCATACCGTTCCTCCTGCTCCCCGCAGCGGCGATCTCGAGGCAGCCGACGTGGCTCGTCTGGAGCATCGTCGCCTTCGGGCTCGTCTCCATCGCAACAGACGTCCTCTGGTCGACCAAGGTCTCGGACTGGAAGAAGTTCCGGCGAGAGATGGACCTCGCCAGTGGGACGTGATCTCCGTACCCTGCCGAAGGTGAACGTCGTTGAGCTCATCGAACGGAAGCGAGACGGCGGACGCCTGACCGCCGACGAGATCAGATCGCTCATCCGGGCCTACGCGGCCGACGAGGTGCCCCGGTACCAAATGGCTGCGATGGCGATGGCGATCTTCTTCAGAGGGCTCTCGACCGACGAGCTCGGCGTCTGGACCGACGCCATGATGCGCTCCGGAGACGTGCTCGACCTCACCTCCCACCCCCTGCCGAAGGTGGACAAGCACTCGACGGGAGGGGTCGGCGACAAGATCTCGATCCCGCTCGCGCCCATCGTCGCTGCGTGTGGCGTGGCCATCCCCATGATGAGCGGCCGAGGCCTCGGCCACACGGGAGGGACCCTCGACAAACTCGAGACGATCCCGGGATTCACCACCGCGCTCGATCCGGCCACCTTCAGCCGCGTCCTCTCCGAGACCAATCTCGTGCTCGCCGGCCAGTCCGAGACACTCGTCCCCGCCGATCGTCGCCTCTATGCGCTGCGCGATGTCACCGCCACGGTCCCGTCGATCCCCCTCATCAGTTCGTCGATCATGTCCAAGAAGCTCGCTGAGGACCTCGACGCGCTCGTCCTCGACGTGAAGTTCGGCAGTGGCGCCTTCATGCATGAGTACGCCGACGCCGAGGAGCTCGCTCGGACGATGCTCGGCATCGGCGATGCGCACGGCACGAAGGTCTCTGCTCTCCTCACCGACATGTCCCAGCCGCTCGGCCGTGAGGTCGGGAACGCGAACGAGATCCGTGAGTCACTCGCCGTGCTCCGTGGCGAGGGTCCCGACGACGTCACCGAGCTCACCTACGCCCTCGGTGCCGAGATGCTGCTCCTCACGGGAGTGGCCTCCGAGGACGACGAGGCGCGACAACAGTTGCGCTCCGCAGTGGAGGGCGGGCGGGCCCTTGAGGTCTTTGCCCGGGTCATCGCCGCGCAGGGGGGCGATCCCGCCGTCGTGCACGATGAATCGCTCCTTCCCCGGGCCGAGCACATTCACACCGTCGCGTCCCGGGCATCGGGGTGGATCGGAGCGGCCGACGCCCGAAGGATCGGCGTCGCCGCCATGCGGTTGGGCGCCGGACGAGCCACCATCGAGGACGAGATCGACCCCGGCGTCGGGATCACGGTGGTCGCCAAGCGAGGCGACCGGGTTGCCGAGGGCGACCCCCTCGCGGTCGTGGCGTGGAACGATCCCGGGCGGCTCGAGGATTGCCTGGCCCTCCTCGAGGGCGCATGGACGGTCGGTGGTGAGGCCACCGCCCCGCCACTCGTCCACGCACGCCTCCGCAACGAACGCGCGTCGGCCACATAGGCTCCCTTCATGTTCGACCACCTCTCCGCCGCAGCCGACCACCTCGCCTCCAGGACCGGCCGACCCCGGCACGACGTCGCGCTGGTCCTCGGGTCCGGTCTCTCGCCCTACGCCTCCTCTCTCCCCGGGGCGACGACCATCCCCTATCAGGACATCCCCCATTTCCCCGTCCCGACGGTGGCCGGGCACGCCGGACACCTCGCCTCGGCCGACTTCGGCGGAGCCAAGGTGCTCGCCTTCGCCGGACGAACCCACCTCTACGAGGACCGACCCCTCGACGAGATCGTGTTCGCGGTGCGAGCCGCCGTGCTCGCCGGGTGCCACACGGTCGTGCTGACGAACGCCGCCGGGGGGTGCGGCGACCACCTCGCCGCCGGTGATCTCGTCCTCATCTCCGACCACCTCAACCTCACCGGACGCAATCCGCTCATGGGACCAAACGACGAACGGCTCGGGACGCGATTCCCAGACATGAGCGAGGCCTACTCGAAGCGCCTCCGCGCCCTCGCCCGCGAGGCCGGAGTCGAGGCCGACGTATCCCTCAAGGAGGGCGTGTACGCCTGGTTCACTGGCCCGACGTACGAGACCCCGGCGGAGGTCCGCATGGCAAAGGCGCTTGGCGCCGACCTCGTGGGCATGTCCACCGTGCCCGAGGTCATCGCCGCCCGCCACATGGGTGCCGACGTGCTCGGGATCAGCCTCTGCACGAACCTCGCCGCCGGCATCTCGCCGGTCCCGCTCAGCCATGACGAGGTGAAGGAGGTCGCATCGGAGTCCACCGGCCGGTTCACCCGGCTCCTCGACGCCCTCATCCCCCGCCTCGGCGTCGAGGGCAGATCTTGAGTGACCGCTCCGACTCCTAGAATCAGCGCCTCATCATCGATGAAGGAGGACCAGTGAAGGTCGCAGTCTGCGTGAAGCAGATCCCCGACCCGGCGACCGACTACTCGCTCGACCCGGCCGACCACACGCTCGTGCGGCCGAACGAGCAGGTGTTGGACGACACGGATCGGTACGGGGTCGAGGTCGCACTCCAAGTCGCGGAGCAACACGAAGGCACCGTCACGCTTGTCTCGATGGGCCCTTCGGGCAACCTCCAAGGCGTGCGCCAGGCACTCGCGATGGGTGCCGACAAGGCGGTCCTGATCGACGACGCGGCGTTGAAGGGCGCCGATTCACTCACCACGGCTCGCATCCTCGCTGCGGCGATCGCACGAGAGGGCTTCGACCTCGTGATCGCCGGCACCGAATCCACCGACGGGTACTCGGGGGTCGTTCCCCAGCAGGTCGCCGAGTTCCTCGACGTGCCCGCACTCACCTACGCCATGGAGATCGAAATCGAGGGCGACGCGGTGAAGATCAAGCGCCAGACCGCCGCCGGGTACGACGAGGTCGAGTCGGCGATGCCCGCGCTCGTATCGGTGACCGCCGGCGTGGTGGAACCTCGCTACCCGACCTTCAAGGGGATCATGCAGGCCAAGTCGAAGCCGGTCGACGAGGTGACGGCGGCCGACCTCGGGGTCGATGTCGCAGTGGGCCAACAGGTCGTCGAGGTGGCCGACGCGCCAGCCCGGGCGGCAGGTGAAAAGGTCCACGATGATGGCGAGGCCTTCGGCCGCATCATCGAGAAGCTCGAAGCAGTGAAGGTCATCTGATGCCCTGGGTCTATATCGAAGCAGCAGGCGACGCCCCCGTGGCAGTCGGCCTCGAAGTCCTCACCAAGGCCCGGTCCCTCGGCGACCCCACCGTGGTCTACGTCGGCCCGGCCTCAGAGGGCACACTCGCAGCCCTCGGGGAGCACGGGGCGACCAAGGTCTTCCACATCGAACCGCCGGCCGACTGCCTCGCCGCGGCGCCAGTCGCAGCGACCATTGCCGGACTCGTCGAAACCCACTCGCCGGACGTCCTGCTCGTGGGAAGTACCTACGACGGGCGCGACGTCGCCGGGCGCCTCTCCGCGCGGACTGGCGCCACCGTGCTCTCGAACGCGATCGACGTCTCCCTCGACGGCGGGGTGTCGGCGGTGAACGAGGTGTTCGGTGGCACGAAGCTCGTCTCCACCAGGGTCACCGGCCCTGGGACACCAATCGTGCTCATCCGGGCGAAGTCGTTCGCCGCCGAGCCGTCTGGGGGCGGGATGCCCGATGTGGAGCCGGTGGCGCTCGTCGACGCGGGCCACGCGGGGTCCGCGACCGTCCTCGCGAGCCACGAGCAACAGGCCGAGGGGCCGCAACTCGAGGACGCCTCGATCGTGGTGGCTGGCGGTCGCGGCCTGGGGAAGGAGGAGGCGTTCGCCCTCGTGGAGGAGCTCGCAGTCCTACTCGGCGCCGCGACGGGCGCGACGCGCGCCATCGTCGACTCCGGGTGGGTGCCGTACGCGAAGCAGGTCGGACAGACCGGCAAGACCGTGAAGCCGGACGTCTACATCGCCTGTGGGATCTCGGGGGCGATGCAGCACCTCGTCGGGATGAAGGATGCAGGCACCATCATCGCGATCAACAAGGACGAGGAAGCTCCGATCTTCTCAGTGGCAGACCTCGGGATCGTGGGTGACGTCCACAAGGTGATGCCCCAGCTCATCGAGGCCCTCAAGAGCCGGTAGACGGCGGATCCCCCCGGTGCACGAGGTCGTCGCACATCTGCACGGAGGGGTCCTCGTCAAGGGGAACATCAGCACCTTCGCGCCCAACGCTCCGCGGTTCTCGGTTCGCGTCCGCGACTCCGACGAGGTGGAGGAGGTCGAGGCGGCGCGCATGAAGGCGCTCTTCTTCGTCACCGACTACGACGGGAACCCCGAGCATCGCGCACGCGGAGACGCCGAGCGCGTCGGCCTCGGGAGGAAGGTTCGGGTGGACTTCCTCGATGGCGAGGTGCTGTTCGGGTACACGACCGGGTACGCCCCCGAAAGGCCGAGGTTCTGGGTCACCCCGGCAGATCCGAACTCGAACAACGAGCGGATCTCGGTGGTGAGCGCGTCGACGGAGTCCGTCGCGTTCGTCGACTAGAGCTCAAAGCCATGGGGAAGGAGATCCCCCATGGTGTACTCGACGGACGTCGACCCGTCCACGGTGATGACGACCCGGCTCACGCCGAGCTCGTGCATGAACTGCCGACAGTTCCCACACGGGGAGGCGGACTCGACCCGGTCGGCATCAGGACAGGCGAGGTACACCGACAACGGCCCGGTGTACCCTGCGGCAACGGCGGTGGTGAGGGCATTCACCTCGGCACAGACCGCACTCCCGTACGCCGCGTTCTCGACGTTGCAGCCGGACCACGACCGCCCGTCAGGCGCCACGACAACGGCGCCCACGTGGAAGCCCGAGTAGGGGCAGTAGGCCTTCGAGGCAGCCTCCGCGGCTGCCGCGAGGTAGTCGGTCATCCGCCCTCCATGATGGCATCGACGTAGGCCGTCGGCTCGAACGGGATGAGGTCGTTGACGCCTTCGCCCAGTCCGATGAACTTCACCGGCACTCCGAGCTCGTGCTCAACGGCGAACGCAATGCCTCCCTTGGCGCTGCCGTCCATCTTGGTGAGCACGACCCCGGTGAGGGAGGCCACTTCGCCGAAGGCCCTCGCCTGGGCCAATCCGTTCTGACCCGCGGTGCCATCGAGAACGAGGAGCACCTCGTCGATGGTGCCCTCCCTGTCGAGCACCCGGACGATCTTGCCGAGTTCTTCCATGAGGTGCTTCTTGGAGTGGAGGCGTCCTGCGGTGTCGACGATCACGACATCGTTGCCCCCGCGCTTGGCAGTTACGACTCCTTCGTAGGCGACGGACGCCGGGTCGGAGCCGTCCTCGCCCCGAACCACCGCGACCCCAACCCGCTCGGCCCAGGCCGCGAGCTGGGTGTCTGCGGCCGCCCGGAACGTGTCCGCTGCGGCGAGGATCGGTGACGCCCCTTGCTCCCGGAGGCGGGCGGCGATCTTGGCGATGGTGGTCGTCTTCCCGACCCCGTTCACGCCCACGACGAGGACGATCGACGGGCTCGCCGTGAGGTGCACCCCCCGATCCGCGTCGGAGAGCGTGCCGAGCAACTCGTCGCGGATGCACTCCTGCGCCGCAGAGGCGGACTCCGGACGGGCCCTTCGTACCGCGTCGATCACGGTCGTCGTCACATCGAGGCCAACGTCCGCAGTGAGGAGCACTTCCTCAATCGCGTCCCAGGCGTCGGGGCCCACCTCGCCTCCGAGGAGCCCGCGAATCCGGTCACCGATGCCGGCCCGGGCCGTGGCGAGGCGATTCGCAATGCTCGGCCGCTCGATGGAGAGCCGTTCAGGGGTGGTGGGCGGAAGCCCGCGGGTGCGCCGAGACCGGGCGATGGCGACGCCGAACACGACGGCGAGGAGCACGGCTGCGCCGAGGATGAGGATGAGGTTCGTGGAGTCCATCGCCGCAGGAGTGTACGGCGAGGAACGGTTCAGGCGAGTTCGAGGTCTGCCTGGGCCTCGGCGAACCGCTTGGCGACGACCTTCGTGGAGCCGCCGGGCTCCATGGTGACGCCGTACAGCGTGTCGGCGGCCTCCATCGTCTGCTGCTGGTGCGTGACGATGATGAGCTGCGAAGCGCCCCGGAAGGCCTCCACGAGCGAAAGGAAGCGTCGGAGGTTGGCGTCGTCGAGGGCGGCCTCCACCTCATCGAGAACGTAGAAGGGACTCGGTGCGGCCCGGAAGACCGCGAAGAGGAAGGCGAGCGCCGCCATCGACTTCTCGCCACCTGAGAGGAGGGAGAGGCGGGAGATCTTCTTGCCCTGGGGTTGGACGGTGATCTCGACGCCGCTGGAGAGCAGGTCATCGGGATCGGTGAGCACGAGTGCCCCCCGGCCACCGGGGAACATGATGCCCACGTGCTCAGCGAAGGCGCTGGCGACCTGTTCGAACGCCTCCCGGAACCGCTCCCTCACCTCGTCGTCGAGCGCGGCGATCACCCGACGGATCTCGGACCGCGAGGACTCCAAGTCGGCAAGTTGCTCCTCCAAGAAGGAACGACGCTCGTCGAGTTCGGCGAACTCCTGGGCGGCGAGCGGGTTCACAGGGCCCATGCGACGAAGGTCGGCCTCAAGGGCTTCAGCCCGGGCGGCATGGGTGATTCCTTCGACGCCCTCGGGCTCGGGAGCCTCCATCGCCGACGACTCGTCGGCGTCGGCATCACGGCGCAGCGCCTCGCACACCCCTTCACGCCGGACCCGCAACTCTGCGCTCTCGACGGAGAGCGCCGTCCGAGCAGCGCCCAGCTCGGCCATCTCCGCGTGGAGGTCCTCACGGCGTCGTCGTTCGTCAGCAAGCACCTTCCCTCGGTCACCGAGTGCGTCGCGCAGTTCGTGCTGTTCGCTTCGCAGCGAGGCGATGTGGTCGACGATGAGCTGCTCGGCCCGGGCTCCCGCCTCGGTGAGGCGCTCGAGGCGATCGATGGCGTCGGGATCGAAGCGCGTCTGCGCAAGATCCGCAGCCTCGCGTTCGACCTGCTGGAGCCGCCGCTGGAGCATCCCCCGCCGCTCCACGATGGCCCCGAGTGCGGACTCGGTTGCCTGTCGTTTCCCGCGAGCATCGTCCCTGGCAGCCACGACCGCCTCACGGCGGCGGACGAGGTCCTCCCATGCACGCTGACGCTCGGCTTCCTCACCCTCGAGGGCGCGAAGGCGTTCGGTGAGCTCGGCGATCCGCTCGCCACGCCCGGCTGCCCCCTCCTCGAGGTGGGAGATGCGGGTCGCCGTGCGGTCGAGGGCGCCTGCCTGCTCGGTCTCGTGGTGCCGGGCCGAGTCGAGGTCGCGTCGCGTCGATTCGAGTGAGCGGACGGCTTCGGTGAGCTCCGACTCGAGGGAGCGGAGGCGCTGGGCTGTGACGTCACGCTCCTCACGAGCCCGCCGTTCCCACTGCCGAGCCTCTTGGCGCTCGTCCTCGGCGAGCGAGAGGGTCTCACGGGCGGCTTCGACCATCGCAGGCGTCGCTCCCTCGGGATCTGCGAGCCGGATGCCGTGGGCCGTCACGAGATCACCGTCGAGGGTGACCGCTCGAACGTCGGGGTGGGCGGCGACGATCTCCCAACCGATGGCCCAACCGTCGACGAGGAGCACATCTCCGAGGAGATCGGCGACGACGGCGAGCCGTGCCGTGGGACCAAGGCGATCGAGGAGGGCCTCCACGCCCCAGGTCGAGGCGACATCCCTGGCAGGGACCTCGCCCTGCGGACGGCCTGCGATGAGCGGCACACCTCCCAGCGCTGCCTGCTTCACCTTTGCCGCTGCGCGCGCCAAGGCCTCACCGTCGTCGAACACCAGCGCGTCCTGCCACTGGCCGAGCGCTGCATCGACTGCGGCGGCGAGCGCCGTGGGCACGTCGAGCACCTCGGTGATCGTTCCGAGGTCGCCCCCGGACGCGCGGGCGTGCTCACGAGCACGGGGATCGGCCGTTCCCGCCACAACTGCTTCGATGGCCTCCAGACGGGACGCCATGACCTCGGCTCGGTGCTCGGCCGACCGCGTGGCCTCGGTCACCGACTGCCAGGTCGTCGCCGCTTCGGCGGCCGCTTCCGCAGCGTGGTCGCGCTGGGCGCCTCGCCGATGCACGACGTCCTCCAGGGCCACGACCGACACGGCGAGTTCCTCGAGTCGGACAGCGGTGGCTTCCCTCGCCGCGGCCAGGGTGCTGGCGCGTTCCTGGAGCTCCGAGAGCTCTCGCTCGTCGCGGGCCCTGGCCGCTTCGAGCGACCGGAGGTCCCCCCGAACCACCGCAACTGCCCCCTCCGTCGGGAGCGATTCCTGTTCTGCGAGCGATCGTTCCTCGTCCTCCAGGGCCCGCAGGGCCAGCTCGGCCCGATCGACCGCTGCACGGGCCGCGGTTTCTTCGTCGGCCGCCGATGCGAGTGCTGAGCGGAGCTCGTCCGCCTCGGCGGCGAGGTCCCCCAGCCGCTCGTCGGCGCCCTCGAGGCGAGCGGCGAGGCTCCGATGGCGCTCCCGGGCGACCCGCACCATTCCGCGGATTCGTTCCAGGATGGCCTCGAGCCGGGCGGCCGCCTCGGACACGGTGTCGAGTCGCTCCCCTGCAGCGCCGACCTCGGCCTCGAGCGCGGGGAGGCCCGCCTCCACGCCTGCAAGGGACGTCTCAACGCCCTCGAGCCGGGCGAGAGTGGTCGTCTCGGCCTGGGTGATCTCGACGAGGCGTGTGTCCATCTCCCGCAGGCGGCTCCCACCCAACCAGAGTCGGACCGCCCTCAGCTCGTCCTTCACCGCGCCATGGCGCTCGGCGTCGGCTGCCTGGCGGCGAAGGGGGCGGATCTGGCGCTTCAGTTCCCGGAGGATGTCCTCGAGGCGCAGCACGTCGGCGTCGGTGCGCTCGAGGCGACGGAGCGAACGGTCCTTCCGGAGGCGGTGCTTGAGGATCCCCGCCGCCTCTTCGATGACGGCTCGGTGGTCCTCGGGCTTGGCGGTGAGGATCGAGGTGATCTGACCTTGCCCCACCAAGATGTGCTGCTGGCGGCCGACGCCGGAGTCACTGAGCAGCTCCTGGATGTCAAGGAGACGGCACCCAACACCGTTGATCTCGTAGTCCGAGGACCCGTCCCGGTAGAGGCGACGGGTGATGCTCACTTCGGGGAGGTCGAGTGGCAGCCGTCCGGAGGCGTTGTCGAAGACGAGGGTCACCTCGGCCCGGCCCAGTTCGGGGCGGGTGGCCGTCCCGGCGAAGATCACATCCTCCATCTTCTGGGTACGCAGGCTCGACGGCGACTGCGTCCCCATCACCCACCCGAGCGCGTCGACGACGTTCGACTTGCCGGATCCGTTGGGGCCGACCACCACGGTCACACCTGGCTCGAATTCGAGGCGCGTGCGATCGGCGAACGACTTGAAACCAGCGAGCTTGAGGGAGCGGAGGTACATGGGAACTACAACTATGTGATTCGGTCGAATCAGCGTAGCACCGGCGCCCCGACCGGTCCCGTGTCCACGGGTTCCCAACCCTGCATGGTGGCGTGGGAGGAACCTGAGAGGAGCGGCCCATCGACGGCACCCGCGCATCGAATACGTTGATCCTTGGTCCGATCGTCCTGGCGAATGCCCGCTGGCACGGGATCGAAGACGACGACATGCTCCACGCGTGTCGCAAACCCGATCAGCACATTCGACGTCGAGGTCCTCCTCCTCGAAGTCGGCATTGCGGGATCTGGGGGCAACGACTTCGTCGTCCACGCAATGCCAATCCGCCCCCGCGACTCGAGGTTGCCCTGCATGCCCAAGTCCATCCGAGAGATCATCGATCACGCCGACACGCTCGCACGCAGATTCGAGGAGTTCCAACCGTCCGAGGGCGATGAGGCACCCGTCGAGGAGTTCCTCCTCCAACAGGCGGTGCGGGCACGTGCCCGCGGCGAGGAACACGTACTCGAGGCCGTCACGCCAGCGCGGGAGGCGGGCATCCCTTGGTCGCGGATAGGTGAACTCCTCGGCACATCGGCGCAGGCAGCCCAACCGCGATACGGCCCGGTCGTAGCCTCCGACTGATCACTCCCAGGCCGGTTGGCAGGTCGGGCAGAAGTGGGTCGACCGCTGGGTGACCACGATCCGCTCGATCGGCGTCCCGCACCGTCGGCACGGCAGGCCGGTGCGCCCGTAGGCACGGAGCCGCTGGGTGTACTCCCCTGCCCGACCGTCCGGCAGGAGGTAGGCCAGGTCATCGAGCGTGGTGCCCCCGTGGCGGAGGCCCGCTTCGAGCACGGGCCTGATCGCCGCCCGAAGCCGCTTGACCTCATCGACATCGAGCGAGGCGCCGAGGCGAAGCGGGTGGAGGCGTGCACGGTGGAGCACCTCATCGGCGTAGATGTTCCCCAGTCCTGCGATGAGGTGCTGGTCGAGGAGGAGTGCCTTGAGGGGGCTCCGGCGCCGGGTGATGGCAGCCCACAGCTGGGGGCTGCGGGGCAGCTCTTCCAACGCGTCGGGCCCGAGGGCGACGAAGGGGCTGGAATCCCACTCGTCGGGCGTGAGGCACACAACGAATCCGAACGTGCGCGGGTCGATCATCCACACCTCGGCGTCAGCGGTCTCCAGCACCACGTTCGTGTGCGGGGGCCGGTCGGCACCGGGCGACTCGATTCGCACACGGCCGCTCATCCCGAGGTGGAGCACCATCGTGAGGTCGCCATCGAGGTGCCCGAGGAGGAATTTCCCCCGCCGCCCGAGTGCCTCGACGCGCCGGCTACGCATGCGGTCGGCGAAGTCGAGCGGCCGGGGTTGGCGACGGAGCATCCGGTCCCGGCTCACTTCGGCCCGGCGGATGGTCGCGCCTTCGAGGACGGGGACGAGCGACCTGCGGGTCGTCTCGACCTCGGGGAGCTCAGGCATCCCCGCTGCCCGGGAGGGCATCGAGGGCCACCCGTGCGGCCGCCTGCTGGGCAGCCTTCTTGGAGCCACCCGTGCCGGTGCCGAGGGCGACGCCTTCCACTTCGACGATCGCGGTGAAGGTCTTGTCGTGGTCGGGCCCCTCATCGGAGAGCCGGTAGGTCGGTCGACGACCCTGCTTGGCGAGCGCCTCCTGGAGGCGGGTCTTGAAGTCACGCGAGCCAGGATCGGTTGCCCTTGTGACGAGCATCGGCTCCCACCATCGGAGGATCGCCCCACGCACTGCCTCGAGCCCCGCATCGAGGTAGAGGGCGGCGAGAACGGCCTCCATCGCATCGCTCAGGATCGAGTCCTTGTCGGCCCCACCGGTGCGCGCTTCTCCCTTGCCGAGTTGGAGGGCCGGACCGAGGCCGATCGCCCGCGCCACCCGGGCGAGGGCCGGTCGGCTGACGCATGCGGCGCGAACCTTTGCCATCTGCCCCTCGGCGTGGTCCTCGAAGGTGGAGAAGAGGTAGTCGGTGACGACGAGTTGGAGGACGGCATCGCCGAGGAACTCGAGGCGCTCGTTGTCGGGGCCCTCGCCATTCTCGGCGAC
>CAZRJG010000015.1:0-45684 GCA_964600365.1 uncultured Acidimicrobiia bacterium
CCGCACGGTCGACTTCAAGAACACCGTGATCATCATGACGTCGAACCTCGGGACCAGGGACCTCCGGAAGAAGAGCATCGGCTTCCAGACCGATGACGACGACGTCACGTACGAGAAGATGAAGCTGAAGGTCCTCGAGGAGTTGAAGAAGCACTTCCGCCCCGAGTTCCTCAACCGCCTCGACGAGATCATCGTGTTCCACGAACTCACCCTCGACGAGGTGAAGGAGATCGTGGACCTCATGCTCGTGCGTGTCCGAGAGCAGCTGAAGTCGCAGGGCCTCGAGCTCGTGCTCAGCGACGCGGCGAAGGAGCACCTGGCAGTGAAGGGGTACGACCCCGAGCTCGGTGCCCGACCGCTGCGCCGTTCCATCCAGCGCATGCTCGAGGATCCGCTCGCCGAGTCGGTGCTCCTCGGGAAGCTCGAGGCGGGGACCACCGTGGTGGTCGACGTCGACGAGGATGGCGAAGGCCTTTCGTTCGACTCGGTCGACACCCCCGACGTCCCGCCCGTCGAGGAGGAACTCGCCGACAGCGAGTGATCGACCCCGATCCCACCAGATGACCGCCGCTGACCACCCGGGCGCGGCGGTCATCTGGTTTTGGAGGATCGGGCGCTACCCGAGAGGGCCCACCGAAGCCACCGGTATTGCCTGGTGCAGTTCGGGCACCCCCTCCATGAGATGGGCGAGGGCGTTGAGCTTCGGGCCTACGGACTTCGCGTGCTGGATGAAGGACTCCTTCGAGTCGTAGCGCTCGTAGACATGGATGAGGTCGGGGTCCCTGAGGTCTTCATGCACGACGTAGGAGAGCGTTCCCTCCTCATGCATGACCCCTGGCAGGACGTCGGCACGCAGTGCATCGATGAGCTCGCTCCGGCGCCCCGGAACGGACCGAACGGTGGCGATGACTGCGATCATGTCCCTCCCGGGCATCGAAGAAACCCCAACCTATCGCGACATGCCACGGGGATCGGTACCTACGCTTGGCGGACCGCTGGTTGCCAATCGGGTGATTGGCAGGAGGGAACGCCATGCCCGTTGCCAACGACCCGACTCGACCGGCCGTTCGGGTCACGCTCCTCGCTGCGAGTGCCATTGCCATCTTCGCCGGAGCCACACTCGCCCCGGCGCTCCCCGCCCTGCGGGAGCAGTTCGCCGACGTGGAGAACATCGACCTCATGGTCAGGTTGGTGCTCACTCTCCCCGCGCTCTTCATCGGCGTGCTGTCGCCGTTCGTCGGGTTCATCGTTGACAAGGTCGGGCGCAAGCGGGTGCTCGTTGTCTCGATCCTGGTCGGTGCGATGGCAGGCGTGTCGGGCTACTTCGTGGAGACGCTCGGCCTCCTGCTCACGGGGCGGGCGTTGCTGGGTGTGGCCGTTGCCGGTTCGATGACGAGTGCGACCACGTTGATCGCGGACTACTACGAGGGCCCGCAGCGCTCGGCGTTCCTCGGGATGCAGGCAGGAGTCTCCGGCCTTGGCGGAGCGTTCGTGCTCGCCGTTGCCGGGATCCTCGCCGACGTCAGCTGGCGTACCCCGTTCCTCATCTACGTCGTTCCCTTCCTCGTGCTCCCGTTCGTCATGCGTTATCTGTACGAGCCTCGGCTCGACCAGTGGTGCGATGAGGACGTGGCTGCCCTCGGCGACCCTGCGGCCTGTGCAGGAGCGGCGGCTCGGGACGACCAGAGTTTCGGCGTCGCGACGGCCAAGAAGGAGCCGGTCCCGTTCGGGCTCCTCGGCTTCATCTACGCGGCAGTCCTCGTCATGGTGATCCTGTACTTCATCATCCCCATCCAACTCCCCTTCTTCCTCCTTGAGACGACCGGTGCCTCGGCCACCGAGACCGGGCTCTCCGTGTCGGTGTCGACCCTCACCTTCGCCGTGTCCTCGATGTTCCTCGCCAAGCGGATGGCGAAGATGGATCACATCACCGTGTTGCTGCTGGGCTACGGACTCATGGGTGTGGGGCTGGCGATCATCTGGATCTCGAACGGGTCGCCGCTCATGTACCTGGGATTGGTGTCGGGGGGAGCGGGAATCGGCATCGCCTTCCCCAACCTCTACGTCTGGCTCGCCAACTCGGCGCCGCTTGCGGTGCGGGGAAGAGCGCTCGGGGGCATGAACACCGCCCTGTTCCTCGGCCAGTTCGTGTCCCCGATCATCGCCCAGCCGATCGTGGCGGGCCCGGGATTGGCCCAGCTCTTCCTCGTTGCTGCGATCGTGATGCTGCTGCTCGTGCCGGTGATCTTCCTCTCCCGGGGGCCGCTGCGCTCCCTCACGGAAGCCCCGGCGCCGGGCGGGTAGGCGAGGTCGACGGTCCCTCCGCGCCGCCCCGATAGCCTGCGTCGACCGCCTGATGGGAGTACACGTGTCCGACGTCTTCGAGATCTGCAGCCGCTACATCGACGAGTACTGCGAGTTGGATCCGATGGGCGCCACCTTCATGGGTGTGCCGGGGTACGACGACCGCTGGGGCGACCAGGGGCCGGCGTCGGTGGAGGCGTGGCTCGACCTGGCGGCGCGCACCGAGGCTGCGATCGACGCGCTCCCTTCGGCCGGGGATCGGTTCGATGCGCTCGCCCGGCGGGTCACGAAGGAGTCGTTCGACCTCTCTCGTGAGATCCTCGAAGCGGGCGACCAGTTCCGGCGGGTGTCCTCGATCTCCTCGGGTGCCGGGGCGATCCGGGGCGTCCTCGACCGCATGGCAACCGATTCCGAGGGGGACTGGAAGCTCATCGCCGCTCGGCTTTCGACGATCGACGCCCCCATGGCCGATTGGCGCACGATGCTGGGCATCGGAGTCGCACACGGCAATGTTGTTGCCCGGCGCCAGGTCGAAGCGGTGATCGACCAGTGCCGCACGTGGGCGGAGGGCTTCGATCGGCTCTCCGGGGCGGATGCCGACCTCTCGGACGAGTTGAGGGTTGAGTTGGCCCGAGGCGTCGCCCACGCCCGGTCGGTGTTCCTCGAGGCGGCCGACTGGTTGGAGCAGGCCTACCTCCCCCACGCCAAGACCGAGGACGCGGTCGGCATCGATCGATACCGGTTCGAGTCGAAGCGGTATCTGGGGACCGAGCTCGACCTCGAGGAGACGTATCGGTGGGGATGGAGCGAGGTACGCCGACTCCGCGCCGAGATGGAATCGCTCGCCGAGGATGTCGCCCCCGGCGCAGGCCTCGACGCCGTGATGGAGATGTTGAAGACCGACCCGGATCGGCTGGCTCCGTCGCCGGCGGCCTTCCTCGAGCGCATGACTGCCCTCCAGGTGGATGCGATTGCGCGCCTCGACGGCGTCCACTTCGACCTCCCGGACGAGATCAAGCCGCTCGACGTCCGCATCGCCCCGCCGGGGGGATCCCTCGGCGCCTACTACACGGGACCGACCGAGGACTTCGAGCGCCCGGGCACCGTGTGGTACTCACCCGGCGACAAGACGGAGTTCCCCCTGTATGACGAGGTCTCCACGGCCTACCACGAGGGCTTTCCGGGCCACCACTACCAGGTGGCGATCGCAACGTACCTGGCCGACCGCCTCTCCCGCTACCACCGCCTCTCGGTCTGGTACCCGGGTTTCGGTGAGGGGTGGGCCCTCTACGCCGAACACCTCATGGGCGAACTCGGCTTCTACGACGAGCCCGACTACGAGATCGGCCTGCGCATCAACCAGATCCATCGTGCGTGCCGGGTCGCCATCGACATCGGGTTCCATTGTGGTCTTCCCATCCCGGACGACGCCCCGTTCCACCCGGGCGAGGAGTGGACGTTCGACCTCGCCACGGACCTCCTCCGGTCCTACTCCTACCTGACGGAGCCCTACGCCGTGTCCGAGGTCACCCGCTACTTCGGGTGGCCCGGCCAGGCGATCGCCTACAAGGTCGGCGAGCGGGTCATCCTTCGGCTCCGGGAGCAGTTCATGCAGCGGGAAGGGGCGACGCTCAAGGAGTTCCACTTCCGCGTGGTCGGCTCGGGCGCAGTGGGCCTCGACCACCTCGAGGAGTTGGTGCTCGCCGACTGAGCGCGTATGCGCAGCCGGGTGCCGGGCTACTCCGCCCTGGCCCTGAGTTGGCCGCAGGCGGCGTCGATTTCCTGGCCCCGAATCGTCCGGATCGTGGCGTTCACTCCGAGGGAGGTGAGGCGGTCGCGGAAGGTGCGCACTGCCGCAGCTGACGAGGGCTGGTCGTCGGTGAGGGGTGTCGGATTCATCGGGATGAGGTTCACGTGGGCGCCGAGCCGACGTGCGATGGGGGCGAGGCGGGCTGCCTGGTCGAGTGTGTCGTTCACCCCGTCGATGAGGGTCCACTCGATCGAGACCCGACGTCCCGTCTTTTCGAAGTACGCGCTGGCGGCATCCTCCACCTCGGTGAGCGGGTACCGGTCGTTGAGCGGGACCAGTCGTGAGCGGAGATGATCGTCGCCAGCATGGAGGCTGACGGCGAGGTTCACGTGCCACGGTTCATCGGCGAGCATGCGCATGCCCGGCACCATGCCGACGGTCGAGACGGTGATGCGCCGGGGCGACATGCCCTTTACCTCGATGATCCGCCGGAGCGCCTCCCGGAGCTGCCGGTAGTTCGCGAGCGGCTCGCCCATGCCCATGAACACCATGTTCGTGACGTGGTCGGGGCCTTCGCTGAGCGGTGACACGGCGAGTTGGGCCTCCACCCATTGGAGTTGCGCGACGATCTCGCCGGCGTCGAGATTGCGCTCGAAGCCGAACTGACCGGTGGCGCAGAAGGTGCATCCGAGGGCACATCCTGCCTGTGAGGAGATGCAGAGCGTGGTCCGTCCCGGGTACCCCATGACGACGGCTTCGATCGCCGGGCCATCGGGCAGCCGGAAGAGCCACTTGCGGGTGGCCCCGTCGTCGGCCACCTGTTCCGTCTCGATCGAGAACGGCCAGAGCGATCCAGCGAGCCGCTCGCGGAGCTCGGAGGGGAGGTTGGTCATGGCGTCCGCCTCGGTGACGGGGGTTCGGTAGAGCCAGTCCCTGAGCTGGTCCCCCCTGAACCGGGGACCGCCGGCGAACGCGCCGAGGTCCTCGGGGTCGAGCAGGTAGGGGCTGCGCCGAGTCGGAGTGGGGAGGGGGACGGTCACCCGGAGCAGGGTACCGGTGCACCTAGATGAGTGACGCAGCCTCCGCGATCCACTCTGCGGCACGGTCCTCCGTCACGCCTGCTGCAGTGGCGATGGTTCCTGGTTCAGAAACCGAAAGGCCCTCGAGTCCGTGGATGCCGGAGACGGCGAGCCGTTCGGCGAAGACCGGTCCGATCCCCTTCACCTCGGTGATGTCGGCGCGTGGGGGGACGGCGTCGGCGGGAGCGGGTCGGATGGGTGAGACGAATGCGGAGCGGCGCGGTGAGAGGTGCACGAGGCGATCGCGCAGCAACCAGAACATGAAGGCGACGCCGGCCACGGTCGTGACGAAGCGGAAGAGGAACCCAACGAAGCGGATCACGTCATCGATCCCAACACGTTTGTGAGGCTAGCCAATGCCGCCACCCGTCCCGCTCGACGAGCCACCCGGCGACGGCGATGTTTGCCTCGGGGTCGTGGATGTCTCGGTCGGCGAATCCGGCGTTGGCGCTCCGCTCCTCCCAGAAGATCGGGAGGTGCTGGAAGAGGCCGGCCGCACCCGAGCCGGGATGCACGGCTCCCGGCTCCCCCCGGCTCTCACACCACATGACCCGCAGGGCCCGGTCGACTTCGTCGGTCGCGAAGAAGTCGAGGAGGAGGGTGCGCCACCGCTCCACAGCGTCGGGCGGGAGCCAGGTGCCATCGAACTCCGCGAGGGGGGATGGGGCGGGTTCGGTCGAGGTCGAGGTGGTGGAAGTGGTCGATCCGAGTGTGGCGATGGAGGTGTCGAGGGTCGTGGGGGCCGCGACGGGTAGGTCGTCGGAGGTGCCGACCCCGCCCACGAAGTCTGCCTTGGCGAGGGTGTCGGGGGTGGTCGCAGGCGTGCGCTCGGGTACGCCTGCCTCGAACGCGGCGAACCCGGCCACGGAGATGGCCGCCATGACCGCCCACATGAGGACAGCGGTGATTCGTGGGTGTCGTCGCACGCTCCGCCCGAAGATGAGACGGCGCCCGCCGGGCGGCGAGCGCACCTCCACGGTAGGTTGGCGGACCCCAACCCGCAACCGTGGAGGCGTCATGAAGGTCGACTTCGTCCTACCCGGCACGACTGGTCCCGGAGGGGCACCCGCGCTCGTGGCCCGGGCCAAGACGGTCGGATTCGATGGTGCGTTCAGCGTCGAGACGGCTCATGATCCCTTCCTCCAGCTCGCCGCCGGCATCCCTCACGGCGAGGGGATGGACTTCGGGACGGCCATCGCAGTGGCATTCCCCCGGTCGCCGATGAACACGGCGATGATCGCGTGGGACCTCCAGCGCCACAGCGGCGGCCACTTCATCCTCGGCCTCGGCACCCAGATCAAGGCCCACATCACCCGTCGGTTCTCGGCGACCTGGGACTCCCCGGGCCCTCGTCTCCGGGAGTACATCGAGTCGATGCGGGCGATCTGGCGAACCTGGCAAGAGGGTGAGGCCCTCTCGTACAAGGGTGAGTTCTACCAGTTCAGCCTCATGACCCCGTTCTTCGACCCTGGTCCGATCGAGTTCGCCCCCCCGAAGGTGTTCATCTCCGCAGTTGGCCCGTTCAACTGTCGGCTCGTCGGCACCCATTGCGACGGGATCCACATCCACGCGTTCCACACGGAGAAGTACCTCGACGAGTTCCTCATCCCGGCGGTGAAGGCAGGCGCCGACGAGGCGGGGAGGAGCCTGGACGAGATCCAGTTCAACTCGGCGATCTTCGTGGTCACGGGGAGGGACGAGGCCGAACTCGAGGCATCCAAGAGGGGCGTGAAGCAGCAGATCGCCTTCTACGCCTCGACCCCTGCCTACCGGGGAGTCCTGGACATCGAGGGCTGGGACTTCGGCCCGAAGCTGACCGCCATGAGCAAGCGGGGCAAGTGGGAGGAGATGGCCGACGTCATCGAGGACGAGGTGCTCGAGAGGTTCGCCGTCGTAGGTCCCGTCGAGGACATCGGCCCTGCGATTCGTGCCCGCTACGCCGGACGCCTCGATCGGGTCTCCTACTACACGATCGCCAACGAACTCGACGCCCTCACCGATGAGGAGCTCTCGGGGTTGGTCGCAGCGACGAAGGGCTGAGCTCTCCCTACCGCAGGAACGGCAGGAGGTCGCCGTCGGGCTGGAGGTCACCGGGGAGGTGGCTCGTCTCGTTGTAGGACCGCAGCTTGGGGCCGGGGAGCCCGATCGTGGTGATCGAGGCGTTGGAGGACGGATGCGCAGGGCCGTGGAAGAGGTGGACGTCGAGGGGGATCCCGAGCGCCCAATAGACCGCTGAGAGCACCGGCCCCCCGTGGGCGAAGACGACGGTGATGCCTGCGTCGGACCCGGAGAGCTCCTCGAGTGCCTCTCGTACGCGGACGCTCACGTCGCGCCATGTCTCCCCGCCCGGCCGCTGGACGTCCTCGCCGGAGCGATACCGCTGCCACATGTCGGGCCACTCGGCCGCGATCTCCTCAGGGAGGCGCATCGCCCACTCACCGTTGCGGATTTCGCGCAGGCGCGGATCCTCCTCGATGGGGAGGCCGAGGCGGTCGGCGAGCGGAGCGCCCGTGTCCCGGGCTCGACTGAGGTCCGAGGCGATGATTCGTTCGACCCCGAGTCGTTCGAGGTGATCGGCGACGGCCTCGGCCTGGCGCCTGCCGAGGTCGGAGAGGGGGACGTCACGTTGGCCGATGAACCGGTGGTCGCGGTTGCCCTCGGCCTCGCCGTGTCGGACCACCAGCAGGAGTCGTTGCATCAGGTGGAGGAGGCAGCCGAGACGGTGACCCGTGGGTCCGGGGCAGCGAGCCGTAGCCCATGGTCCCCAACGACGATGGGCGACACGGGGCCGAACCCACCGGAAGGGTCGACGACCTCGACCTCGTGACCGCGAGCGGTGAGGCCTGCGGCGATGCCCTCATCTGCCGTGGACTCCAGTTGGAGTGACGACGGAACACCCGCACCGAACGAGGTCGAACGCCACCTCGCAGCGGACTGGGCCCGTTCGGGTGACTCGTCCTTGGCGAAGAGTTCCCACGCCATGCGCATGAGGTACTGGGGCTGCTGGTGACCACCCCTCGTGCCGAGCACCCCCCGGAGGGAGCCGTCGGCGGTCCACAGGGTCGGGGCGAGGGTATGGAGTGGGCGCTTCCTGGGAGCGAGGCGGTTGGGGTGGCCCTCGGCGAGCGTGAAGGATCCTCCGCGGTTCTGGAGGAGAAAGCCGGCGTCGCCGGCACCGATCATGTTGCCGAAGCCGTTGAAGTTGGACTGGATGAGCGAGACGCCCACCCCGGAGCGGTCCACGAACGCGGCGTAGGCGGTACCGCCCATCGGCTCCCGATCGGCAGGCCACGAAGCGGTGCCGTCTCGCCGGATGGCCGCGGCACGTGGGGCGAGGCGCTCGTCATCGACGAGGTCCTCGGGGGAGAGGGGAGCGTGCGCCGGATCGGCCACGAGGTCGTCGCGTTCCCACGCAACTGATCGGTAGGCCTCCACCTGGAGGTGGAGGAGCTCTGCCTCGTCATCGCCGGGCTCGAGCATCTCGAGGATGCGCAAGCCCGCGAGCACGAGGTAACCCTGGGAGTTGGGTGGGATCGTCCAGGCGGTGAGGCCCAAGACGTCCTTCCCGAGCGGACGGACCCACTCGGGTTCGAAGGCGGCGAGGTCGTCGGTGGTGATGAGGCCCCCAACGGCATGGCTCAGTTGGCGGGCCACGTGCCCTTCGTAGAACCCGGCTGCGCCCTGCTCGGCGATACGGCCCAAGGTGTGTGCGAGCGCTGCCCGACGGATCCGATCACCGAGGTGCGGCGGCATTCCACCAGGGAGGAGCTCCTCGGCGATGGGTTGGCCCTCGAGCTCGTGCCCACGCCGATCGAGGCCTGCAGCGAACTCCTCGGAGGCGAAGAAGCCCTCCTCGGCGAGCGTTCGTGCAGGGGAGAGGAGGCGGTCGAAGGGGAGATGCCCAAACCGCTCGTGGAGGGCCAACCATCCGGCGACGCACCCCGGGATCGTGACCGATGCCCGTCCGTAGAGGGGCATCTCGGTGCCGCCGACCGTCTCTGGTGTGGTGTGCGAACCGGCCCATCCCGAGGAGTTGAGTGCGTAGGGGGTCGGGTCGCCGGGTACGTGGACGAGGGCGAAGAGGTCACCGCCGATGCCGCAGGTCTCAGGGGCGACGACGCCCTGCACGGCATTCGACGCGATCGCCGCGTCGACGGCGTTCCCACCGGCGTGGAATATCCCTATGGCGGCCGAGGTGGCGAGGTGGTGGGGTGTGACAGCCACATCCCGGTGGCCGCGAACGAGTCCATCCATGGGGAGGACGCTAGTGGGGAGCCGCGGGGGTCAGCGGGCGAGCTTCGGGAAGACCCGATTCATGGCGTCGAGGACCGACCGGACGCACGAAATCCGAGCGTCTTCCTCGGCAAGTGCGGATCCCACGAAGACCTGCTCCTGGCCGCCGGTCACGAGGGCCACTTGGCTCACGGCGACGGTCCGACCAGCGAGGGTGGTCAGGTCGAGTGCCGCCAACGCCATCGCAGGCCCGCCAGGAAGCATCTGGGAGAGGGCGTTGATGGTCGCCTCTCCGATGAGGCGGCTGCGGACGATCTGGGCGGACGAGCCCTTCGCCACCCCGAGGGCTTGATTGGCGCCGAGGCCGAGTGCAACGGTCACCTGGGCGGTCGCGCCTTCGACCTGCTCGGCCACATCGATGATCTCGATGCGCTCCCCGCCGAGACCACTGCCGTCGTTCAACTGGACGACGGAGATGATCCGACGGTCGAGGGTCACCCCGTGGGAGGCGAGCGCGAGCGACTGGATGTCGCGCACCACCTGCTTGGCGGGCTTGCTCGCCGACGCAACCACATGGACTTCTTCGACCTCGTTGCCATGCCCCACGATACGAACGGCGTCGACCGTCGGGACCTGACAGAGGACTTCCTCAAGTTGCGCCAGATTCATGACGAACACGGTAGCGACGAGAGGGTCGGATTCTCGGGAACGATGGAGTCGTCGAGATTCCTCCGTGACACGAAGGAGCACCTTGGGTACCCTGCGGCTCGGAGTGAATGGGGCGACACCATGTGGTGTCGGCCGTTTCGGCGATTCCAGCCCCCCGGGTGATGCCCTCTGAGGAAGCGTGCACGACACGAAGAGATCCTCCGAGGAGGTGGCTCCCCGAAGCCGAAACAACCCATAGACACACAGCGGAGCGGACACAGAATCCCGGCCATTTCCAGCGCGGTCGAGAAATCCATACCGAGGTGATGTCGACCATGCGTTCCCGTCTGATCGCTATCGCTAGCGCCCTGGCCGCCCTTCTGGCCGCCGGCGCCGCCAGCTTCCGTATCGGCTAAGACGCTTTCGGAATCGGGGGGCCTCCTGCCCGGAGGGCCCAAGAAAGGACACACGAAGCAGTGAAGAGCCGCAGCCTCCAGCAGGGGCAGCTCCCCATGAGGCGCCGTAGAGCGACGGTGTTCTTTGCCGCGTTCGGAGTCGGGGTGATCGCGGTGAGCTTCCTGTGGGCGGGGATGAGCTTCCCCGACCCGGCGATCTTCTGGCCGCTGGCGCTTCCGTCGTTCTACCTCGCCTACCGGTCGGTCTCGGTCGCCGACCAACTCTCGGCGTCGTCCACGGTGATGATCTACCTCTCGGCCGGAATCGCCTTCGCACTCACCGACGCCCGATCGGCCACGCTGGGGTTGGCGCTCCTCGCCGCCCTCACCCCGGTCATGGAGAAGGACGTCAAGGAGCGCCGCGTCCAGGAACCCATCTGGAACTTCGGTCAGCTGGTGATAGCTGGGGCAGCGACCGGCTTGGTGCTCGACCTGATGATCGAGCCGGGAACAGGTCCGGTGATGGTGCTCCTCGCGGCGGCCCTTGCCGCTGCGGTGAATTTCCTCCTCAACATCGGGCAGGTCTACTTCGCGGTTCGCTATATCTACTCCCGCACCCTCACCAATCTCTGGTCGGGAGCTCCGGTCCTTGTGCCGGCCCACCTCCTCATGGGACTCGTGGGCGGGGTGCTCGGGTACGCCTTCGTCGAGGTGGATCGCTGGTTCCTCCTCCCGCTCCTGGTCGTCCTCTTCCTGACCGGCCACCAGCAGTTCGTGTCATACGCTGAACTTCGTACGGCCTACCGGGCCACGCTCGCGGGGTTCGTCAAGGCGCTCGAGGCGAAGGACTTCTACACCCGTGGCCACTCCGAGCGGGTCGCCTACTTCGCCACGATCACCGGCGAGGAGCTGGGCCTTCGCGGCGCCAAGCTCGAACACCTCCAGATGGCTGCACTCCTCCACGACCTCGGGAAGACCGTCGTGCCGAAGGACCTCATCCAGAAGAAGGGCCACCTCACCGAAGACGAGTGGAGGATCATGCGCAAGCACGACGCCATCCTCGGTGACCTCCTCGGGCCGATCGACTTCCTCCGACCGGTGGTGGACGCCGCCGAGGGCCACAACCTCCGCTTCGACTCGGGCAACACCCACGGCATCGAGGCGGACGTCCTTGCAGTCTCCGATGCCTTCGACGCGATCACCTCGACGCGCTCCTACCGGGTCGCCCTCTCCCAGCAGTACGCATTCGAGGAACTTCGTCGCAATGCCGGGGGTCAGTTCAACCCGAAGGCGGTCGAAGCGCTCGTGGCCGCAGTCGAGGCCCGAGGTGAGTTGTACGGGTCCCCCGACGTCCATGACGAGGAGACCGCCCGGCACCTCGCCGAGGAGAGGACCGATCTGCGCGATGAGTTGCAGGTCGCGGAGGAGTCCTGATGTTCCGTCCAGAACCACGTGAGGGTGAGGCGACGCCGCTGGCGATCGATGTGTTCGCCACGATCGGCCTCGTCGCCCTTGCCCTCCTGCTCGAGCCATACAGCACCCTGACGCCGTGGATGGCGATCGTCGTGCTGGCGTTCGCCGGGGCCCCGTTCCTCCCGATCGAGAGTTCGTCGGGCAGGACCTATGACCTCTACTACCTCGTTGGTGCCATGGTGCCATTCCTCTTCCCCGAGATCAGCGCCACACTCTTCACGTTGCTCCTCAGCATCACGGTGATTCGGGTGCTCCGGATGGCCGGGTCGATACCGCGCGCTCCCTTCTCCTCGGACTTCCGGCGCCTGCTCGGCGCCAGCGCCTACGGGGTGATCGTCCTCGGAGCCGACGTCCCGAGCATGATCGGCATGTCGGGGCTCGCGGCGATCACGATCGCGACGCTCGGCTTCGTGACGTGGTTCGCAGTGGAGGTCGTGGGTCGGTCTTCGGTCGAAGCGAGGGACAGCGGCGTCGGCTTCGCCTACCTGCTGACGACCGCCGGCAAGGACGCGCCACTGTTCGCCTCCCTCGTGGGCGCGGGCGCGATCTTCGGCGTCGTGCGCATCCACGCCGAGTGGTGGGTGGCCGTCGTGGTTGCGGCGGTGCCGTTCGTCATGACGATCTCCTCCTTCACCCGGTACGGCTCCGTGCGAAAGACCTATGTGCAGACGATCCTCGCCCTGGCCCGGATCCCCGAGGTTGCCGGGCTCGGCCTCGAAGGGCATGCCGAGCGCACCGCCGACCTCGCCGAGGCAGTGGCTAAGGACATGGGCCTTGCTCCCCAGCGGGTCGTCACCGTTCGGTACGCGGCCCTCATGCACGATATCGGCCGCATCACCCTCACCGAGCCGAAGATCGTCGAACGCGGGTTCACCGAGTCCGACATCGATCGGTGGTCCGCAGAGATCATCGCCGAGTCCGACTACCTAGCCGAGGCGGCAGAGGTCGTCTCCCAACACAACCAGCCCTTCCGTCGCCCCGGTGAGGAGGCGGATCCGGATGTGCCGATCGAGGCGAAGATCGTGCGCGCCTGCTCGCACTTCGATCGAGCGGTCTTCGGCCGGGGTATCCGGCCACTCGAGGCCCTCGAGCAGCTCCATCGCGGCGCCGCCTACGACTTCGATCCCAAGGTCGTCGCATCGCTCCGGCTCGTGCTCGGCCGGATGGGCGTCACGACTGTTTGAACGCGGATCCCGACTCTGCGGATCGCACCCCACCCTTGAACCAGCGCACCGGCTTGCGCAGTTCCCCTTCGAGGAATCGGCCGAGGCCGATGGCGAGGAGCACATCGCCGAGTGAGATCACGTGCCCCTGGCCGAAGATCCGCAGTGGAATGACGTCGGAGAGGAACCCGAGCAGCGTGTCCTCATCGAAAGGCACGTGCTTGAAGTCAGCGATCACCGGGTTGTTCAGGGTGAAGTCGGACGCGGCGGTGATGGACTCACCGAGTACAGGCATGCCTTGGTTGGCGATGATCACGGACAGGTTCATGAGGATCCCGACGCCGGCCAGCCACATTCCCGGCTTCTCGCGGTTCGCAGTCACGGCGATCACGATGGGGATGTAGGAGGCAACGAGGATCCACGGCCCACCTGCTCGGACGAGATCCGACGACGGGAAGAACCCAGCAGCCGCCTGGATCAGGAACCCGACGATGAGCAGCCACCAGAGGCGCAGTTCGATCTCTGCGAGGTTCGCGATTCGTCCCCCGCGTGCGAGCGCGATGAACAGCGAAATGGCGAGCACGAGGATGAGCCACGGCATCGGGCGTCACCGTAGTCGTGACGCGACGTGTCCGGTTTGCTGACCCCGCCGGTATCGTTCGGCTCGATGCGCACCCTCTTCCGTTCGATCGGTTGGACGATGATCTGGTCGGGCCTCTTCTTGTTCGCCTTCCTCGGCTACCAGCTGTGGGGCACCGGCATCCGCACGCAGGTCGCCCAGTCGGCTGCGCAAGAGGAGCTTTCCGACCAGTTCGCGGCAGCCCGCGACGAGGGAGGTCTCGAGGACACCGGCGCCCGCGTCGAGGTCGTCCTCGATGACGACGGCAAGGTGATCGAGATCGTCGACCCCGGCTCCTCGGGGGTTGCAGGTTCGGAGTTCGATCCCGACAGCCGGCAAGTACTCCTCGACGAGGAGCCCGTCGCAGAGAACTCGTCGTTCGCGACGATTCGCTTCCCCACGCTGGTCACGCGGGATGAACTCGTGACCGGTCGGGTCGAAGTCGGGGGGATCTCCGCCGAAGGCGAGTCCTGGGTTGTGTTCGCGGGCACGAGTCGGAGGACGCTGAAGCTCGGGCCCGGTCACATGGTCGACACCCCACTCCCCGGCCAGCCGGGCAACGCCGTGATCAGCGGGCATCGCACCACGTACCTCGCTCCGTTCAACCGGCTCGACGAGCTCGAGGCAGGCGATCCGATCATCGTGGAGACGGCGATCGGGACCCACGTGTACGTCGTCCGCGACCCGGCAACCGTCATCGAGAACACCTCCGTGCTCGCCATGGATGAAGGTGGTGGCTGGTTCACCGTTCGCCCCACCGCTTTGTGGGTGAAGGAGCCACCAGCCGACGGCGCATGGCTCACCCTCACCACATGCCACCCCGAGTACTCGGCGCGGCAGCGACTCATCGTGGTGGCCGAACTCGTGTCCGGCCCGAACTACGCCGTGATCTACAAGGACGGTCCGGATGCGTGACCTCTTCAACGCCCTCCCGGGCCCGCCGGTCGTGAAGGTGATCCTCGCCACGCTGATCGTGCTCGTCGCCTTGGCGCTGCTCGTCGTGGTCTTCGAGTTCGGCGGCGACTTCATCGACGACGGCGGGACGATCGGCTGACACCGTGACCGATGACCTCGCGCCCCTCCCGCGGGTGCGGGGGCACCTCACGTTCATTTGGATCGGCATCGTGTTGATCGTGGTCGGCGTCGCCCAGATCGGGCTCGAGAACCAACCCGTCGACGACCCCGGGCTGGCCCTCCTCGCCATCCATGAACTCGACGAGCCCGCGCCGGACTTCACGGTGCGTACGTTCGACGGGGGCACGTTCACCCTTTCGCAGGCCCTCGCCGGTGGGAGCCCGGTGGTGGTCAACTTCTGGGCGTCGTGGTGCCTTCCGTGCCGCACGGAGATGCCGGTGCTGGACGCCGCGGCGAAGGCCCGCCCCGGGTTCTCCTTCGTCGGCGTCGCCGTTGACGACACGGAGGCCGGCGCTCGGGCGTTCGCCGCCGAAGTGGGCGTCGACTACCCCCTCGGATGGGACTCTGCCGATGTGATCGGTTCCCGATACGACGCGGTCGCGCTCCCCCTCACCGTCGTGATCTCCGCCGATGGGCGCATCGTGGGCCGCAAGGCGGGAGAGCTGGACTCTGAGTCCATGGAGGCGCTGCTCTCCCTTCTCGACCGCTGAGCGCTAGCCGAGTTGGGTGAACACGCCCACGTAGCCCTCGGGGAGACCGTCGGGGTCGTGGATCGTGGTGATCGTGAGCCGCTCCTGGTAGGTGGTGCCGTCCTTGCGTCGGTTGGTGATCACGCCGCGCCAGGAGCCATGTGCCTCAAGCGAGCGCCACATCTCGGTGTAGAAGTCGTCGTCGTGGGTTGCCGACTGGAGGATCCTCGGGTTGTGGCCGATCACCTCGTGTGGCTTCCACCCGGTGATCTCGGTGAAGGCCGGGTTCACGTCGGTGATCACTCCGTCGAGGTCGGTGATGACGACTCCGTCGGCAGTCGAGCGGAACAGGGCCATCGAGCGACGATGCTGGAGGTGCGTCTCGTAGCGTTCACTGACGTCCTCCACGAGGCCGACCAGGAACCGTTGTGGTCCCGATGGCTCCCTCAGGGGGAAGAGACGAATCTGTATCCACTTGGCGAGTGCATCCCGGTCACTCTTGCCCTGGTCCCGGACCATCTCCCCAGCGTCGTACCGGACGATCGGAGTGGTGACCGGCTCGCCCAGGATGGCCCGTTCCAAGAACCAACGCAGCCCCAGTCGCACGATCTGCGGATCGTCGAAGACGTTGTAGGAGGAGAGCACGGCAGCACGCATCTCGTCAGGCATGCCGAAGAGTTCGCCCAATGCGTCGTTCATCTCGACCACGTTCCCCTGAGCGTCGAGGATCACGATGCCGATGGGGGACTCATTGAAGATGGCTGAGAATCGAGCCTCTCGATCGATGAGCTCCTGCCGCGCATTCACCTCCTCGGTGACGTCCTGGATCACCCCACTGAAGACTGGCCTGCCCTCGATGGCCTCCTCCGACTCGGCGATCGACCTGAGGTGTCTCACGGTCCCGTCGACCACGATGCGGTACTCGTACACGTGTCGGCCTGGCTCCTGTCGGAGGAGCGCGGCGAACGCATCGTGATGTTCTCGGTCCTCGGGATGGATCAACGCCCGCTCAGCCACGTAGTCCGGGCCGTTCGCCGGATCGAGGCCGAAGAGTTCGTACAGGTAGAAGGACCAGAAGATCAGATCGGACTCCGCCTCGTACCGCCAGTGGCCCGACCGGGTGAGTCGGGCGGTGCGTGCTTCGATTCGTCGGGACCGTTCCAACTCGACCTCTGCGGAGCGCTCCTGCTCGGCGTCTGTGATGACGACGCCGACGTGCTCGTTGGGGAGGGGGAACGCATGGACGGAGACCCATCGTCGGATGCGGTCGTCTTCGTACGGGAGCGGGTCGAGCTGCACCGGAGTGCCCTCGGAGAGCACTGCCTGGGCGATGGCGATGAATCCTTGGGAGATCGTTGCGGGGAACAGCTCGGAGACCCGTTTGCCGAGGTACTCCTCGCGCGGGAGGTTGCCGAGCCGTGCCTCCGAGTCGTTGATTTCCACCCACGCGAAGTCAGAGGCGGCGTCCACCGGGCGGAGGATCGAGAACGAGCTCTCCGCGTGGTGGAAGAACTGGCGGTAGAAGTCGTCGGCTACGGCATCCTCCATGGGTGACCGCTCGGAGGCTACCGATCGCAGCGCAGTGTGGTCAGTCCCGGAAGTTGATGTACTGGAGGGGTACTTCGAAGTCGAGGTCCTTCATCGCCGCGATCACCTGCTGGAGGTCGTCGCGCTTCTTGCCCTGGACCCGGACCTGGTCGCCCTGCACTTGCGCGGTGACCTTGAGACCGAGGTCGCGAATCTGCTTCGTGAGGTCCTTGGCAGCGTCCTTCGAGATGCCTTGGTTGAGCGTCCACACCGACCGGGAGCGGCCACCGCCGACCTGCTGGGGTGCTCCCCCCGCGATGCTCTTGAGATCGATTCCCCTCCGGATGAGCTTGCTCTTGAGGACGTCGTTGGCCGCCTCGAGTCGGCCTTCTGAGTCGGACTCGACGGTGATCGCCTCGTCGGTGTGGCCAACCGAGGAGTCGGTGCCCCGGAAGTCATACCGTTGGGTGAGCTCGCGTGCGGCCTGGTCCACTGCGTTCCGGACCTCCTGGAGGTCCACCTGGGAGACGATGTCGAAGGAAGGCATGCCCGGAGGCTACGCCTCAGTCCCGACCAACCCCAATGGGGCGTCCCGACCACGTTCCCCGTCCTCAGTTCTCCACCCGCAACTACTCTCACTGGTCCCCGGCAACCCGAGGTTCTGCGCATGCTCAACGACGGCTACATCCTCCAGATCCCGGATGGGAACCCACCCGAGACCGAGGAATGGCTCGAGTCCCTCGACCTCGTCGTGAACTCGGACAGCCGCAGGCGGGCTGCGTACCTCCTTGCGCGCCTCATGCGCCGCGCCCGCGAGCTCGATGTGGCGGTCCCCCCGCCGATGACGACCCCCTACATCAACACGATCCCCCCGGAGGCCGAGCCGTGGTTCCCCGGGGACGAGCAGATGGAGCGGCGGATCCGTCGGGCGATCCGGTGGAACGCCGCCGTCATGGTCGTGAAGGCCAACGCCCGGTCGGCGGGCATCGGAGGGCATCTCTCCTCGTTCGCGAGCTCGGCTGCGCTCTACGACGTGGGCTTCAACCACTTCTTCAAGGGGAATGATTCGGGTCGCCCCGGCGACCACGTCTACTTCCAGGGGCATGCCTCACCGGGTATCTACGCGAGGGCGTTCCTGGAAGGACGCCTCGCCGAGGAGCACCTCGACCGTTTCCGCAAGGAGGTCGGCGGTGGCGGGCTCTCCTCGTACCCGCACCCCCGCCTCATGCCCGACTTCTGGCAGTACCCGACAGTGAGCATGGGGCTGGGCCCGATCAACTCGATTTACCACGCCCGGTTCCTCAAGTACCTCCACAACCGGGGCATCGAGGACACCTCGACGTCGCGCGTCTGGGGCTTCCTCGGCGACGGCGAGACCGACGAGCCCGAGACGGTGGCGAGCATCGACCTCGCGGCCCAGGAGGGCCTCGATAACCTCACCTGGGTCGTCAACTGCAACCTCCAGCGCCTCGACGGCCCCGTGCGTGGCAACGGGAAGATCATCCAGGAGCTCGAAGCGCTGTTCCGGGGTGCGGGGTGGAACGTCATCAAGGTGGTGTGGGGCGAGACCTGGGACCCGCTCCTCGCCAAGGACCACGAGGGCGTGCTGGTCGACAAGATGAACCGCTCCGTCGACGGCGAGTACCAGCGGTACAAGGCCGAGGACGGGGCGTACGTCCGGGAGCACTTCTTCGGCCCGGACCCCCGCCTGCGCGCCCTCGTCGCCGACATGACCGACGACGAGATCTGGGCGCTGCGTCGTGGTGGTCACGACTACAAGAAGCTCTATGCCGCCTACAAGATGGCGACGGAGCTGAAGGGTGCCCCGACGGTGATCCTCGCGAAGACGATCAAGGGCTGGACCCTCGGCCACGACGTCGAGGGACGCAACGCCACCCACCAGATCAAGAAGCTCTCCAACAAGCAACTCATGGACCTGCGGTCCCGCCTGAGCCTCGACGACGACATCCCAGCCGAATCGCTCGAGGGTGAGAAGACGCCGCCGTACCTCCGGTTCGACGAGGGCTCTCCCGAGTACGAGTACATGCAGCAGCGGCGCCGGGAGCTCGGTGGGCCGCTCCCGTCCCGCACGCTCCCGATCCGTCGACCCCTCGCACTCCCCGGCGGTGACCCCTTCACCGAGACCTACGCCGGTTCGGGCAACGCGGAGGCCTCGACGACGATGGCGTTCGTCCGCCTCCTCCGGAACCTCGGTCGCACCGAGGGGTTCGGGGACCGGATCGTCCCGATCGTCCCCGACGAGGCTCGCACCTTCGGGATGGACTCGCTGTTCCGGGAGATGAAGATCTACGCCTCCCATGGCCAGAAGTACGAGCCCGTGGACGCCAAGCTCCTCCTCTCCTACATGGAGGGAACCGACGGCCAGATCCTCGAGGAGGGGATCACCGAGGCCGGCTCGCTCGCGAGCTGGATCGCTGCGGCGACCTCCTACGCCCACACGGGCGTGCCGATGGTCCCGTTCTTCATCTTCTACTCGATGTTCGGTTTCCAGCGGGTGATGGACCTCATCTGGGCCGCTGCGGACTCGCGGGCCCGGGGATTCCTCATCGGTGCCACGGCAGGTCGGACGACCCTCGAGGGCGAGGGACTCCAGCACCAGGACGGCCACTCCCTCCTGCTCGCCTCCGCCGTGCCCACGTGCCGCAGCTACGACCCGGCGTTCGCCTACGAGATGGGCGTGATCATCGAGGACGGCATCAAGCGGATGTACGGCGACGGCGAGGACGTCTTCTATTACCTCACTGCGTACAACGAGAACTACGTCCAGCCGCCCAAGCCCGACGGCGTGGATGCCGGGGTCATCGAGGGCATGTATCGGTTCGCCGAGGCCCCCCGGGGAGAGGGCCCGAGGGCGACGATCCTCTTCTCGGGCACGGCCCACACCGCGGCCCAGGAGGCACGCACCATCCTCGCCGAGCGCTATGGGGTGCACGCCGAACTCTGGTCGGTGACGTCGTACCAGCTCCTCCGGGAGGATGCGTTGGAGGTCGAGCGGTGGAACCGGCTCCACCCGGGTTCAGCGCCAAGGACCCCCGTCGTGACCCAGCGGCTCGCCCTCACCGAGGGTCCGGTCGTGGCGGTGAGCGACTTCATGCACGCCGTGGCCGACCAGGTCTCCCGATGGGTGCCCCGGTCGTTCCTCTCGTTGGGCACCGACGGGTTCGGCCGAAGCGATACCCGGGCGGAGCTCCGATCGTTCTTCGAGATCGATGCGCCGCACATCGTGGTGGCGACGCTGTCGGCCCTCGCCGAGCAGGGCGACGTCGGGACCGAGGTCGTGGAACGGGCCATCGCCGAGTTCGGCATCGACCCGGACGCCCCGGCCCCCTGGCGCGCCGACACCTGACCTTGCTGCGCGACGTCGTCTTCGTGGTAGCGGGCGCCGCAGTGGTGCTCGGCACCGCCTTGTCGGCGATCCGCACCGTGGTGCTTCCCCGGGCGGCATCGACCCTCATCGGCCGGCTGCTCTTTCCCTCGGTGCGCAAGGTGTTCCTGCTCCTGGCGAGCCGTCGGAAGACGTTCGAGGCGAAGGATCGAGTGTTGGCGCTCTACGCCCCAACGGTGCTCCTGCTCCTGCCCTTCGTGTGGGCCACCCTGGTGACACTGGGTTTCGCCCTCATCTACATGGGAGTCGTGGGCCTCGACTTCGCGACCGCCTTCGAGGTGAGCGGTTCCTCGTTGCTCACCCTGGGATTCACGAAGGTCGAGGGCTCCGTACCCCTCCTCCTCGAGTTCGTCGAGGCCGCCATCGGCCTCATCATCGTCGCCCTGCTCATCACCTTCCTGCCGAGTCTGTTCCAGTCGTACGCATCGCGAGAGGTCGCAGTGAACGCCCTCGAGGTGCGCGCCGGCGTGCCGCCGTCGGCCGCCGAGATGCTCATCCGGCACCACCGGATCATGGGCTTCGAAGCCCTCGTTGAGAGCTATGTGGACTGGGAGGAGTGGTTCATCGAGCTCGAGGAGACGCACACGGCGTTCCCGGTGCTCGCCTTCTTCCGCGGCCCGACCGCGCAGCGGTCGTGGCTCTCGGCGGCGGGCACCGTGCTCGATGCAGGGGCCCTCGTCGTCAGCGTGGTGAAGGACACCGCCGAGGAGCACCGGCCTCAGGTCGAGTTGGCGATTCGTGCCGGCTTCATCGCCCTTCGTCGTATCGCCGACGGCTTCGGGCTCCCCTACGACCCGGACCCCGACCCGTCGGATCCCATCGCGATCGATCGCAGCGAGTTCATGGACCTCGTCGCAAGGCTCGAGGCCGAGGGTGTCGAAGTCGTCGACGACCTCGATGCTGCCTGGCAGGCGTTCGCGGGGTGGCGGGTGAACTACGACGCAGTCCTGCTCGGACTCGCAGCCCTCATCGTCGCCCCGGAAGCCCCGTGGGTGAGCGACCGACCGCCCGTCGGGTAGCGACGCGGCCGCTTCGGCCCGGGACGTGACCGGAGGTCAGGAGGCGCGGTGGAGTTCGGCCTCGAGGTGGACGTTCATCTCCTCGCCAACGGCCTCCATGTCGAGCTGGTATCGCAGGACGTCGTCCTCGACCTGGAGTCGTCGAGCAACCGAGGAGACCGGGATCGCCGTGGGGGTGGACCCCACGTTGGCGCTCATGAGGTCGATCCGCTGCCCGGTGAGGATCCCGGAATGGACCTCGGTCAGGCCAGTGGGCTGGGCGACCACGAACTCGACAACGCCCGGTGACGGGGATCGCAAGTAGCCGCACTCTGTGTGCAGGGCGTTCCCGTCTGTGCCCTTCGTGCGCTGCTGGTAGCTCAAGAAGGGCTTGCCCGGGATCTCTCCGAACACGACTTCTTCGGTGTATTCGAACGCTTCGATGGTCGGGTACGAGCCCTTGCCCGCTCCCCGCCACGTGCCGACGAGGAACGACAGGACGCTCACAGGTACACGCCCGGGTACTTCTTGGGGTCGTCGTGGGGAGCTTCGAGCTGCTGGCGGCGGGCCATCTCGGCGAGTTGTGTCTGCGCCACCATCTGCTGGGTGATGACGGAGGCTTGGATCCCGTGGAACAGTCCCTCGAGCCATCCGATCAGCTGGGCGTGGGCGATCCTGAGCTCGGCTTCACTCGGCGTGTGCTCTGCGGCGAACGGTCGGAAGATCTCGTCGAGCTCCTCCTTCAGCTCGTCGTTGAGCACCTCGCGGAGCTCGACGATCGACGCTTGGTGCACCTCGAGGAGGCGTCGACGGCTCTCGATGTCGAGCGGGGCCTGGCGCACCTCCTCGAGCATGGCGCGGGTCATGGACGCGATGCGGATGAGCTTGGTGGGTTCGCTCACCGGGGGTTGCTCTGAGCCCTCCTGCCCGTCGACCGTGGCTTCGGTGATCTCATCGGGTGTGAGGGCGTCATCGGTCATGGACCGAGCCTACCGATTGGCTCTGCCATCCCGGTGGGTCAGCGGTGCTGTTCCTTCGAGAGCCACACCTTCTCGAGGAACTCCTCGGGGGGGAGGTGTTCTCCTGCCGTGGCGACCCTCTCCCGCAGTCGCTCGTGGAGGCGCGTTCCGAACTTGGCTCGCTGCTCGGGGGTGAGTGAGGGCGCGCGCTCGAAGAAGTAGCGAATGGCTTCTGCCTCCTCGTCCGAGACAGCCGACACGTCCCAGCGCGGGCCCTCGAGTGTTCGCGCCGGGACCCAGGTCGAGGCCTCCTCATGGGGCAGCTCCTTGATGACCAATGTCCCGGCGGCAAGGTCCCCGACGCGCTGGTTGGTGCGTGAGGCCACCACCGAGACGAGTCCCACGAGGTAGGCACCCGGCAGCAGGTCGACGAGGCGAACCAGGTTGCGCACCACTGAGGTGGTGAACCCGACGGGGAGCCCGTTCGTGCGCACCACCCGGAGGTGGAACGCCCGCTTTCCGATGGATCGACCCCCGTCGAGGGTCTCGAAGAGCACGTAGTAGAGGATCGGTATCGCAGCGACGAAGGACACGAGGGTGACGGCGAGGGCGAATCCGCCCTCCTCCAGTACGGCGTCGAGCGCAGGGGCCGCTGCGAGAGCCCCGAAGAGGAAGGCGAACATGGCGATACCGATCACGAGGCTGTCGATGACGGCGGCTACGATCCGCGTCCCGACTCCGGCCAGGACGAGGTCGAGTCGGAGTCCTTCCGGCGTCTCGATGGAGTAGCGGTCTTCGAGCATGGATCTTTCGACGTTCGTGTCAGAGCGCGAGGCTACTTGGAGGGACCTCGAATCCCTCGTGGCTGCGGCAGGCCGTCGCCCCGAGCAGCTCGGCGCCGCCCGGTTGCGTCGCATGGGTCGCCTCTACCGAGTGGTGGTGGCCGACCTTGCCCAGGCCCGTCGTCGGTTCGCAGGGGATCCCGTGGTCCGACGTCTCGAGCGCCTTGCCGTGGAGGCTCGTGGTGTGGTCTACGACCGGGGCCTCCGGAGGGACTCGTTCCTCGACTTCGTCGCGAACCGCTACTGGGGCCTCGTGCGAGCGCGCCTCGGGATGATCGGCCTGGCGGCGCTCGTGCTCTCCGGCCCGGGAGTGCTGACGGCGCTGTGGGCGCTCTCCGACCCGGTGGCATCCGAGTCGATCGTCCCCGCAGGGTTCCTCTGGGTGACCGAGCCCCAGGAGTCCACCGACCAGGGCCTCGGAGGACTCGGCCTGGCCGCGTTCTCCACCTATGTGCTCGTGAACAACATCAGGGTCACGCTCACCGCATTTGCCCTCGGTGTGACGTTTGGGCTCGGCACCGGGCTGATCCTTGCAACGAACGGGGCGATCCTCGGGGCAGTGACCGGCCTTGCGATCGGCGCCGGGAACGGCGAACTGCTCGTTGCTGCCACGACGGGGCACGGCATCCTCGAGTTCTCCTGCATCCTCGTCGGCGGCGGGGCGGGCTTGGCGATGGGCCGGGCCCTGCTCCGGCCCGGGACCCGGACGAGGAGCCAGGCGCTCGCCATCGAGGCGAAGGAGTCGGCGTTGCTCGCCCTCGGCACGGCCCCCTGGCTTGCCCTTGCGGGGTTCATCGAGGGGTATGTGGGGAGGACCGGACTCGGCGCGGGGACGACGCTCGCTGTCGGGATCGTCACGGGGGCCGTCTACTGGGGATTGGTGATTGGCCGGGGGCCGTGAGGGCCGGCAGCGCGTCGCATCGACTAGAGCCGCGCCTTCGCCTTGGTAGAGAGATACGCAGCGACGCACTTCCTGGCCAGGTCGTCCTCGGTGGCTTCGACCACGGTGGCCCCGGCAGCCTCGATGCGTGACGACGCCCGGAGGCGACCCTCTCGGATGTCGTGGGCGACGAGGATCCGAGCCGCCCCGGTGGCATCGGCCGGGGGTGTTGCCAGCACGGCCTCGACGTCATGGTCGCCCACCGACGCGACGATCACGGCGTGGTGGCGTGCGAGGACGCCCGCAGCCTCGGCAAGTGGACGTGTCGCGGCCTCCTCGAAGAGGTCGGTGAACACGATGACGAGCGCTCGCTTGCCCGCAGCGGCGGTCCGGAAGCCGAGGAGGTAGTCGGTGTCGACGGATCGGGGTTCCAAGTCGAACACGGCGTGGAGCACGCGGTCGGCGTGTGCCCGGCCGGGCGGGACCGTGCGGTGGACCTCTTGATCGAAGGCGAGTACGCCGACACGATCACCAACGACGTCGGCGACCGAGGCGACCGCAGCGACGGCATCGAGGGCGGCATCGAGTCGCGTGCGACCGCCCACCTCTGCCGCCATGAGCCGGCCCGTGTCGACCACGCAGAGCACCTCCCGATCCTGCTCCAACCGGTACTGGTTGCTCATGGGCCGTCCCATCCTCGAGGTGGCCTTCCAGTTCACCTGGCGGATGTCGTCGTCGGGCACGTACTCGCGGATGGACTCGAACTCCGTCCCGAGGCCGAGCTGGCCGCGGCTGCGGTGTCCCTCATCACGGAACCGGCCGGTTCGCACTGCGTTCGCGATGCGGCGCGCGGTGAGCAGGTCGGGGTAGACCAGGACCTCTTGAGGGGTCCCCGGGCGGTGGGTCGCTGCTCCCAGGCCGAGAGGGCCGAATACGCGGACCACCGGAGGAGTGAAGCGGTGGCGTCCCCTCCTGCATGCGGTGAGCGTTCCCCGGAGTTGCCCGTCGGCCTCCTGGGGGGCGAGTCGCACGTCGGCGGGAGCGGGCTGGCGGACCCGGAATGGACGCCGGGTCCGCACCACGATCTCGAAATCGGAGGGGACCCCGCGCGATACGCGATCGGGGAGGATGCGTCGGACCTCGGGTGCGGTACGCACCATGCGCATGTCGACAGTGGTGAACAGCGCGAGCACGGCCATGGCAGTGATGGCGATCGTGGGGCCCACGATCGGTGTGGATGCCGCAATCGCCGCGGCGATGAGGGCTGCCCTGGGGGTGGGGCTCACCGCGGGACCGGCGTCGAGGCCACAGCGGCCTCGACGGCGTCGTCCGGGCGGTAGCGGTCGAGTTCGGCCTCTGGTCGGAGGAGGATCCTGTGTCGGAGGACCATCGGGGCCATGAGTGCGATGTCATCGGGGGTCACGTAGTCGCGACTGTCGAGTCGGGCCCGGGCGCGGGACGCTGCGAGCAGGTGCACGGCGGCGCGGGGGCTGGCACCCAGCTCGACGGCAGGGAGCGAGCGTGTGGCGCGAATCACCCCCAGCAGGTAGGCGAGGACCTCGTCGGTGATCGAGGTTGTGTCCACCTCCTTGTGGATCGCCGTGATGGTGGCAACGTCGCAGATCGGCGCGACCCGATCGAGCGCCGTTGGCTCGACGCCGTCGCGGTCGAGGCGGAGCATCTGGGTCTCGACGTCCTCGTCGGGGTAGCCGACGACCACCTTCATGAGGAAGCGATCGAGTTGGGCCTCGGGCAGGGGATAGGTGCCCTCGTACTCGATCGGGTTCTGGGTGGCGATCGTCATGAAGGGCTGCGGGAGGCGGTGGGACACGCCATCCACCGTCACCTGACCTTCGCCCATCGCCTCGAGGAGTGCCGCCTGGGTCTTGGGTGGCGTGCGGTTCACCTCGTCGGCGAGGAGGATGTTGGTGAAGACCGGTCCGGGTCGGAACTCGAGGTTGCCCGCCCGCAGCGTGACCGTGCCGGTGAGGTCGGACGGGAGCATGTCGGGGGTGAACTGGGCTCGCCCGAACCCGAGGCCGAGCGCGCGGGCGAAGGCGCGTGCGAGCAGCGTCTTGGCGGTCCCCGGGACCCCCTCGAGCAGGACGTGGCCGCCGACCGACACAGAGGCGAGGAGGGAGTCGACGACGCGCCGTTGGCCGACCACCACCTTCGCGACTTCGGCGTGGAGCGTGGTCCTCAGATCGGTGAGCATGGGTCCTCCTCGGCGGGATGCTATCGGCGGCGTGCGCTGCCCTGCGCGACGAGGGCGGCGGCGAGGGCCACGGGGTCGGTGTTGTCGACGGCGGTCCCCGATCGTTCGACGGCCTCTCGGAGACCATCTGCAGGTCCGTCGGGGCTCCGGGCGATGCTGGCTGCGAGTGCGTCCATGTAGAGGCCCCGGGACGGGGGGAAGGCGCGTTGCTCGGGTTCTGCAGGGACGAATCGTGCGCCGATCGCCCACATCCATCCGAGGACGGCGACGGCGCCGAGGAGGAGGGTTGTGCCCCATCGGTCCGGGAGCGCCGAGATGAGCGAGTCCCCTCCGTACCCGTGGACGAACTCGTTGAAGACCACGGGCCTCCCGTCCTCCCCGGCGAGGACCACTCCGAGTGCGGCGTTGTCGGCCTCGCCAATGAGGCCGTTGGAGAGGATGGCGGGGTCGGCGATGAGGATGAGCCGGCCTTCGCCGACCGGTGCGGCGGCAACCACCGCGAGGCCGTTCTCCCCGACGAGGGGGAGCGCCCCTCCTGTGTCGCTCCAGGCATAGAGGCCCGAGGTGGCGACCTCGCCGATGCCCCTTGCCTCGGCGACCTGCAATCCCGTGACCGAACCGGGCGGGATGCCGCCGAACACCGGTGGGGGATCGACGAGGGAGGTGGAGAGGTCGCCGAAGAAGGATGTCGAGGCGAGGACCAGTCGCCCTCCGTCGAGGAGGAAGGCTGCGATCAGGTCGGCTTGGCGGGCGTCGAGGGCGAACGAGTCGGGCTGGGCGATGACCAGGGTCGACGCAGGATCGAGTGTGCCCAGTCGTACCGGGGCCTCGAGTCGGCTGACCGGGTGCCCTCCGTCCGCGAGGAGGTCGTGGTAGGCCGCCCATCCGCTCGTGGTGGTGACGTAGGACGACCCGCCGGGGCCGGGCACCGTGGCTCCGCCCGACAGCCGATCGGCGGCGAGCCCAACGAGGTTGAGCAGCGTCGCTAAGCCGCCCACGACGGCGACGCCGATCCACACCCGCCTCGACGTGGTCATGGAGTCACCTCCTGGACGACCTGTCGCCACCCGGTTCGGCTCTGCTCTGCATCAGTGGGGGTCGCGGTCCGGTCGCCGTACACCACCTCGTCGTGCACGGCGACGAGGTGCGAGGCGATCGGGTGGGAGAGGGTGGCCGTGACCGATCCGGAGGTGAGGCCGTCGTGGAGCCGGATCGCCCCATGGGAGTCGAGCCGGATGAGGGCGGCGACGAAGTGGAGGCGCAGCGCGTCCTCGAACCGACCCTCCCGAGCGGCTTCGAGCGCCCGTGCGTCGAGGGAGGCTGCCGAGGGGCCCTTTCGCCGGCCACGGGTGCGCTCCGCGGACTCGATGGCGAGTTCTCGTCGGCGGAGCAGTGACCACGATGCGGTGGTGACCCCTGCGACGGCGAGGACGAGGAGCACCCACCCCACCGTGGTGAGCCCGCCGGGGATGGCCTGCTCGATGGCGAGGAGGATCCCCGACACCGTGCGGAGTGCCCAGGCCTGGAGCACTGCGCTTGCGGGGATCCCGCCGGAGGTGTCGAACCGGTCCTGGGCGAGGATGGCGCGTGCCTGCGCACCTGCATCGATTGGACGGCTCGACCGGTCGACGACGAAGGCCCCGAGCCGATCGGAGGCGACCTCCGGGCCGCCGAGGAGCCACTCCATGTCGACGGGGACGCCGTCGATCGAGGTCGTCTTCCTCAGTTGGTCGTCGGCGGCAGCATCGAACGGGGCGGACCTCGCGAGCCCGTCCACCTCCTCGGCGGTCCGATCGATGGCGGCCGCGGGAGACGCCAGGGCGAGGGCCGCAGCGAGGAGGACCGCCGCGATGCGACTAGGAGAAGGGGTCCTGGCTCGAGTCATCCCAGTCCGGTGGTCGGGGTGGAGGAGCAAGAGGGCCGCTGTCGGGGGCAGGCGGGGGAGTGGCGGAGGGCTCGTCGATGTCGCCCGTGAGCGCGGTGAGGTCGAACGCCTCCTTGCGCACCCGGAGGTCGAAGTAGATCACGACGGCGACGAGGGCCTGGAAGGGGAGCGTGAGGATGGAGGCGATTGCGTTCGCAACCTGGCTGGTGGCCTGGGTGGCGGTGAGCGAACCCCCGGAGAAGACAACGAATTGCGATGGGGAGGCGAGGGCCACCGAGACGATGCCGACGATGATCGAGGTCACGACGGCGAGGCCGAACGTGCGCCACCAGAACCCGCTGATGAGGTCCCACGACCGTGACATCGCCTGCCAGGCGCCGAGCCGCTCGGCGACGAGGGCGGGCACGGTGACGAACCACATCATGGAGAGCCAGACGCCCGGCAAGAAGCAGAGCACGAGGCCGGCGAGTGAGCCGAGGCCGATCATGATCACGGCTCCGGCGAGCGAGGGCAGCCGCTGGAGCCCGGTCGAGAGCGACTCCTGCCAGGTGGGGGCGCGGCCGGCGTACACCTCGGAGACGGCGTGGGTCACGGCGCCCTGGAGCAGCCACAGCCCAATGATGTTGAGGAGCCCGACGAAGAGTGACGGCAGCAGTGCATCGACGAAGAGTCCGATCACCTCCTCGGGGCCCGCCTCCAGGAAGGCGGGGTCGGTGAGCGCGGCGTCGATGTCCTGGAAGAGCACGAGTGAGAGACCCAGTGAGGCCAGTCCGAGCGGGACCATGACGATGGCCGAGAGGGTGAGCAGGGTCTGCCAGTGGCCTGTGTAGAGCCGGAACGCCTGGTCGAAGATCCCGCCGAAATCGAGCGGTCGCAGGACGGGCCTGGAGGACATGGCGCCACCCTACCGGCGGTACGCTCGGCTGCATGGAGCGTGCCGTCATCGACGGGATCGGGATCGAGTACCGCTGGATCGGACCGCGCCCAGACGACGCTCCCACCGTGGTGTTCCTCCACGAGGGGCTCGGGTGTGTTCGCATGTGGAGGGACTTTCCGGATCGGGTGTGCGACGCCCTCGGATGGGGTGGGCTCGTCTGGTCCAGGTGGGGGTACGGGGGCTCGGATCCCCGGTCGCTGCCCTGGCCGCTCGACTACCTCGTGCACATGGGCGCCGAGCGGGCACCCGCGGTTCTGCGGCACCTCGGAATCGGTGACCACCTCTTGTGGGGCCACTCCGATGGTGCATCGATTGCGCTGCTCACCGCCGGCCTCTCGCCGCTCCCGGGCCTGCGAGGGGTGATGAGCGTCGCCGGACACGTGTTCGCCGGCGAGGCGAAGCCCGCCGGCGCGATGGATGCGGTCCTCGCCGCGTATCGGGAGGGCTCGCTACGGGAGCGACTCGCCCGGTACCACGCCGACGTCGATGGTGCATTCCACGGGTGGTTCGACACCTGGACGAATCCCTCGTTCATGACCTGGACGATCGAGGAGCTCCTCGCTGGCATCGATGTGCCCGTGGTGGTGGCGCAGGGCGACGCGGACGAGTACGACACGCTCGAGCAGGTCCGTCGGACGGTGGCGGCGATCCCCGGCGGGCTCGCCACGCCGTTGGTCATCCCCGAGTGCGGTCACCAACCCCACCTCGAGCAACCAGAGCGGATGATCTCCGCTACCCGGGCCCTTGTGTCGAGGGTCGCGGAATAACGCTCCCGAAACACTCGTTGATCTCCTTGTCACATCGGTTCCGTAGTATGTGAAGAACCACACAATCGACCGATGGCCCACGGCCATCGTGAAGGAGTGATCATGTCGTTCTCCGACTACGCACGCCGAGTCAGAGCAGCCAACCGTCGTGCCGGGATGCGTCCCGTTGCGCACGACCTCGTTGACGAGAACTTCGTCTTCCAGCACGGAGTGACCCCCGCGCAGTTGTTCGCCCGCCTCGGTAGCTGATTCAACCAGTCCCGCGAACACCGGAGCCCGGCCGATCGGCCGGGCCCCGGTCGTGTGTCAGAGCGACCTCAGGAGTGCTTGGGGCGTCGCCCCCACGTTGAGGTCGAGCACCGGTTCGGCGCGGGTCGTGGGGAGCCAGCGTCGAGGACGTCGCCCCCCTGTTCATTCGCACGTCGCATCCTCTCGCTGAGACGCGGATCCGCCGATGGGCCAATCAGCCCTACCGGCATTCAGGCGGCGCCGGTACATTGGCTGCATGCGATCCATCTGGAAGGGGGCGGTGAGTTTCGGCCTCGTGACGATCCCGGTCGGCCTGTTCAGCGCCACCGAGAACCGCACGCCGAAGTTCAAGCAACTGCGGGAGTCCGACGGCAGCCCCATCCGCTACAAGCGAGTGGCCGAGGTGGATGGTGAAGAAGTCGTGTGGGACGACATCGTGAAGGGCTACGAGGTCGAGAAGGGTCGCTACGTCGTCTTCACCGACGACGAGCTCGAGGCGGCCACCTCCGGGTCCGGCTCCAAGTTGGTGGACGTCGTCCAGTTCGTGCCGGAGTCCGAGATCGACCCGATCCTCTACAAGTCCTCCTACTACCTCGCCCCTGAGAAGACCGGCGTGAAGGCCTATCGGATACTTCTCGAGGCGCTCTCGGAGGGTGACCTGGTGGGCCTCTGCAAGGTCTCGATCCGGGCGAAGGAGCAGATGGCAACCTTGCGCAACAAGGATGGTGTCCTCGTGATGGAGACCATGTACTGGCCAGACGAGGTCCGCGAAGCCGGGTTCGCCTCGCTCGAGGAGGAGGTCGAGGTCCGTGAGGACGAGGTGGCGATGGCGTCGATGCTCATCGAGAACATGACCCGCACCTTCGACCCGGCCGAGTGGACCGACTCGACCCGTGCACGCGTCGAGGAGATGGCCCGCAAGAAGGTCGAAGGCGAGGAGATCATCGCCCCGGCGGCGCCCGAGCCCACCAAGGTCGTTGACCTCCTCGAGGCGCTCAAGGCAAGCGTCGAGGCGACGAAGGCGGCCCGCCAGGCGAGTTGAACGGTCGGCTCAGGCGAGGTCGGGGTTCCGCCAGACGATGAGTGCCGCGTAGTCGTCGGTCGCGGGATCCACGAGGTATCCCTCGAGGGCGCCGACGACCTCGAATCCCTGGTGCATCTGGAACGAGAGCGTGGCGTCGTAGAACGCACCCCGGGCCACGGCCTCGATGTACTCGGGCACCGTCATGTCGTCCCGGTGGCGCTCGTACCCGTCGGGGTGTCCGCCGGCGATGATCCCCTTGCGTCCCAGCGACCGGACGAGGTCCTTGCGAAGCCCGTAGAGCCGGGCGCCGATTCCCCTCCGACGATACGAGGGGTCGACGGCGATGTCGGTGCCGTAGTACCAGTCCCCATCCGGATCGTGGTTGCCGCAGAAGTGTCTTCCGGTGATCTCGGCGATGGTGTGCTGAGGTTCGGAGAAGTCGAAGTCGAGGAGGATCCCGGCGCCCTGCCCGACCACTCGCTCACCGTCGAGGCACACGAAGAAGCCGTCGGGGAATGTCTCGGCGTAGGCGGTGATATCCGCTTCGTCGAGCAGGTCGGTGGGGTCGGCGGTCGGGAACGCCCGCCGTTCGAGGTCGGCGCACCGGCCGGCATGTTCCGGCGCAAGTGTCGCGAAACGCAGTTCAGCCATCGACCAAATGGAAGGGGACGAACTCGTTCTGCGACGGAACTCCCCAGCAGGCCCAGAAGTCGCGGGTCGCCGGGCGCATGATCACCGCCCCCGAGCTCTCGTAGTCGTAGGGGGGTTCGGGGTGGCGGCAGATCGAGGACTCGTCCCGCAACAGGTCCATGAGCGACTCGGGGGTGTGGTGGTCGACGCCACCGAGGATCGCGACGGCTTCGGCGAGGCGACGTACCGAGTTCTCCTGGAGCACCACCGGTCGTTCGCCCTCCACGGCTCGGGTGGCGGGGGTGAGGCAGTGGTTCGTGTGCACGAGCGGTTCGTCGCCGAGTTGGTCCACCTTCGTCGTGGTGGGGGTGGCCTCGACGGAGACAGCGTTCCCGCGGTCGTCCATGAGGAGGAAGTTGTGTCCTCCGGCAAGGGGTGCTTCGGTGATCGCGGCGAGCGCGGCATCGAAGGTCCGTTCCGCCAGCGCACTGCGGACGACGAACGGCCATGTCACCCCGTACCACCCGTCGTCGACGGTGAGGTTGTTGATGCCGATCGCGATCCCTGCGTCGTTCATCCCGATCTGGCCGACCGTCCCATGAGTGGTGAACACGAGTGCTCGCGGCCCGTCCGCGACTCGGATGTCGAGCAGGAACACGTGGGGGGTCGCGCTCGCGTGCATGTCCCACGTCTGGGCGAGGAAGCCACCTTGCTCGGAGGTGGCTGGAGGGGTGAGCACGGCCGTGCACTGGTCCTCGACCATCGTGCCGTGTGCCACGGCACGGACCGTGTCGATGAAGTCGGTGTACCCGCCCACGATGATCGCCTCGGCCGGGGTGATGCCTGCTGCAGCCGCCATCGATGCCATCTCGTCGAACAACGCTCGATCGTACGAGCGATGCGCATCGACCATTCGCTCGGCGATTGCGGTCACGCCCTCGGGGGTGAGGTCGGTGCCAGAGGCCGCGAGCGTCCTGCGCTTCGCCAGGTAGTGGCGGATCTCGGTTCCGAAGCGCTCGCCGTGCGCCCCGCCCACCTCGGCAGGGGACCCGGTCGCCCTCAGCACGTTCAATCTGGCCATGCGGTCCTCCACGTCCGGCACCTCATCCGAACGCTAGGGAGCGTATCAGTTGCAGGGAGTACTCGTGCGGGTAATACTGCTGTTCGTGGTGGAGTGTGCGAAAGAATCGATTGAGCCGAGGCCCGCACGCGAGCGTCTTCGGTCGCAATCGGGCGAGGGGGCGAGCGATCGGATGAAAGGTGGACGCCATGCCTGAAGCGGTCGAGCTCCGCGCCGTCTCGAAGCACTTCGGGGACCTCGTTGCCGTCGACGGTCTCGACCTCTCCGTGGGAGACGGCGAGTTCTTCTCCCTCCTCGGCCCCTCGGGTTGCGGCAAGACCACCACGTTGCGGATGATCGCTGGGTTCGAGTTCCCCACGTCGGGGTCCCTGAGGATCCATGGCAACGAGATGGGGCTTCTCCCGCCCAACCGGCGGCCTGTGAACACGGTGTTCCAGTCGTATGCGCTCTTCCCGCACATGACGATCGAGGAGAACGTCGGATTCGGGCTGAAGATGAAGAAGGTCGGGTCGTCCGAGATCGTCGAACGCGTTGGCCGGGCCCTCGACATGGTGCAGCTCAGGCATCGTGCGTCCGCCAAGCCGGACCAGCTCTCGGGTGGCCAGCGGCAGCGGATCGCCCTTGCCCGGGCTCTCGTCAACGAGCCCGAAGTCCTCCTCCTCGACGAGCCGCTTGGAGCGCTCGACCTCAAACTTCGCCAGTCGATGCAGCTCGAGCTCAAGGAGCTCCAGCACCGGGTCGGTATCACGTTCATCTACGTGACGCACGACCAGGAGGAAGCACTCACGATGAGCGATCGCATCGGGGTCATGGACGAGGGGAACCTTCTCCAGGTCGACAGCCCGGCTGGTCTCTACGAGCACCCCCGATCGCGGTTCGTCGCGAACTTCATCGGTGAGATCAACCTCCTCGATGGAGTGGTGGCGGACGCCTCGTCCGTGGATGTGAGTGGCGCGCTCATCCAAGCTGCTTCAGGGGCATCGGTCGGCGAGCACGTCGCGCTGGGCATCCGGCCAGAGCGACTCTCGATCGCTGCCGATGCGGTCGCAGAGGGCAGGGGTCGTATCGAGGGAACCGTGACCGCTCGCATCTACCACGGGGACCTCCACTTCTACTCCGTCGAGACCGTGGCGGGAACGCTGCGGGTCAAGGAGGAGAACCGCCCGGGGCTCCCCCTCCACGACGAGGGCGCCAGGGTCACGGTGCACTGGAACCCGGCCTCCGTCTCGGTGCTCGTCGACTGATGGCACTGGAGGAGCCCACCGAGGTCACCCCCGAGCTCGAACGGGACGCGCGGCGCGCCGACTCCCGGAGGGGGATGCTCATTGCGGCTCCGAGCGCCGCCTACCTCGTCCTCTTCTTCGCCATCCCGCTCGTCATCGTCTTCGTCTACTCGTTCGCCCGGCGTTCCTCCACGGGGGCAACCGTCCTCGACGGGTGGAACCTCGACAGCTACCGACGCCTCTTCGACCCCCTTGTCGGCGAGATCGCCCTCCGATCCTTCGGGCTCGCACTCGCCACGACCCTCATCTGCCTCCTGCTCGCCTACCCGCTGGCGTACTTCATGGCGACCCGGAGCGATCGTGTCCGCAACGTCCTGCTCGTGCTGGTCATGATCCCCTTCTGGTCCAACTTCTTGGTCCGTACCTACGCCTGGAGGGTGCTCCTCGGTTCAGACGGTCCCGTTTCGCAGCTGAGCCAGCTCTTCGGCGGAGAGCCGATCCGGATCCTCTTCACCAACACGGCGGTGCTCATCGGGCTCGTCTACGGGTTCCTGCCGTTCATGGTCCTGCCGCTGTATGCCGCGCTCGACCGAATGGATTGGAGCCTCGTGGAGGCTGCCCGAGACCTCTACGCCGACGGCCGGACGGCCTTTCGCCGCGTGACCTTCCCCCTCTCCATGCCGGGTGTGATCGCCGGGTCCGTGCTCGTGTTCATCCCGAGCCTCGGCGCCTACGTCACCCCTGCGCTCCTTGGTGGTGCGCGGACGACTCTGCTCGGCGACTACATCGTGAGCCAGTTCCTCGCGGCGCGCAACCAACCGTTCGGGTCTGCCCTCTCGGTGGCCGTCATGACGGTCATGCTCGGTGCCACGGTCATCTACTTCCGTCGTGGTGGGAGGACCCTGTGAGCGTCGGTCTGCGGCCCGGGAGCCGCTCGGAGCGATCGATGGCGACGGCGTCGGCGGTGGTCTTCGTCTTCCTCTACGCCCCGATCCTCGTGCTCTTCTTCTATTCGTTCAACGACAACGACAACGTCGGGGTGTGGACCGAGTTCTCCTTCCGCTGGTACACGGAGATGTTCCAGAACGATGCTGTGATGGGAGCCCTCCGGAACTCCCTGATCGTCGCGCTCGTATCCACCGTCGTCTCCACCGTGCTGGGGACGGCGACCGCACTCGCCCTGGAGCGGTTCAGGTTCCGTGGGAGGGGCCTCTTCGATGGCCTCAGCTACCTGCCGGTGATCATCCCCGACGTGACGATGGCGGTGATGATGCTCCTGTTCTTCGTCTCGTTCTTCCGGATTCTCGCCGGCACCGGGCTCTCGCTCGAGTTCGGCCTCGGGACCATCTCCCTCAGCCACATCGCGTTCAACATCTCGTTCGTGGCCATCGTGGTCCGGGCGAAGCTGGCCCAGCTCGACACGTCGTTGGAGGAGGCGGCCGCCGACCTCTACGCCGATCGCTGGACGGCGTTTCGTCTCGTGACGCTCCCCCTCATCGCACCGGCCGTCGTGGGAGGAGCCCTCCTCGCACTCACGCTCTCCCTCGACGACGTGGTCGTGACCAGCTTCGTGTCCGGACCGGGCTCCACGACCCTCCCGGTCTACGTGTTCGGCCTCGTCCGACGGGGGGTCACCCCCTTGATCAATGCCGTCTCGGTCGTCATGCTTGCTGCCTCGATCTCCCTCGTGCTCTTCTCGCTGGTCTTCCAGCGACGGGCTGAGGAGGACTGAACCGACGAGACCGGCTGCGTGCCGGTCGCCGAAAGGAACGACACATGGTGAAACGAATGCTCCTGCTGCTCCTGGTGTTTGCCGTTGCGGTGGCCGCCTGTGCCAGTGGCGACGATGCGGTCGCATCGGCGTCCGACTGCGCGGCGGGGGAGGTCGACGGTGACCTCAACTTCTACAACTGGTCGGAGTACATCGATCCCGACCTCATCACGGCCTTCGAAGAGGAGTACGGCGTCGACGTCGTCGAGACGTTCTTCGAGTCGAATGAGGCCATGCTCGCCCAGGTGCAGGGCGGGATCTCCTACGACCTCGTCGTCCCGTCGGACTACATGGTCTCGATCATGATCGAAGAAGGCCTCCTCGTGGAGTTGAACAAGGACGCGATCCCCAACTTCTCGAACATGGACCCGGCCTTCACGTCCCAGCCCTACGACGATGGCGCCAACTACTCGATCGCCTACCAGTACGGCACGACGGGCCTCGGAGTGAATGTCTCCCTCGTCGGTGAGGACTTCCCTGTGTCGTGGGCGCTCCTCTTCGACCCGGAGCTGACGTCCACCTTCCCGGGTGGCGTGTCGGTGCTCAACGACCCTCGTGAGACGATGGGCGCGGCCCTCATGTACCTCGGGTACTCGTTGAACGACACGGATCCCGACCACCTCGCCGAGGCCGAAGCCGTGATCGCGGAGGCGAAGGACAACATCACCGCGTTCGACTCGGACCAGTACGACGAGGTCCTCGCCGCCGGCGAGGTCGCGGTCGCGCACGGCTACTCGGGCAACATGATCGTGTCGATCGGCGAGGCGGACAATCCGACCGACTTCGTGTACATCCTCCCTGAGGAGGGGGCGACACTCTGGATCGACAACATGGCGATCCCGACGAACGCCAAGTCCGTGTGCACCGCGCACACGTTCATCGACTTCCTGTTGGACGCCGAGAACGGTGCGGCGCTCACGAACTGGAACTACTACGGGAGCCCGAACGCCGCTGCGGTCCCGTTCCTCGACGAGGAGGTCGTGGACTTCTACGAGGCCACCGGTTCGGCGAACACCGAGGTGATCGAGGACCAGGGCGACTACGAGATCAATTACACCGACGCCCTCGCCCGGGCGAAGAGTTAGTCAGATCCCCTACGGGTGAGGGCCCCGGCGGATGCCGGGGCCCTCACGTGCGTCCGGGGTGGGTCCCGCCGCTCAGCGGGTTCCCCAGTCGTACGTCTGTTTCTCGAGCCGCAGGTAGACGAAGATCTCCGCCCGCCTCACGCCATCGATCTCGCGCACGGTCGACATGGTTGACATGAGCGCCTCGGAGTCCTCGGCCACGACCTCGATGAGGACATCGAAGCGACCGGAGACGACGACTACGTAGTCCACCTCGTCGAGGGCGGCGAGCGCCGAGGCCACCGGGGCCGTTGGCCCCTCCACTTCGATCCCGACCATGGCCTGGACCGTGAACCCGAGTGTCGTGGGGTCGGTGACCGCTACGACCTGCATGACGCCTTCTTCGATGAGGTGCAACACCCGTTGGCGCACGGCGGGCGGGGAGAGCCCGACCCTCGGGCCGAGCGTCGAGAACGGCATTCGACCGTCTTCCTGCAGGACCTCGATGATCGCCTTGTCGGTGCCGTCGAGTTTCATCGCAGGGCCCCAGCCACGACTGGGTGGGTGATCGCACCATCCCTGGTGTTGATGCCACTCCCGAGCTCGGGCCGGCGCCGGACCGCTTCGTCGATGCCGAGCGAGGCGATGGCGACGAGGTAGGGAGCTGTGGCGTTCGTGAGCGCGAACGTGGACGTGCGGGGCACGGCCCCGGGCATGTTGCCGACGGCGTAGTGGACCACGTCGTGGAGCACGAAGGTGGGCTCGAGGTGGCTCGTCTCACGGCTCGTCTCCACGCACCCACCTTGGTCGATGGCCACGTCGACGACCACCGCGCCGCGCTGCATCGATCGGACGTGTTCCTCGGTGATGACGTGGGGGGCCTTGGCTCCCGGTACGAGGACGGCACCGATGACGAGGTCTGCCTGTGCGACCGCCTGTGCGACGGCCTGGCGGCTGGAGGTGATCGTCGTCATCCGACCGAAGAGCAACTCATCGAGCGTTCGCAGGCGGGCGACGTCGAGGTCGAGGATCGTCACCTCTGCGCCCATGCCGGCCGCCATCCGGGCGGCGTTCCACCCCACGTGCCCGGCGCCCACGACGACGACGTGGGCCGGAGCGACCCCGGGGACGCCCCCGAGGAGGACCCCACGGCCGCCGCGGGCTGCTTCGAGGTGGGTGGCACCGGCCTGTACGGAGATGCGGCCCGCCACTTCGCTCATCGGGGCGAGGAGCGGCAACCTGCCGGCGACCTCGACGGTCTCGTAGGCGATCGCCGTCGTGCCGGCATCCACGAGGGCCTCCGCAACGGTGGGGTAGGCCGCGAGGTGGAGGAACGTGAAGAGGGTGAGGTCGGGTCGCAGGAACCCGAATTCGTGCAGCTGGGGCTCCTTCACCTTGCAGACGATGTCGGCGGCCCACGCTTCGGTCGCGTCGGGGACGATGGTCGCCCCGGCGGCCGCGTAGGCCTCGTCGTCGATCCCGGCACCGGCACCGGCGCCGGCTTGGACGAGTACTTCCACGCCATGCGCCGCGAGCTCGTACACCCCGGCCGTGGTGATGGCGACCCGCCGCTCGCTCGGCTTGGTCTCGGTGGGGACTCCGACGGTGGTCATGCCCCGCGCTCGGCTTGCATCTCGGACCACGCTATGTCGAGCGCCTCTCGGGAGATCCGCACTATCTCATCGAACTCCTCGGGGCCGGCGATGAGTGGCGGTGAGTACTGGAGGATCGGGGCACCCCGACCGTCTGCCCGGGCGATCATGCCGAGGCGGAGAAGGAGTGGCTTGAGCCGTCCGACGATGTCGGCTGCCTCATCGGCGTCGAACGGGACCCCGTGCTCGGGGTCCTTCTGGAGCTCGACGGCGTAGAAGTAGCCGGTGCCGCGCACCTCGGCGGCAATGGGGTGCTCGAGGAGCGTTTCCAACTTCTCGCGGAAGAGGTCCTGGTGGCGTGCGGCGTGGTCGATGATCCCCTCCGCCTCCATCGCCTCGATGTTGGCGAGGGCGACGGCGCAGGAGACGGGGTGGCCACCGAAGGTGATGCCGTGCCAGAAGAGGTCGCCGCCATCCTTGATGGCCTCGGCGACGTGTGGCCTCGTGATGACGCCGCCGAGGGGTGCGTACCCCGAGGTGGCGCCCTTGGCGAAGGTGATCATGTCGGGCACGTAATCGAACTTCTGCCCGCCGAACCAGGTCCCGAGTCGGCCGAAGGCGCAGATCACCTCGTCGGAGACGAGCAGCACTCCGTAGGTGTCGCAGATCTCCCGGACCCGCTGCCAGTAGCCGTCCCAGGGGACGAAGCACCCGCCGGAGTTCTGGACCGGCTCGAGGAACACGGCTGCAACGGTCTCGGGGCCCTCATCGAGGATGACCCGCTCGATGGCCTCTGCTGCGTCGGGGTCGGTCGTGGTCGGCACATGGCGGGTGAGGTCGTTGAGCATCGGCTCGAACGGCGCGCGGATCGGGGGAATGGAGGTGATGGCGAGGGCGCCGAGCGTGGTCCCGTGGTAAGCGGTCTGCCGAGAGATCACCTTCACGCGCTCCGTCTCGCCCTTTGCGAGGAAGTACTGGCGGGCGAGCTTCCAGGCGGACTCGACCGCCTCGGAACCGCCGGAGGTGAAGAAGACGCGATCCATGTCGCCGGGCGCGAGTTCGGCGAGCTTGGCCGCAAGCTCTGCAGCCGGCACGTGCGCCCCTCCCCATACGGGGTAGTAGGCCATCGTCTCCGCCTGCTTGGAGGCGGCGTTGGCGAGGTCCGACCTGCCGTGGCCGATCGCGGTGACGAAGAGGCCGGCGAGCGCGTCGAGGTATCGGTTTCCCTCGGTGTCCCACAGGTAGCAGCCGTCGCCCCGCTCGATCACCATCGGGCCGGTGTCGGGGACGTGTGCGAAGTGGAGCCACAGGTGGTCCATGGCAGTGCGGCGGATATCGCTCATCGGGGCCTCCGGTCGGTTGCCATCAATATAGACGTTGGCGGGACCCCTCGTACAACGAAAACGTCGAAACACGGCCCTGTACCGACGATTCGATTGCGGCGCTCCAAACGATCGGCAATACTCCTCCTGTCAGCAGCCCCAGGTGACACATGGACAGCATCCCCCATCGCATCGGCGGCATCGAGGCCCTCGATCCAAGCGACCGCACCGCTCCCGTGTACAACCCCGCCACGGGCGAGCATACAGCGACGGTCCCCCTTGCCGACCCGGCGACGGTCGACAAGGCGGTGGCATCGGCGCATGCGGCCTTCCCCGAGTGGGCCACCACGAGCCTCTCCCGGCGGGCGAAGCCGTTGTTCGCCTTCCGCAACCTCGTCGAACGACGAGTGGACGACATCGCTGCCGCCATCACCGCCCAACACGGCAAGACCCTCGACGACGCACGAGGGGAGGTGGCCCGAGGGATCGAGAGCATCGAGTTCGCGTGCGGGATCGCCGATCACCTGAAGGGTGAGATCAGCCACCAGGTGTCGACCGGGGTGGACGTCCACACCATCCGGCAGCCGCTCGGGGTGGTCGCCGGCATCACCCCGTTCAACTTCCCCGCGATGGTGCCGCTCTGGATGTTCCCCAACGCCGTGGCGACCGGGAACACCTTCGTCCTCAAGCCGTCGGAGCGGGATCCATCGGCATCGATGCTCCTCTCCGAGCTGTTCGACGAGGCCGGGTTCCCGCCCGGCGTCCTCAACGTCGTCCACGGTGACAAGGTGGCGGTGGACGCACTGCTCGGCCACCCCGATGTCCGAGCGGTGAGCTTCGTCGGATCGACGCCCATCGCCCGCTACGTGCATGCCACGGCGACCGCCAACGGCAAGCGGGTCCAGGCCCTCGGCGGAGCGAAGAACCACATGGTCGTGCTCCCCGATGCGGACATTGGCATCGCCGCGGACGCTGCCGTGTCGGCGGGTTTCGGGTCGGCAGGAGAACGCTGCATGGCGATCTCCGTCGTCGTTGCGGTGGGCTCGATCGCAGACCCGCTCGTGGCCGCGATCGCCGATCGCATGGGTCGGATCGCAGTGGGGCCCGGCTCGGAACCGGGTGTGGAGATGGGTCCCCTCGTCACCGAGTCCCACCGCGATCGGGTCGCTGGCTACATCGCCGCCGGCGCCGAGCAGGGCGCCGAGGTGGTTGCCGATGGTCGAGACCTCATGGCGCGTGCTGGCTTCTTCCTGGGGCCGACGCTCCTCGATCGCGTGACCTCCGACATGACCGTCTACCAGGACGAGATCTTCGGTCCGGTCCTGAGCGTGGTGCGGGTCGATTCCTACCCGGAGGCGATGGCGCTCCTCGAAGCGAACTCGTATGCGAACGGGACCGCGATCTTCACGAGGGACGGTGGTGCTGCCCGTAGGTTCGAGGCGGAGGTCCCGGTGGGGATGGTCGGCGTGAACGTCCCGATCCCCGTGCCCGTGGGATCGCACTCGTTCGGCGGGTGGAAGGACTCGCTCTTCGGGGACACCCACATGTACGGACCGGAGGGCATCCGCTTCTACACCCGGGCGAAGGTCGTGACGACCCGATGGCCCGACCCGGCTGATTCCGACGTCGACCTCGGGTTCCCCCGCAATGTCTGAGATCGTGTTCCTCAACCAGGACCTCGACCACGTTGGGCAACTCGTCGACCTCGAGGAACGTTGCTTCCCCGAGTTGCCGCCCCATGACCGTGTGGGCCCCGAGACGGTGCGCCTCCAGGTCGAGCTCTTCCCCGAGGGCGCGTTCATGGCGGTGGACGGCGATCGGGTCGTCGGCATGGCCTCGGGCGTGTTCGTGGACTACGACATCCGGTACGTGCAGCACGACCTGGAGGAGGTCGTCGGGGCGTGGGGTGTCGGGAACCACGACCCCGACGGTGACTGGTACTACGGCATCGACATCGCCGTGGACCCGGAGTACCGGGGTAGGGGAATCGCCAAGCAGCTCTACCGGCTTCGCAAGCAGGTGGCGGTGGACCACAACAAGCGCGGCATCATCGCCGGCGGCGTCCTCCCCGGCTACGCGGACCACAAGCATGAGATGAGCGCTCTCGACTACGTCGTGCGGGTTTCGGAGGGCGAACTCGTCGATCCGACCCTCACCGCACAGCTGAGGAGCGGTTTCGTGGTGCTCGGGGTTATCGCGGACTACGTCGAGAGCCCCAGTACCGACAACTGGGCCTCGTTCATCACATGGTTCAATCCCCGCTTCGACCCGAACGCATAGGGCACTCCATGACCGAATACCGCTTCGCTTCCTTCACCACCTTCGCCGGGATCCCGGAGGCATCGGTCGACTCGCTCGACGATGGACCCGCCGACGTGGCCATCGTGGGAGCCCCGATCGACTGGGGAACGACGCATCGCGCCGGAGCGAGGTTCGGGCCCCGGGCCATCAGGGGCGGCGACTACCTGGGTGCCCACGGTCGGAGGCCACACCTCCCGACCGGCATCGATCCCATGGCGGTGCTCCGGGTCGTCGACGTCGGTGATGTGGCCGTCCCGCCCGGTTACCTGGAGGCGGGCCTCGATCTCGTCGCCGGCGCGGTCGAGACCATCGCCAACTCGGGCGCGGTTCCGATCGTTCTCGGTGGAGATCACTCCGTGACGTACGCGAACGGCACGGCCCTCGCCCGCGTCCATGGCGACGGATCCTTCGGCCTCGTGCACTTCGATGCCCACGCCGATACCGGCGAGACGAGCCTTGGTGCCCTCCACGGGCATGGGACGCCGATGCGACGGCTCATCGAGTCGGGGGCGGTCCCCGGACATCGATTCGTCCAGGTGGGCCTCCGGGGCTACTGGCCCGATCCCCCCGTCGTGGCGTGGATGGCCGAGCAGGGGATGCGCTCGTTCCTCATGGCCGAGATCGTCGAGCGGGGCCTCGGGCCGGTCGTCGACGATGCCGTCGCCTCGGCGTCCAGCGGAGACACCAAGGGTGTGTTCCTCTCGATCGACATCGACGTCGTGGACCCCGGGATGGCGCCCGGGACGGGCACCCCCGAACCGGGCGGCCTCACGTCCCGGGAGCTCCTCGACACCGTGCGCCGACTTGCACGCGACCTCCCGATCGTCGGGGCTGACGTCGTCGAAGTCTCGCCGCCCTACGACGGCCCCGGACAGATCACGGCGTTCCTCGCCAACCGGGTCGTCCTCGAGATCTTGAACGGAATGGCCGAACGGAAGGTGGCTGCCAATGGATCTGCGTGACGCGCTTCCCCGCCCCCTGTGGTGGGACGTGGTCCCGACCGAGCCGACTCGGCCCGCGGCCGGGTCACTCGAATGTGACGTTGCCATCGTGGGAGGGGGATTCACCGGCTTGTGGTGTGCCTACCACCTCGCCTCGATCGACCCCTCGCTCGACATCGTCGTCCTCGAAGCGTCCCATGTCGGGTTCGGGGCATCCGGGCGCAACGGCGGGTGGTGCCATGCGGCCTACCCGCTGGGGTACGCACAGCTCGTGGCCGACCACGGTCGCGATCCCGCCGATCGGCACACCGCGGCCCTCAACGAGAGCGTCCGCGACATCGGCCGGCTGGCCGCCGAAGAGGGCATCGACTGCGACTACGCACCAGGCGGCATCCTCTCTCTCGCGCGCCTTCCGTTCCAGGTCGAGTACGCGCGTGCCGAGGTGGAGGAGGCGCGCTCCCAGGGCTTCGGAGAGGACGAGGTGAGGTTCCTCGACCGCGACGAGGCCCGGGCGGCCCTCAACGGCTCCGACGTGCTCGCCGGCACCTGGCATGCCTTCGGTGCCGCCGTGCAACCGGCCAAGCTCGTCCACGGGCTCGCTGCTGCCGCCGAACGCCGTGGGGTGCGGATCTTCGAACAGTCCCGCGCCACAGCTGTCGGCCCGCGCCGGGTGGAGACCGCCGGTGGGAGCATCTCTGCCAAGGAGGTCGTGCTCGCGACCGAGGGGTACACCGCCACGCTCCCCGGGCGCAGCCGGGACGTCGTGCCGCTCTACTCGCACATGATCGCGACCGAACCCCTCCCCGATGAGGTGTGGGCAACGATCGGGCTCCACGACCGCCCGACGTTCCACGACTACCGCAACGCACTCATCTACGGCCAGCGCACCGCCGATGGCCGCCTCGCCTTCGGAGGGCGCGGCGCGCCGTACCACTGGGGTTCGGCCATCGAGAACGAGTTCGACGCCTTCACGCCCATCCACGAGGAGCTCGTCCGGGTCCTCACGTCCCTCTTGCCACAGGTGCGGGACTTCCAGGTCACCCATCGGTGGGGCGGCCCACTCGGTGTGACGAGGGATTGGCGCCCGTTCGTCGTCCGGGAGGATGGCTTCTCCAAGGCGGGTGGGTATGTGGGTGACGGCGTCGCCACCGCCCAACTCGCAGGGCGCACCCTCGCGCACCTGGTCGCCGGCACCGGCGACCCGATCACCACGCTCCCATGGGTGGGGCACCGGTCGAGGCGCTGGGAGCCGGAGCCGATCAGATGGGTCGGGATCCGGTCCGGGCTTCGCCTTGCCAAGTGGGCAGATCGCATGGAGGAGCGCACGCAGCGCCCCAGCCGCCTGTCGGCGGTCGGGAACTGGCTCCGCGGGAAGCGGGCGAAGATCCAGGCCTGACGGGGTGGCTCAGCCGATGTCCCACACGGGACGTCGCTGGGGGGGATCAACGACGCGGATGTCCTTCTCTCGCAGGGCGCCGACTAGTGCCATCTCGTCGTCGGAGAGGGTGAAGTCGAACAGGTCGAGGTCCTCCTCGATCTCATGGTGCTCGAGGGCGCGGGGAACGGCGGCGACACCCGGCTGCTGGACGAGCCACCGCAGGGCGACCTGTGCGGCGGTCTTCCCATGGACGGCGCCGATCTCGTTGAGCACCGGGTCGTCGAGAACCCTTCCCCGGGCGAGGGGGACATGGCAGGTGAGGATCATCCCATGGCGTTGGCAGGCAGCGAGGACCTTGTCCTGTCGGAGGTAGGCGTGGTACTCGACCTGGTTGGCGACCAAGGGCTCCGGGCACTTCGCCACGGCCTCGTCCATGAGCGCCACCGTGAAGTTCGAGAGGCCAATGTGCCGGGTGAGGCCGTCCTGCTTGGCCTTCGCAAGTGCGCCCACGGTCTCTGCGAGCGGCACGGTGGGTTGCGGCCAGTGGATGAGGAGGAGGTCGACGTGGTCGAGGCCCAGGGTCGTGAGGCTCATCTCGACCGAACGTGCGAAGTCGTCGGCCCGGGCGTGCTCCTCGGTCACCTTGGTGGTCACCCAGAGCTCGTCGCGGGGTATCTCGGAGCCAGCGATCGCCTCGCCGACCCAGTGCTCGGAGCCGTACTTCCGGGCGGTGTCGATGTGGCGGTAGCCGGTGGCCAGGGCGTGGGAGATGAGTTCGACCGCCCTTTCGGGCTCGGGGTAGGCCATGGTCCCGTACCCGATGGCGGGCATGTCGGCGCCTCGGGCGTGGATGGTGGGTGCGCGCATGCCGAGAAGGTAGCCAGCTGCGAGATGGGATTCCCCGAGTCCGGAGGGGTCCGGGTGGGGGAGGAACGCGTCACCCCCCTCCCGTTCGCTGCGCTCACGGGTCCCGTTGTGCTCGCCCACCCGTGCAGAGCACGGCCCGCTCAGTGGGCAGCCCGGGTCGGGTTGGAGCGGTGGGTGCCCTCGACAGGTTTGAGCCTGCGTACCAGGCTTCTGTGCGAGCCCGGTGCTCTTCGCGAGTGGGGTGGTGGGTGCCCTCGGCAGGTTTGAGCCTGCGCACCCGGCTTCTGTGTGGGCCCGGTGCTCGGCAAGCGTGTTGCGCCTTCGGCAGGATTCGAACCTGCGCACCCGGCTTCAGTCTGAGCCCGGTGCTCTTCGCGAGTGGGGTGGTGGGCGCCCTCGGCAGGGTTCGAGCCTGCGTACCCGGCTTCTGTGTGGGCCCGGTGCTCGGCAAGCGTGTTGCGCCCTCGGCAGGATTCGAACCTGCGCACCCGGCTTCAGTCTCAGCCCGGTGCTCTTCGCGAGTGGGGTAATGGGCGCCCTCGGCAGGATTCGAACCT
>CAZRJG010000016.1:0-120 GCA_964600365.1 uncultured Acidimicrobiia bacterium
GGAAATGCTGTAAGGGTGCAAGCTCTTCGGGGGTTCGAATCCCCCCCTCTCCGCAGAAGTACGGCCCCCGGTTGGGGGCCGTACTTCTGTGTTGGGGGGCGATTCAGGAACCCCCGTGAC
>CAZRJG010000016.1:220-44853 GCA_964600365.1 uncultured Acidimicrobiia bacterium
AGCGAAGCGAGTGAGTAGCGAGGATCGAGCGAAGCGAGACCGCAAGCTGATCCCCTTTCGCCCCGGTTGGGGGCCGTACTTCTGTGTTGGGGGGCGATTCAGGAACCCCCGTGACGAAGTCAGGGGTTCGAGACGAGCGAGCGAAGCGAGTGAGTAGCGAGGATCGAGCGAAGCGAGACCGCAAGCTGATCCCCCCCTTCTCCGCCCGGCCGCAGGCCGGATGCGCCGGTGAGTGTTGAGTCGCGCGGCTGTCTGACGGTCCTCGCAGCAGATCCCCCCATCGGGGGGATGGGACCCACGGCCCGTAGGGGCGTGGGAGGGGGGAACAGCATCTCTCACCCCCTCCCGTTCGCTGCGCTCACGGGTCCCTTCCCCCCCTGCAGGGGGGACCTGTTCTTGATGCCGCGGTGCCGCATCGTCGCCGGTCCATCCGGCCTTCGGCCGGGGAGAGAGTGGGATGTGGTCGGCCTGTGGCCGATCTTCGCTACTCGGCGCCTGCGGCGTCTCGTCTCGAACCCATCGCTTCGCGACTGCGTCCGCATATCCCCCTCTCTCCCGCACTGAAATGGCCCCCCGAGATCGGGGGGCCATTTCACGGGCGGAGAGAGTGGGATTTGAACCCACGGAGAGGCGCAAAGCCCCTCACTTGATTTCGAGTCAAGCGCCTTCGACCGCTCGGCCATCTCTCCTGATGGGGGCCGTAGTGTACGACGGCACCATGGACAACACCCCTACCAAGTACATGCAGATCGCCCTCGAGGAAGCGGCCGCGGCGACGGCCCACGGAGACGTTCCCGTCGGGGCCCTGGTCGTGTCCCCGGACGGGGTCGTCGTTGCCCGGGACCACAACCGCAGGGAGGAGCGTTCGGACCCGACTGCCCACGCCGAGATGCTCGTCATCGCCGCGGCTGCGAAGGCGGCTGGCGACTGGCGACTCGCGGGGCACACGCTGTACGTGACACTCGAACCGTGCGTCATGTGTTCGGGGGCGCTCGTGTGGTCCCGCATGGAGCGGGTCGTCTACGGGGCGGCTGACTTGAAGGCGGGGGGTACGTGGAGCCTCTACAACATCCCCGGCGACGTGCGACTCAACCATGAGGTCGAGATCGAGGCCGGACTGCTCGCCCAGGAGGCGTCGGAGCTCCTCACGTCGTTCTTCCGCGAGAAGCGGTGATGGGGACCCTGAGGCGATTCGGGTCGATGACCTTCTAGCTGCAGCGGGCGCCCGTGTCGAACAGTTCACCCCGGTGGAGCTACAGGGCGGAGCTTGTCTGGGTCGCTACCGGGCTCGCGGACATTCGCGAACTCCAGCGAGAGGGGATGATCCGGAGTGCCGTGCACGCCCCGCGGGAAAGGCTCGGGCGCCGCTGAGTCACATCCGTTCCGGGACTTCGATCCCCAGCAGGTCCAGGCACTGCACCAGCACGGCGCGGGCGGTGAGCGCGAGGGTGAGCCACGACGCCTGACGGGCAGGATCCTCTTCGTTGAGGATGTGGCAGTGCTCGTAGAACCGGTTGAAGGCTCCTGAGAGGTCGAAGGTGTACTCGGCGAGGCCGTTGGGTGCTCGCTGGTCCCATGCCCGTTCGATCACCTCGGGGAGCGCGGTGATCATGAGCATGAGGGCGCGCTCCTCGTCGACCGAAGGGGCGACGACCGGGCCGGGGGCGATGCCGGCTTCCTCGGCGCGACGGGCGATCGAGTGGATCCTCACTGCGGCGTACTGGAGGTAGGGGCCCGTCTTTCCCTCGAAAGAGACGAATCGCTCGAGGTCGAAGATGTAGTTCGAGGTGCGGTGGTTGATGAGATCGCCGAACTTGAGGGCGGCGACGGCGACCTTCCGGGCGACGTCTGCCCGCTCCTCCTCGGATGCGTCCTCCGCGATGGCGGCCGAGGCGATGCGATCGTTGGCGGCCGAGACGGCGTCGGCTATGAAATCGGCGAGGAGGGGGAGTCCGCCGTCCCTCGTCCGCAGGGGCTGGCCACCCGGTCCGTTCACCGTGCCGAACTCCACGTGTTCGAGGCTGACGTCGGCCGGGGCGATACCGGCGCGACGAGCGACCCTGAACACCTGCTCGAAGTGGAGTGACTGGCGGGCGTCGACGACGTAGATGATCTCCTTCACCCCCAGGGTGTCGACGCGCATCTCGATGGTGGCGAGGTCGGTGGTGGTGTAGAGGGCGGCGCCGTCGGACTTGGCGAGGATGAGCGGTGGGATCTCCATCTTGTCGTCGTCTCGGACGACGTCGACGATGACCGCGCCGGCGTCCTCGCGGGCGACCCCGGCTTCGAGGAGTCGCTCGATCATGGGGTCGACGCGATCGGCGACCGTGGACTCGCCGTACCAGAGGTCGAACGCCACTCCGAGGTCGTCGACGTCCTTGCGTTGGGCGTCGAGGGTGACGTCCACGAAGTGCTGCCACAGTGCCCGGTAGCCGGTTCGGCCCTTCTGGAGTTCGAGGGTGGCCAGCCGGGCCCGCTCGGCGAGTTCGGGGTCCTCCTTCGTCCTCGCCGAGATGGCGGGGTAGAGCGTGGCGAGGTCGGTGAGGCTGACGGGCGACTCCTTGGGGTACGTGCCTCCATGGTCGACGTCGAAGTAGGGGAGGTCGGGCTGCTCCTCCTGCACGCCGACGATGAGCATGCCCATCTGGAGCCCCCAGTCGCCGAGGTGGATGTCGGAAGTGACGTCGTGGCCCATGAAGCGAGCGAGGCGTTGGAGGGCGTCGCCGAGGATCGTGGTGCGCATGTGGCCGACGTGGGCTGCCTTGGCGACGTTGTAGCCCCCGAAGTCGATGAGGACCCGCTCGGGGTGCAAGGCAGGGACGCCGAGGCGATCGTCGGCCGCGATCTTCGACAGGTGGGCGCCGAGCACCTCATCGGCGAGCGTGATGTTGATGAACCCGGGCCCGGCGATGGAGAGGTCGGCGAACCGGTCCCGGTTCGCGAGGGCGTCGATCACCTCCTGTGCGAGTTCGCGCGGGTTGCGGCCGGCCTGCTTGGCGCCGGGGAGGGCACCGTTGCACTGGAACTGGGCGAGGTCGGGCCGCTGGCTGCGCACGACCTCGCCGAGCCCGCGGTCGAGTCCCAACGCGCCGAAGGCATCGCCGAACGCGTCGGAGAGGTCGTGAAGCAGGGACATGTCGGCGAGGATAGGACCCTCCCGCACCCCATCCGGCGGCCGTGCGGAGCCGCTTCCCCCGGGGCGCGGGGTACGTAGCCTTGGTGCGTCCACCCCAGGAGGAGCACGCGATGATCGAGTTCGAGACGGATGGGCACCTTGCCATCGTCACGATCAACCGACCTGAAGCCCGCAATGCAGTGAACGGTGCGGTGGCATCGGGCATCGAGGAGGCCATCGACGAGATCGAGTCCAACGACGACATCTGGGTGTGGATCCTCACCGGAGCCGGGCCGACGTTCTCGGCCGGCGCGGACCTCAAGGAGATCAATGCCGGCAACGCGGCTGCGTTGCAGACGGAGAAGGGGGGGTTCGCAGGGATCGTGCAGCGGGACCGCTGTAAGCCGGTCATCGCAGCGGTGAACGGCCCCGCCCTCGCCGGCGGGCTCGAGATCGCGATCTCCTGCGACATGATCGTGGCCTCGGAGATGGCGACATTCGGGATCCCCGAGGTGAAGCGATCACTGGTCGCCGCGGCCGGCGGCGTGTTCCGCCTGCCGAAGATGGTCGGCGAGAAGATCGCCTTCGAGATGATCGCAACGGGTGATCCGATCACCGCAGAGCGCGCCTCCGAACTGGGGCTCGTCAACCACGTGTGCCCGCCCGACGAGGTGCTCGTCTGGGCCAGGAACATCGCTATGCGGGTGACCGCCTGTGCCCCGTTGGCCGTGCAGGAGAGCCTCGCCATCGCCCGGAAGCGCCACTCGCTCAGCGAGGCGGAGCTGTTCGACCTATCGATCAACGCGTTCGGGAAGCTCGCACAGACCGACGACTTCCGTGAAGGCCTCATGGCATTCATCGAGAAGCGCGACCCCGAGTGGACGGGCAAGCGCCCCGACTAGGTCAAGAGCAGGCGCTCGAGGCGCCGTCCGACAATGGCGGCGCCGATGGTGCCCATCCCCAGCAGCACGAGCAGGTTGGTGATCATCCCGGGTCCGATCGCGCCCAGCGTGAGGCCACGGATCAACTCGACTGCGTGGTAGAGCGGCGAGAACTGCGTGAACCGCTGGAGCGCCTCGGGATAGACCTCGAGGGGGTAGAAGGTCGCCGAGAAGAGGAAGAGCGGCAGGGTGACCATGTTCACGAGGTCGAAGTCCTGCCACGAGCGCATGAAGGTCGTCGCCGCCATGCCGACGGCGCCGAACGCGAAGCCCACGAGGACCGTCGCCGGGAGGGCGAGGAGTCCCCACCAGGACTCCATGAGCCCCATGAAGAGCATGACCACGAGGAAGCCCGTCGAGTAGAGGGCACCCCGGATGAGGGACCACACGATCTCGCCGCTTGCCACATCCCCCGGGCCGAGCGGGGTGGCGAGGATCGCCTTGTACGTGTTCCCGTACTTGAGCTTGAAGAAGATGTTGAACGTCGACTCGTAGACGGCGCCGTTCATCGCGGATGCAGCAAGCATCGCCGGGGCGACGAAGGCCGCGTATGAGACCAACCGTCCGTCGGGTCCGGGGACCTCGCCGATGAGTGCCCCGAGGCCGATCCCGAGTGAGAGCAGGTAGAAGACGGGCTCGAAGAACCCGGCGAAGATCGCCCACTTGATCGACTTGTACACGAGGTAGTTCCGCTCGAGCAGTCGGGCGGCCCGGTACGAGGGGCGGACGACGGGCGGGGCGATGCGCGTGAGGAGCGTCATGTGACGAGTCGCTTCCGGATCATGCGGTCGGCGAGCCACCAGCCAACGCCGAGCCACGCTCCGAGGTAGGCGAGGCTTGCCCATATCGGGAACACGGTGTCGAGGCCGAGCGACATCCGGCGGGCCAACTCGACGCTGTGCCACAGCGGCGTGAGCCAGGCGAGGGGTTGGATCCACTCGGGGAACTGGCTGACGGGGAAGAACGTGCCCGAGAACAAGAACATCGGCACCACGCCGAACCGGAACATCGTGGACAACCCGGTTTCGTCCTCCAGGTTGGCGGCGAATGCAGCCATGGGCGCCGCGACGGCCAACCCACCGAAGGCGGCCGGGAGCACGGCGAGGGCCACGCCACCGGGGTCGCCGATCCCGAACAGCAGCAGCACGGCCCCGTAGATGCCACACACCATGAGGAGTCGGACGGCGATCCACATGAGCACGCCGGCAGCGATGTCCGATGGACCGACCGGGGTGTTGAGCACCGAGTGCCAGGTCTTCAACCACTTCGTCCCTGCCATCACCGGGAAGGCCCCTTCCCCGGCGCCGGAGAGGAACCCCGTAGCGGCCAGGAGCCCGGGGGCGAGCCACTCGAGGTAGGGGAGGTCGCCGAAGGCAGCGGTGTTCTCACCTGCGTCGACGAGCGAGCCGAGACCGATGCCCATTGCGGTGAGGTAGAGGACCGGGTTGAGGAAGTTGGAGAATGCCGATGCCCGCCAGATGCGCCTGTAGTTGCGGGCCTGGGCCTCCATGAACCGGAGGGGGACGGGGGTCGCCATCAGTCCACCAGGGTCCGGCCGGTGAGCTTCAAGAACACGTCCTCGAGCGTTGATCGGCGCACCACGGTGGTCTCCGGGATGAGCCCGCGGGTGGCCACCTCGGACATCACCGAGTCGGCGTCGTCGACGTAGAGGAGGACGCGGTCGGCGAGGGTCTCCTGGCGTTGCGCGAGGCCAACGAGCTGGGGGAGCACCTGCTCCTGGGTCCCGACGGGGAAGCGCATCTCGAGCACCTCGCGGTTGCTGTGCTCCTCGATGAGTTGGCGGGGTGTCCCCTCGGCGACGATCCGGCCCCGGTCCATGACGCACAGGCGGTCACAGAGTTGCTCGGCCTCGTCCATGTAGTGGGTGGTGATGATGAGGGTCACCCCGTCCTGCTTGAGTCGGTAGAGGCGGTCCCAGAGGACGTGGCGGGCCTGCGGGTCGAGTCCCGTGGTCGGTTCGTCGAGGATCACGAGCTCGGGTTGGTTGATGAGTGCCCGGGCGATCGTGAGGCGTCGCTTCATCCCGCCCGAGAGCGCTTCGACCTTCGACTTGCGCTTCTCCTCCAACTGGGCGAACGCAAGGAGCTCGTCGATGCGGGGCAGGATCTCCTTGCGTCGGAGGTCGAAGTACCGGCCGTAGATGTAGAGGTTGTCCTGCACGTGCAGTTCCCCGTCGAGCTGGTCGTCCTGGGGGACCACGCCGAGGCGGGCCCGGATCCGACGTCCGTCCTCCCGGGGGTCGAGCCCGAACACGGTGAGGTCCCCATCGTCGATCGGCGAGGTGGCGCCGATCATCCGCATCGTCGAGGACTTCCCCGCGCCGTTCGGCCCGAGGAACCCGTACACCTCGCCGGGTTGGATCTCGAAGTCGATTCCATCGACGGCGGTGAAGTCACCGAACTTCTTGGTGAGGCCGCGTGCGGCAACGAGGGGAGCAGGCATCGGCGGGAGGCTAGGGCTTGGGGGTCTCCTGTGCGTGGCGAATCCGCCTAGCCCGAGAGCCCCTCGCCGGTTTCGAGGAGCGTCTTCATCCCGGCGACGATGAACGGGATGCCGGACATGAAGTCGCCGGCGCGCTTCGAGGTGACGGGGAGCTCGTAGTACTCGACGGCGACCCGGGTGAGCCCGCCCACCTCGTCGACGATCCAGGCGGTGTGAGCCGGACCCTCGGCCTCGAGCTCGGGGTCCCAAAGGGCGAGGAAGGTCATCTCGAGCCGATGGGGCGGGTCGAACACGAGGACCTCGCCACTGCTCACCTTCGTCCCGTCGGGGGCGAAGTAGGGCACCTCGGCACCGATCTCCCAGGTCGAGTCGACGCGGTTGCCATAGAAGTACTGCGTGGTGAGGTCGCCGTCGACGATGGCATTCCAGGCGGCCTCGGGGGTGCAGCGGATGTAGGTCTCGTACCGATGGCTGGGTGGCGGCATGGCATTCCTTCCTTCCAGGGAGGTCGTGAGGGCGGCGAGTGCGTCCACCGCCGGCTCGGCGTACTTGGCGATCCACCGATCGAGGACGAGTCGGATGGGAACGGGGTTGAGGAAGTGGAGCTTCCGGCGCCCGTCGCGGACCGTCGAGACGAGGTGGGCCTCCTCGAGCACCCCGAGGTGGTTCATGACCCCTTGACGAGTCATGTCGGGAAAGGGCACGCAGAGCTCCCCCAACGTCTGCCCGTCCCGTTCGAAGAGTCGATCGAGGAGACGGCGGCGATTGGGATCGTTGAGTGCCCGGAACACATCGTCCATGAAGCCGACTATATGTAACCAAATACTTACCTGTCAACGAAGGCTCCTGCGCCTCCCCGTAGGCTGCCCTTCATGCGCCTCACGATCCCCGAGCCGGCCGGGCCCCCGGCCTCCGAGCGGGTCTCGTCCGACGATCCCTTCGAGGAGTGGGTCGTGTCGGGTGTGTACGGCGACGTCGTGCCGGTTCGCGTGGCGCGTCCGGCGGAGGGGGCGCGCGGCGTGGTCGTCGTCGGGCACGGACTCAATGGGTCACGGTCCTCCCGGTACATCACCGGCGCCTCGCGCCAATGGTCGGCGAACGGGATCGCCGTGGTCTCGTTCGACTTCCCGTTGAGCGGCGATCGTGCGGAGTCGGGCCGATCGCGAGAGGCGATCAAGGAGCCCGCCACGGTACGCCAGGCGATCGGGGACATCGGGCGGGTCGTCGACTTCGCCTCGCGGGAGTTCCAGGGTGTGCCGGTGGTCTACCTCGGTTTCTCGAACGGGGCGATCCTCGGGACGCTCTTCGCCGGGCAGTCAAGAGAGGTCGAGGCGCTCTGCCTGGTCGTGGCCGGGTCGCGGGCGAGGCAGGTTCGCTTCACGAATCCCCACATTCCCGATGAGGCGATCGCCCTCATCGAGGCCGGCGACCCGGCAACGTACGCCCCCGGCGTCTCGCCCCGTCCGGTCCTCATGCTGTGCGCCGACCGCGACGAGCAGTTCGATCGCATCGCTGCGTTCGACCTCTACGACGCCTTCGACGCCCCGAAGGAACTCGTCTTCTTCCCGGGCACCCATGCCGAATGGCCCCACCCGGGGCCCGTCTACCGACGGATCTCGGCCTTCGTCGAAGACGCCATCGGCGCAGCTGTGTGACCTGCCCGGCGCGCCCTACAGCGCGCCGTCAGCAGCTGCGATGTTGATCGCCGAGACGACGGCGCGCAGCGAGGACGTCACGATCGAGGAGTGGATCCCCACGCCCCAGTTCGTCTCGCCATTGGGGCGCTCGATCTCGACGTAGGCGGCCGCCTGGGCGTCGGATCCCTTCTGGATGGCGTGCTCCTCGTAGGAGGTGAGGTGCACCTGGATGCCGAGCTCCGTCTTCACCGCGTTGAGGAACGCGTTGATCGGCCCGTTGCCCCGCCCCTTGACCGTCTTCTCGACGCCGTCGTGCATGACAACGGCCTTCACCCGTGCTGGTTCGTCGTTGGACGAGTCGGAGCGGACCTCGACTGCGAGGAGCTCGAGGGGAGTGACCGGCGCGAGGTACCGCTGCTCGAACTCGCGCCAGATCTCGAAGGAGGTGATCTCCTCGGAGGTCTCATCGGTGATGTCTTGGATGACGTTGGTGAACTCGACCTGGGCCCCCCGGGGGAGGTCCATGTGGTAGTCGTGAAGCAGGAGGTAGCTCACGCCACCCTTGCCCGACTGGCTGTTCACCCGGACGACGGCCTCGTAGGTCCTCCCGACATGGTGTGGATCGATCGGCAGGTAGGGGACCGCCCACGCCTCGTAGTCGTAGGGCAAGGCCGCCATGCCCTTCTTGATCGCGTCCTGATGGCTCCCGGAGAACGCGGTGTACACGAGGTCGCCCCCGTACGGGTGCCGGGGGTGGACCGGAAGCTGGTTGCAGTACTCCACGGTCCGCCGGACCTCGTCGATGCTCGAGAAGTCCAGCTCGGGATCGACACCCTGGCTGAAGAGGTTCATCGCAAGGGTGACGATGTCGACGTTGCCGGTGCGCTCACCGTTGCCGAAGAGCGTCCCCTCGACCCTGTCGGCACCGGCCATCTGGCCGAGCTCGGCCGCGGCGACGGCACACCCACGGTCGTTGTGCGGGTGGAGGGAGAGGACGATGGCGTCGCGGTCCCGGAGGTTGCGGGCAATCCACTCGACCTGGTCGGCGAAGATGTTCGGGGTGGCCGCCTCCACGGTCGCGGGGAGGTTGAGGACCATGGGCTCCTCGTCGGTGGGCCCCCACACGTCCATCACCGCGTGCACGACCTCGAGGGCGACGGGGAGCTCGGTCTGGGAGAACGACTCGGGTGAGTACTGGTACCGCACCCGGGTGTCCTCGGAGAGCTGGGCCTCGAACTTCCTGCAGGTCTCTGCGCCGTTCACGGCGATGTCGACGACACCCTTCACATCGGTGTCGAACACAACCCGGCGTTGGAGTTCGCTCGTCGAGTTGTAGAGGTGGATGAGGGCGTTGGGGGCGCCGTCGATCGACTCGTAGGTGCGCTCGATGAGCTCGGGGCGGGCCTGGGTGAGCACCTGGACGGTGACGTCGTCGGGGATTTCTTCGTTGTCGATGAGCCAGCGGGCGAAGTCGAAATCGGTCTGCGACGCCGAAGGGAACCCGATCTCGATCTCCTTGAACCCCACCTCGACGAGCAGTCGGAACATGCGCGCCTTGCGGGCGTGGTCCATGGGGTTCACGAGGGCCTGGTTGCCGTCACGGAGATCGACAGAGCACCAAGTGGGCGCCGACGCGATGACGGCGTCGGGCCACCTCCTGTCGCGAAGGCCGATCGGGGCGAACGGCCTGTATTTGTCGAACGGCATCCTCGACGGGGTGCGGTACTCGGTGGTCATGGTGTGGTTCCTCTGGGTTGGCTCCGGAACGAAAAAACCCCCCAGCCGGTCGGGCATGGGAGGTCGGGCGAGGGCCGGGTTGTGGCACTCGCCGCTTACATAAGAAGAAGCTCCATCGACTGCAGCATCGCATCGAACCATAGCCCCGGGCTCGTGGACCGTCCACCGGGTACGGTCATTCCATGCGCATCGGATTGGTCATGGAGCTCAACGGAACCCCGGTGGGGGGTGAGCGCCCCGTCAGTAGATGGCCGGAGGTACTCGGGCAGGTGCAGGCGGCGGAGGAAGTTGGGTTCGACGAGGTGCGTTGCCACCTCCACACGCCCTTGGGGAGCGACCGTGCTGACACGGTGCGGGCAATGGCCGACGTGGTGCGTGCGGTCCACGGATGACTGCATCCGGTCCTCCGCCCTACGCTCACTCCATGACCGCCACATGCCATCTCCGGGTGTACATGCCGGCCGATGAGGCGCCCGAGGACGTGCTCGGGCTCCCTGAAGCCGACCCCGATGCGCCTGTCCCGTGGCGACTCGGGGAGTTCGGCATCATTGCCGAGCCCCAGCGTGAGGACGCGGTGTTCGTCGAGCACGACGGGGAGCGGTATGTCTGCCCGCGTCGGCCGCGGCTGAGGCTCCTCGAGAGCGTCCTCGCGTTCCACAATGGTTTCACGGGACTGGGTGGGGAGGTGATCGTGCCGGAGGCTGCGGCCCGCCGAGCGGCCGACGAGTTGGAGCGCCTCCGAGAGGACGGGGGGCGGTCGCTCATCCTCACCTCGCAGTGGCATGTCCCCCTCCGATGGTTCCTGCTCTACCGGCCCGACGACAAAGTCGTCGGCGTCGGCGGGCCGCTCCCCTCGGTCGTGTACCGGACGACACGTCGCGCCGCCAGCAGGCGGATGCGCCGGGCGGTTCGGGCGCTGCGATCCGCCGGAATGGCCGCGGTGACCGAGGAGATGGAGCAGCTGATCGATTGGCTCTCGGGATTCCCTGCCGAGTGGCTCGTGGAAGTCGACTACGGCACCGTGGCTGGCTTGTTCTCGGAGGCAGACGTGCTACTCGACTCGTCCTGCGCGGACCTCTGGGAGTCGATCGAGGCGCTCGAGTCGCGGGATCCGCTGACGGCGAGGGATCGCTACGAGCGCGTCGCCTCACATTGGGCTCCCGCCATGCGCCTCTCGTACTTGAACTAGCGGGTGATTCCGCCGCCTACGAGCCCCACACGGCGAGGACGCGCTGGTCGAGGGGGAGCTCCCCGAAGCGGCGGGCGACGGTGTCGAAGACCACGATGAGCTCGTCGTCGGGGAAGATGAGGAACCGGCCCTCCTCGCTCCAGAACGGGCGTCCGCTCGAGAGGTGCGTGAACACGGAGCCGTCGGGTCCGTGGACCTCGACCGAGGGGCCGAACCAGAGGGCGCCCCAACCGGTACGTGGCGCCTCGCTTACCTCGACCGCGTCCGGACGTCGCCAGTCGATGCGGTCCCCGTTCCCGAGGGCGAGCTCCACTGCGACCTGGGTGTCGTCGGGTCCGTGCACGGCGTAGGCAATCCCGTCCACCACCCCCTGGACCCGTATGGGAGAGGTCTCAACGGTACGTTCAACGATGGGTTGCTCGCCTGAGGGATCGATGAGGAGGAGTGACTGCTCGCCCTGGAGGACGATGCGCTCGGCGTACGCAACGACCCGCCAGCCGCCCTCGAACGTGAGCTCGCCCCGTTCGGGTCCGAAGAACGACGTCCACTTGACCTGGGTGAATCCGTCGCCGGGCTCGGTCCACGCAAGACGCCTCGCCTCCGACGCGTGCCAAGCCCACCCATCGACGTCCAGCGACAGGGGCACCGTGTAGTTCTCGGCGTAGTCGCCGGCTGCACGGGTCACCACGAGCATCCGGCCACTCGCCAGTGGCACCTCTTCGGCGAACGACGCCCCGGAGGCGTCGGGTCGTGCCGTAACCGTGGAGACGGGACGCTGGTCGAGTGACGGACCGTCCTCGTGGGGTGACCATCGGAGGAGTCGAGGATTCGAGGGATCGACGAGGACCCACAGGGTCTGATCCAGGCCCGGTATGACGCGGCGAGGGATGACGCTCCCGGTGTCAGTCCCAACCTCCTCGGCGGCTTCGCGCGGGAGGGTGAGTGGCGGAGGGGTCGTCCCGGGGGTGGACACGACGTCGAGGTCGGTGACGCTCACGTACCCCGCGACGATGCCGATGATCGCCCCGACGATGGCCCACGCCCACGGCCTGGCCGGCTCGGGCGGCGTGATGCGCTCCTCCCGGAGCTCCTCGACCTCGTACTCGATGACCTCGTAGCTCACATCCCGCTCCAGACGTCGAGGAGCGTGGTCTGTCCGGCAAGCGGCACAGCCACCGTGTGCGCGACCCCCTCGGCGACGTCGACGAGGAGGACCTCACCGAAGCGGGTCGATACGGCCATGAACCACTTGCCCGAGGCACTCCATCGACCCTCCGTCCACGTACCCGCGTCGATGATCGGAGCAGGGTCGGTGAGGACGATCGCGACCCCGCCGCACACGCTGGCGCGAAGGCCGTCCTCCCGGATGAGGGTGCGACCGCACGAGCCGTCGTACTCGACGTCCTCGACGGCCCCGGTGGCCTTGTCGACCCCGATGAGGGCGCCGATGTCGGTGCGGAGGATGATGTGCGTCTCGGTGAATGCCGCGACCTGTGTGTCGGGCTCCGGCGGCAGGGCGATTGGGCCATCGGCCGAGACGAAGGACCGGGTGAAGACCACTTCTCCGCCGTCGGGCAGGTAGTACCAGAAGACGACGGCACCCGAGTCGTCGGCGGCCTCGAGGAGCGGTCCGCTCTCGAAGTCGATCACGACATCCTCTCCGAGCTCGGGGCGCCACGGGCCTCGGTGGCGCTCGTTGCCCCACGTGGTCATGGCAACGGCCTCGTCCCCCTCCAAGAACCAGATGGTGTCCGAGAAGTCGGCGAGGGCCGGGAAGTGGCTCATCGACTCGGTGAACAGCGAGGGTGGTGTGTCGGCGAGGCCGCCGAGGAGGAGCTGGCCTGCGCCTCCCGGCATCGCGAGGAAGAGGAACCGCCCGCCGCGATCCATGGTGAGGTCGGAACCTGCGGGGAGGTTGCGAACGGGGACGGGGAGAGGGGCGTCGGGGTCCCAACGGAGGAGTTGGGTGGGATCGCCCGTTTCGAGGTAGAGGGGCGCACCGAGGCCGGGCACGAGTTCGGTGAGGGATGGCCCTTCGTCGCTGATCGGCGAGGGTGCGACTTCGGGCACCGTGGTGGTGGCCGTGGTGCTGGTGGTCGTGGTCGTCGTGTCGTCCGAGCCGAGGGCTCGCCCGACCCCGAACCCGGCTGCGAGGGTGAGGAGGAGCGCGAGGAGCGACGCGAGGCGGCCGTTCATGGGCCGACGGTACCGGTGGGGACGAGTTGGTGGCGGGACGGGGCGCCGGGGTCAGGCCGCCCGGGCGCGCCGCCACACGAGCAGCACGACCACTGCGCCGACGATCGAATGGACCCACCCGGCGCCGCGGAGGTCGAACAAGTCGTTGTCACCGAAGGGGATGAGCCAGGCGATGATGTTGCCGATGAACGCGCCGGCCACCCCGAGGAGGGTGGTCTGCCACCACGGCATTGCATCGTCGCCCGGCACGAGTGCTCTTGCGATGGCGCCGACGACGAAGCCGACGACGATGATCCACACGATCCCCATGGGCCCCTCCTGCGAAGTCGTTTGGTAGAAGGGTACCCGGAGGGGCGCGGCGCATCCATCGACGGGGAGATGGCGATAGCGTGCAGTCCATGTCCAAGTCCGACGTGTACCGCGGGTGCCGGGAGCGCCTCATCACGCTTGCCGGGAGGTTGTCGGCCCCCCAGCTTCGCGCGCCTGTCCCCGCGTGTCCCGGCTGGAACGTGAAGGACACGTTCGCCCACCTCGTCGGCGCCTCCACCGACTACGTCCGTGACCACATGGATGGAGCAGGGTCGGACCCGTGGACCGCACAGCAGGTCGAGGACCGCCGGATGTTCTCGATCATCGAGCTCATCGAGGAGTGGAAGACCCACGCAGGCCTGTTCGACAAGAAGTTCGAACGGGCGGGCAACGAGGTGTCGGCCCTCGCCTCCGACATCTGGTGCCATGAGTACGACATCTCTGGCGCGCTCGGGTGGCGGGGCAGTCGAGAACCCGATCGGGTCGAGTGGGGAGCCCGGGCGGTGCGTGCCATCCCACGCCTCCTCGAGGGCACGGGCCTCGAGGTCCCCACCGTGATCGCAGACGGTGAGACGGTCGTGGAGGGTGAAGGCCCGATCCTCCGGGCGAGTCCCTACGAACTAGCCCGCATGGTGTACGGCCGCCGGTCGTGGGACCAGATCCGCGCAATGGACTGGGACCGCGACCCGGAGCCCTACCTCGAGCACCTCTCGTTCTTCCCCGCCCCTGCTGAGGACCTCTCCGACTGATGCGATTCGGGGTGTGGTCGGGGGCGTCCTAGGTTCATGGGTATGGACCGCAAGGTGATCGTTGTCGCAAACCGCCTGCCCGTGAAGTGGGACCCCGTCACGTCACAGTGGGTCACGAGCCCGGGTGGGCTCGTCTCGGCGCTCACGCCGATCCTCCGTGCGTCGGAGGGGAGTTGGGTCGGCTGGAGTGGCGTGTCCGACGAGGAGTTTCGGCCATTCGAACACGACGGCATCGAACAGGTCCCCGTGCACCTCACCGACGAGCAGTACCGGTCGTTCTACGTCGGGTTCTGCAACGGCACGCTCTGGCCGCTGTACCACGACGCGATCCGCCCTCCGGAGTTCCACCGCCACACGTGGCGGCCGTACCAGGAGGTGAACCGAATCTTCGCCGAGCGCACCGCAGGGGTCGCGACGAATGACGACATCGTGTGGGTGCAGGACTACCAGCTCCAACTCGTCCCCCGCATGCTGCGCGACGCCGGTGTCGGCCATCGGATCGGCTTCTACCTTCACATCCCCTTCCCCCCCGTGGAGCTCTTCGCGACCTTGCCGTGGCGCACACAGGTGCTCAACGGCCTCCTCGGCTCCGACGTCATCGCGTTCCAGTCCCGTTCCAGCCGGGCCAACTTCGCGCGGGCTGCTCGCCGGCTCGTGGGCGCCGAGGGAACCTCGAGCAGGGTCGAGTACCAGGGCCGGGTGATCGAGCTGCAGGTGTCCCCGATCGGCATCGACGCGGAGGCATTCGAGTCACTGGGTGCCGACGAGGCGACGGAGCGTCGAGCGGCGGAGATCCGATCCGACCTCGGTGACCCGGACATCGTCATCCTTGGCGTTGATCGCCTCGACTACACGAAGGGGATCGACTACCGGATCAAGGCCGTCGGCACCCTCCTCGAACGCCATCCAGATCTTGTGGGTCGGGTCGCCTTCGTCCAGGTGGCGGTCCCGAGCCGCGAGGACGTCGAGCAGTACCGGATCATCCGTGAGGACATCGAGGGGCTCGTGGGTCGGGTCAATGGCTTCTTCGGCGAGGTCGGGAAGGCTCCCGTTCAGTACCTGTACCGAAGCCTCCCGATCGAGGAACTGGCTGCCTACTACCGGGCTGCCGACGTGATGCTCGTCACCCCGCTCCGTGACGGCATGAACCTCGTCGCCAAGGAGTATGTGGCGATCCACCACGATCCACCGGGCGTCCTCGTCCTCAGCGAATTCGCCGGTGCCGCCGAGCAGTTCGGCGCGGCGCTCCTCGTGAACCCCTACGACACCGACGGACTCACCGCGATGCTGGAGTGGGCAACCCGGATGGATGAGGACGAGCGAGTTCGCCGCATGAGCAAGTTGTGGCGTTCGGTCCGCGACCACGATGTGTTCTGGTGGGCCGAACGGTGCCTCGGCCCCCTCTCGGAATGACGCTCGAAGAGGCACTTCGGAACGCCGGTTCCGCCCCGGCGCTCCTCGTCGCAGTCGACTTCGACGGCACGCTCGCACCGATCGTGGACGATCCCGATGCGGCGACCGGCGACCCGAGGGCGATGGCGATGCTCGAGGAGCTCGCAATCAGCCCCGGCGTCACCGTGGCCGTCCTCTCGGGACGCACCCACGACGACCTCCTGCGCCTCGTCGGACTCGGCCCGCCCGTTCTCCTCGTCGGCGAGCACGGGAACGACCTCGGCGACGAAGCGGCCCTCGAGGGTGGAGTCCTCGAGTCGATCGCCGAGCGGTTCGAGGCTGCGGCCGAAGCACTCCCCGGTGCGTTCGTGGAACGCAAGCGCCGGACCATCGGCTTCCACCATCGTCGAGCCGACCACGAGGAGGGGGAGCAGGTCGCGACACGACTCGCGGGCTGGGCCGCCGGCCTGCCCGACGTGAAGGTCACGGTTGGCAAGAAGATCGTTGAGGCGGGCGTGGGTGCCGTCGACAAGGGCGACGCGATCGCCTTGCTTCGAGCCGGACTCCCGGCGGGTCCCGTCGTGTTCTTCGGGGACGACACCACCGACGAGCACGCGTTCAGAGCGCTCGAGGGGAGCGACGTGGGGGTCAAGGTAGGTGGGGGGGAGACCGCCGCGACGTTCCGCGTGTCCGACACCGATGGTGTGGTCGGAGCGCTCGAGGTCCTCGGCGGGGCCGTCGGAGACCGCTGAACGGCGATACGCTCGCCGGATGGCGCTCCGACACGCCTTCACCGTCATCGACTGCAACGACCTCGACGCCCAGGTGGCGTTCTGGTCGGACCTCACCGGACTCGATGTACTCGGGCAGGCTCCCGGGTACGCGTGGCTCGCCCCGCAGGCAGAGGGTGCTCCCGTGATCGCCTTCCAGGTGGTCCCCGAGGCGAAGGCGGGCAAGAACCGGGTCCACGTCGACCTCCAGACGGACGACGTCCTCGGAGAAGCGCGTCGGGCGATCGACCTTGGCGCGCGTGAAGTCGACCGGCGAGCGTGGGACGGCTACCACTGGATCGTGATGGCGGACCCTGAGGGGAATGAGTTCTGCATCGCCGGGGGCGGCCCTGCCCCTTGGTGACGTCGTGACTGCGTTCATCTAGGGTTCACGGAACGGACGAGGGGGCGACAACTCGCCCCTCAACCATGGCGGAACAGGGACCCATGGTCCCGGCCGCCGCGGAGTCCGCGGAGGAGTACCAACGACCAGGAGAACCCTTCCATGACACGTACCGCCCGCTGGGCGCTGTTCGTCGTGTTCGCGCTTGTCCTCGCCGCATGTGTGAGCGACACCGCCGACACCACCGAGGCACCCGTAGACACGGAAGCGCCGGCAACGACGGCCGCCCCCGAAACCACCACCACCGAGGCGATTGAGACGACGACCACCGAGGCCGCTCCGGCCGTCGGCTCGCCGGAGAACCCCATCCAGGTGCTCTTCGTCCCGTCCGCCGAGGCAGAGGTGATCGTCACCGGTGGCGACATCATGAGGGCAGCCCTCGAAGAGGCCACTGGTCTCTCGTTCGAGGTGCAGGTCCCGACGTCCTACGCCGCAACCATCGAGGAGATGTGCGCCTCCCCCGAGAACACCATGGGCTTCATCCCCGGCCTCGGCTACGCGATCGCCTCGGAGCGCTGTGGCGTGGACGTTGCGTTCAAGGCCGTCCGCTTCGGCTGGTCGGTGTACTGGGCGCAGTTCCTCGTCCCCCGCGACTCGGACATCACGTCGCTCGAGGATCTCGAAGGCCTCCGTTGGGCCATCCCGGATTCGGGATCGACGTCCGGCTACATGGTGCCGTTCCTCATGTTCGACGAGCTGGGTGTGACCCCTGGCGAGATCGTCGAGGCAGGCGGCCACCCGCAGGCGGCGCTCGCCGTCTACAACGGTGAGGCCGACTTCGCCACGACGTACTTCTCCCCTCCGCTCACGCCGAACTTCGACTGGGCGATCGGTGATGCCCCGGAGATCCCCGACGAGATCGTGGACTCCTGTGCGCCGAATGAGGACGGCTCCCGTCTGTTCTGTGGTCCCGACGACGCACAGTGGCGCGTGCTCGACGCTCGTGCGTCGGCCCGCAACGACGCACCGGACATCATCCAGCAGGTGAAGATCCTCACCATCTCGGATGAGATCCCCAACGACACCCTGTCGTTCGGTCCGGACTTCCCGGCTGACGTCCGTGCCCAGATCGAGGAGGCGCTCGTCGCCTTCGCCGAGACGGAGGCATGGGCCGAGTCGATCGGAAACCAGGACTTCTACGGCTGGACCGGCATCGAGGCCGCGACGGACGCCGAGTACGACTCCGTTCGTGCGATGGTTGCCCTCGTCGGTTACGAGATCGAGGGTTAGCCCAACCACCTGAGCCACTGGTGGGGCCGGGGGAGTGATCCCCCGGCCCCACTTCCATCCTCGGGAGGCGGGATGCTGAAGATCGAGCACCTCACGAAGGTGTATGACAACGGAACGGTCGCACTCAAGGACGTGTCCTTCGAGGTCCCCGACGGGGAGTTCCTCGCCGTGATCGGCCTCTCGGGTTCCGGAAAGTCGACGTTGTTGCGCTGCATCAACCGGCTCATCGAGCCCACCGAGGGGCGCATCCTCTGGAACGGCGTCGACATCGCCGCGCTCTCCCAGGAGGAACTGAGGCCGATGCGGCGTCGTATCGGGATGGTCTTCCAGCATTTCAACCTCGTGCACCGGTCCAAGGTGCTCACCAACGTCCTCCAGGGAAGCCTCGGGTATGTGAACCCGATGCGGAGCGTCCTCAATCGCTTCCCGCAGGAGGCCATCGACAAGGCCTACGCCCAACTCGAGCGGGTGGGTCTGTCCGAGAAGGCCACGAGCAGGGCCGACGCGCTCTCCGGGGGCCAGCAACAGCGGGTCGGTGTGGCCCGTGCCCTCATGCAGGATCCCGAGATGATCCTCGCCGACGAGCCGGTCGCCTCCCTCGACCCGGTGCTCGCCCACTCGATCATGCAATACCTCGAGCAGATCAACCAGGAGGACGAAGTGACCGTCCTCTGCTCACTTCACTTCCTCGACCTCGTCCACCGATACGCCGATCGGGCGATCGCGCTCAACGACGGATACCTTGTGTTCGAGGGAGCGCCCGAGGAGATCGACGACGCCAAGTTCCGGGAGATCTACGGGAAGGATGCCGAGCGTGTCGGATAAGAAGCGCTCCCTCTGGACGATCGTCCGCCTCCCGCTCCTCGTCGTCATCGCGATCGTCGTGTACTCGTACACCTTCCAAGTCACCGATGTGAACCTCGACGAGATCCGCTCGGAGACCCGCCAGACGCAGTTGGTCCGGGTGCTGCGAGCGCTCGCCAAGCCCGAGGTCTTCACCTACGAGCGGATCGAGACCGCCACCGACGCCTCCTTCTCCCTTCCCTGCGGACCCGACATCCCCACCGCGGAGTACGGTCCCGACGACCGGCAGGTGTCCGTCGAGCCGACATGTGGCGAGCCGGGGATCGATCTCACGGTGGTCGGCGAGAACTTCTCCCCCAACGCACGAGGCACGATCTACCAAGTCCCCTCGTCCGGAGAAATCGAACTCCGACTCGACGACTTCATCGCCGACGAGAACGGTGACTTCGAGGTCGTCGTCGGCACCCGGGAGCGCGCCGAGGATGCCGTTCAGACGATCCGGGTGATCACCCGCGAACCGATCGGCTCCGTGTTCTCCCCCGAGTACGTGATGGTCGAGACGGACGACGTCGACTCGAGTGGCGATCCGATCGTGGAGGAGGTTCGCTCGCCGCGCCTCTCCCAGGCTGCCTATGACACGTGGGATCGGATCGTCGAGACCGTCCTCATGGCGTTCCTCGCCACGTCGGTGGGCGTGCTCATCGCCGTCCCGTTCAGCTTCATCGCCGCTCGGAACATCATGCGCGAGGTCACCACCACGGTGCTACGCCTCAGCCTCCAGATCCTCGTCCTCCCGGTCGGCGTGGTGGCGGGCGTGGCCGCGGCCCGATGGATGCAGGATGTGTCCTTGCTCCTGACCGACAGCGTCGGGCTGGTCGTGGGTGGGCTGGTCGCGATCCCGACTGCGATCCTCTTGGCCCTCAGACGGGCCTTCCCACCGATCGACGAAGGACTCATCCCGCGTTCCGAGCGAGCGGTTCGGGTGTCGCTCATGCTCGTGTCGGCAGTGGCCTCGATCCTCGTGCTCTTCTTGCTCGCCGACCTCCTCAGTGACTTCGGGGCGTGGGCGGCTCCCAACCTGGCCAGATTCGAGTTCGTCGGGGCGTTCGTCGAGACGCTCGGCGACATCCTCGCCGCCATCATCACCGTGGTCACTGCGCTCATCACCACGGGGGTGGCGGTCCAACTCGCAGGCCGCCTCGCCGCCGTGCTCCGCCAGACGCTGCCGACCGGTGTCCGGAGGGCCATCGCGGTCCCGCTCGCAGGACTCGCAGGCGGCGTGCTCGCCGCCATGCTGGCCCAGGGCGTGGCGTGGCTGTACCAGTTGAACGACCCGCGGACGACCATCTGGTTCCCGGGCGCAGTCGGCGCAGTGATCGGACTGGCCCTCGCAGTCCGATCACTCCGCAAGGACGACATTGCCATCGGCCTCAGCCTCTACTACGTGTCGCGGACGATCTTCAACGCGCTCCGCTCGATCGAGCCACTCATCATGGTGATCGTGTTCGCCGTGTGGGTGGGCTTGGGGCCCTTCGCCGGCTCCCTCGCCTTGGCCACGCACACGATCGCGGCGCTCGCCAAGCTCTACTCGGAACAGGTGGAGTCGATCCTCCCGGGCCCGGTGGAGGCGGTGAAGGCATCGGGTGCCACGCGCCTGCAGACGATCGCCTACGCGGTGTTGCCCCAGGTGATCCCGCCCTACATCTCGTTCACCCTGTACCGCTGGGACATCAACGTGCGCATGTCCACCATCATCGGCTTCGGCGGTGGTGGCGGTATCGGCTTCCTCCTGCAGCAGAACATCCGCCTGCTGAACTACCAGGCAGCGTCGGTGAACATGCTGGCGATCGCCATCGTCGTCGCGTCGATGGACTACTTGTCGGCCCGCATCAGGGAGCGCATTGTCTGATCTCAGGCCCGTCCGGCGCCTCGAACGAGAGCAACTGGAACGCGATCGGCTCGCCCCCGGGGCAACTGCCTCGACGGCGAGCAGGGGGCGGGCCGTTCCCGAGGAGCCCGACGAGTTCCGCACGGCGTTCCAACGCGATCGGGACCGGATCCTCCACACGAAGGCCTTTCGGCGCCTAAAGCACAAGACCCAGGTCTTCATGAATCCCGATGGGGACCACTTCGTCACCCGGCTCACGCACACCACGCAGGTGACCCAGATCGGCAGGGCGATCGCAGCCTCGCTCGGTCTCAACGAGGACCTCACCGAGGCGATCTGCCTCGCCCACGACGTGGGCCACTCCCCGTTCGGGCACACCGGGGAGGACGCCCTCAGCGAGTTCGTCGAGGGCGAGTGGCTGCACAGCGCGCACGGGGTGCGTCTCCTCAGCGAACTCGAGCCCCTCAACCTCTCGTGGGAGGTGCTCGACGGCATCCGGGCGCATTCCTGGAAGATCGATCCGCCCCCGGCGACCCCCGAGGGCATGGCATGCCGGTTCGCCGACCGGATCGCCTACCTCACCCACGATGTCGACGACGCGATCCGGGCGGGGGTGCTCTCGGTCGGGGACCTCCCGGCGAGGGCGCTCGACGTGTTCGGCACCCCCGGCTCCGGGTGGATCGGCACGATGATCCGGGCGGTGGTGGAGGGCTCCGCCGACTCCGACGAGGTGCGTATGGAGGAGGGAGTCCTCGAGGTGATGCACGACCTCAGGAGCTTCATGTTCGAGCGCGTCTATCTCCGCCCCGAGACCGACGACCAGCGCGAGCAGGCGATCGAGGTCGTTGGCTCCCTCGTGGAGTTCTTTCTCGCCCATCCCGACGAGATGCCCGCCGGCACGCTCCGCCCCGGTGACACCGTGATGGAGAACGTGATCGACTACGTCGCCGGCATGACCGATCGATACGCGCTGCGCGTGTTCGATAATGTGCGGAGAGGAGCGGACCCCGTTCCTGGGCCCGAGCGCACAGGAGGCATCGATGGCGGACAGCGCGGTGGAGGAACCCGAACGCCTCGGTGATCCGTGGGTGCGGTCTTTCTTGCCTCGTGGAAGAGAGGGTTCCGGAGGTGGTCCGGTCTGCGACCCCATCGCCAGGGTCCGCCCGGGGGCGTGGGAGCCCCCGGGGCGACACGTCCAGCAAGCCCATCGAGGCGAGGCACGTCCTCTTGGCCCGGACTGACGTTGCCCCAGCGCACTGAAAGCGCTTACATCCCCCTTGTGAAGATCACCATCGACGATGTGGCCCGAGAGGCCGGGGTCTCCCTCGCCACGGTGAGCAGGGCGCTGCGAGGGCTTCCGAACGTCGCCCCGGCCACCAGGGAGCGCGTGCAGGCGACCGCCGAGGCAATGGGCTATCGGCCCGATCCCAGCGCGGCGCGTCTCGCTGCAGGCTCGACGTCGACGATCGGCCTGCTTGCCGGCAACGTGGGCTCATGGTTCGCCGGGCGCATGCTCTCTGGCGTCGAAGGAGTACTTGCAGGGGAGGGGTTCGACCTCCTCCTCGCCGTCGCAGACCGATCCCATCCCAGCGCCGTGGTCGACCGGGTCAGGGCGCTCGCCCCTCGGGTCGACGGGCTCCTTCTCGTGGACCTCCTCCTCGAGGACGAAGAGGTCGAGGCCGTGGGCGAGTCGGCCCGCGTCGTCGTCACGGCGGGCTCTCGCAGCGAGCGATTCGATTCGGTGCTCATCGACAACTTCGATGCGGCAGCCCAGGTGGGCAGGCACCTCGCCCGGCTCGGCCATCGTCGGGTGGCGATGGTGGATGGGGTGCCAGGCGTCGCCATCGTCCACTCTGCTCCCTTCGAGAGAGCCAGGGGGTTCCGGGTGGGCCTCGCGGAGGTCGGCGTGGAGGTGATGGAGACGGCGTACGGCGAGTTCACGACACAGGGCGGTGTCGATGCGGGCATGCGGCTGCTGTCGGCCCGGGAGACCCCGACGGCGGTCTTCGCGTTCTCCGACGAGATGGCGTTCGGCGTGTTGCAGGCCGCTCGATCCCTGGGCGTGAGGGTCCCCGAGGACCTCTCCGTGGTCGGGTTCGACGACCACGACCTCGCTGACCTCCTCGGACTCACGACAGTTCGCCAGGACGTGGTGGCGCTCGGCGCCCTTGCCGCCAGGAGGGTGCTCGACCAGTTGCAGGCGGCGGGAGCGCCGATTCACGAGGTGGCGCCGACCACGCTCGTGGTGCGCGGTTCGACGGGCCCGGCGCCCGTGGGGTGATCAGCCGAAGATCTCGTCGATCCTGCCGAGGACGTCCTCGTCCATGGCGTCGATGAGGTGCTTCGCCTCCATGTTGTGACGGACCTGGTCGAGGTTGCTCGCCCCGGTGATCACCGATGACACGTGGGGGTTCGACGCGCACCACGCGATGGCGAGTTGGGCGAGTGAGCAGTCGAGTTCCTCGGCGATGGGTTGGAGGCGACGGACCTTCGCGTTGGCTTCCTCGTCGGTGAGTTGGTCGGCGAGGAACTTCACGAGGGTTGCCCTGCTTCCCTCGGGTATCCCGTCGAGGTACTTCCCGGTGAGGAGGCCCGAGGCGAGGGGACTCCATGTGGTCGTGCCGAGGCCGATGTCCTCGTAGAGGCGGGCGTACTCCTTCTCGACCTTCTCCCTACGGAAGAGGTTGTACTCGGGTTGCTCCACCTGTGGCCTGTGGAGGTGGTGGCGCTCGGCGATCTCCCATGCAGCTCGGATCTCGTCGGCCGACCACTCCGATGTGCCCCAGTAGTGCGCCTTGCCGGACGAGACCATCTCGGACATGGCGAACACGGTCTCCTCGACCGGCGTGTGGGGATCGGGTCGGTGGCAGTACACGAGGTCGACGTGGTCGAGCTGGAGTCGCTCGAGTGAGGCGTCGATGGCCTCCATGAGGTACTTCCGGTTGAGGGTGTTGCGGGTGTTCGGTGTGTCGTGGATCCCCCAGAAGAACTTCGTCGAGACGATGTACGAGTGACGAGGCCATCCGAGGCGCTGCAGGGCCTGGCCCATGATCCGCTCAGACTCGCCGCCGGCGTACACCTCGGCGTTGTCGAAGAAGTTCACACCGGCGTCCCAGGCGAGTTGCATGCTCTCGAGCCCAGCATCGTCGTCGAGTTGTGAGCCGAAGGTGACCCACGAGCCGAACGAGAGCACGCTCAGCTTGAGGCCACTGTTGCCCATGCGGCGGTATTCCATGTCGTCTCCTTTGGCCTGTGGGGATGACGATACGGGATCGGCGGGATTGTCTGGTCAGCTGCCGAAGCAGCCCCGCAGGAAGGCAGCAGCGCCGTCGAGAAACGTCGTGCTGATGAGCGCTGCGGGGTTGAGTGAGACGAACCCGTGGGGAGCTCCCTCCGACAGGACCCACTCCACGTCGATCCCGGACTCGCGGAGCCGCTCGGCGTAGGCCCTGTCCTCGTCGACGAAGAGGTCGAGGTCCCCGACGCCGATCCACGCGGGCGGAAGCCCGGTGAGGTCTGCCCGGCGGGCGGGTACCGCGTACTCGGGAAGTGACTTCCCACCGGGCGGAACGCCGAGCAGGGAGGCCCAGCCGTAGCGATTCGAGGCGTTGTTCCACACGAGGTGGTCCTTGGGGCCGATGTCGGTGCGAGTGGCTGTGCGATCGTCGAGCATCGGGTACACGAGAAGCTGGCCGGCCACGCGGGTGCCTTCGTCGGAGAGACGCCGTACGAGGGAGGCGGCGAGCCCGCCACCTGCGCTCTCGCCGCCGATGACGATCCGCTCCGGGTCGAGGGCGAGATCCTCTGCATGTTCCACCATCCATCGGAACGCCATGTGGGCGTCGTCGAGTGACGCGGGGAAGGGGTGCTCGGGCGACAGTCGGTACCCGGCCGAGACGACGACACACCCAAGGCGAGACGTGAACTCGTCGGCCCATCGCCTCTGTTCGGGGTCCCCCACGACGTGGCCACCGCCATGGAGCCAGAGCAGTGCGGGGAGCGGGTCGCGTAGGCGACGGTGGACCCATGCAGGGAGGCCGGACCCGGGCACCGTGTGCTCCGTGCTCGTGAGGTCCGGCGCGTCGACGGGGGGTTGCACAAACCGGCCGATGAGCCGCATGAGGCGGGTCGTCACCGGTCCGAAGGTGATGGGCGGGAATCGCTTGAGCGCCGGTCGGAGGCTGGGATCCACGGCGGAGAGGTCGCGTGCCATGTCGTGAGGGTAGGGGGGATGGCTTCCCGGGATCGCGGACGTGACGTGATCTCCTCCGAGGTGGCCGGCGAGCCCCGAAGGGGGCGCGAGACCGGCAAACGTTTGGCGGATTGATAGCCTTCGGTCGGCGTTCCGCCGGTCGACGGGTGTCTCGCTGAGGCGGATCGAATACGCTGCCGCTCGCGCCCGATGGAAGTCGGGTCGAGGCATCGGGAGAACCGCATGAAGGCACTCGTGTTCGACGGTCCAGGATCAGCATCGATCCGCGACGTCGAGCGCCCGCGCCCTGCCCCGGACGAGGTGCTGGTCCGCCCTACCCGCGTGGGGATCTGCCACTCTGATCTGGGGCTGCTCGCAGGCGACTACATCCTCCCCATTCCGTGGCCGGTCGTTCCCGGCCACGAGTGGACCGGCGTGGTCGAGGAGGTAGGAGAGGCGACTGTCGGCTTGTCCGTCGGCGACTACGTGGTCGGGGAGTGCGCAGTCGCCTCGGACGCCCATGTTGGCTTCACGATCGACGGGGCGGCAGCCGAGTGCATGGTGGCCAAGGGCGCATGGCTCCACCGGCTTCCGGACAGCTTCGACCCGGTCCTTGGCGCGCTCGTCGAGCCGTTCACGGTGGGTTTCGCTGCGACCAGGGGCGTGGACGCCGCTGACGATGTCGTGGTCCTCGGCGGTGGGCCGATCGGCCTGTGCGCCGTAGCCGCGGCAAAGGGCCGGGGTGCCCGGGTCATCCTCGTCGACCCCCATCGCAGCCGTCGAACGCTCGCCACGTCGCTCGGAGCGGATGTGGTCGTCGACGCCGGAGGCGATGTGCAGGCTGCGGTCGAGGAGGCGACGGCGGGGCGCATGGCGTCGCTCGTCGTGGAAGCAGCTGGAAGGCCGACTGCACTCGCCTCGGCGCTGCGACTCGCGGGGCATGCCGGGGTGGTCGTCGCCCTCGGCATCAGTGTTGGGGACGTCGTCCCCGCCGAGCTCGGCCTCGTCATGGGCAAGGCCTTGACCGTTCGGGGACAGGTGGGCTCGGCCGGGGTGTGGCCCGACGCCATCCGCTTCCTCGATCGCGTCGGCGTCGACCTCACCGTCCTGGTCTCGGAGGTCCACTCGCTCGACGGCGCCCCGGCGGCCCTCGAGGCTGCGGCGCGGAAGGACACCATCAAGGTCCATCTCTCCATCGGAGGTGCACACGCATGACTGCGGCCCCCTTCTTCCACATCGGGTTCCTCGTCCATGACCTCGACGCCGCGATGGACCGATTCGGTGAGGTGTTCGGCGTCTCTTGGACGGGGAGGACGACGACCCGGTCCCGGTTCTGGGAGGCGGGCGTGGGCACGATCGACCTGGAGCTCGACGTCGTGTACTCGGTGGAGGGTCCCCCACACATCGAGTTGGTCCAATCCGCTGGCGATGGCCTGTATGCCGCCGGCCGTGGCGAAGGGTTCCACCACATCGGGGCGTGGTCGGGCGATCTGGCAGCGTTGTCGGGCCGGGATGACGGTCCTCCGCTCGAACGCATTGCTGCGCAGTTCAACGCATCCAATCATCTGCTCACCGCCCACTACGACCCCGCGCACCTCCACGGCGTGTTGCTCGAGGTGATCGATGAGGGGCGGCGAACGATGATGGAGCGGTGGCTCGACGGCGGCCCGTTCGTCGACTGATCAAGCCGTCATGCGACGGGTGGTCCCGCGCACGATGAGCCGCGGCGAGACCGCGATGTCCTCGGCCTTCTCGCCTCTGAGTTGCCGCATGACCATCTCGCCGGCGTGCTCCCCGATCTCCAGGCCTTGGAAGGCGACGGTCGTGAGCGGAGGCGAGAGGTATGCGGCGAGGGGCATGTCGTCGTAGCCGACCACGGACACGTCCTCCGGCACGCGAATACCGCGCGCTCGGAGTGCAGCGATCGCTCCCACGGCCAAGAGGTCGTTGTGGGCGAAGATCGCCGTCGGGGTGCGCGCGTGCGAGAGGAACTCCTCCATCACCCTGGTCCCCTCAGCGGGCGTGAGGGGGTCGGCATGGGAGGAGAAGGGGATCGGTTCGATGCCCGCATCCCGGAGCGCCTCGTTGAAGCCCTGTGAACGTTCGGCGAGGGTCCCCACGTCGGCTGAGCCGGCGAGTTCTGCGATGTCGCGATGCCCCAGGGCAATGAGGTGCTCGGCGATGAGGCGTCCGCCGCTGTGGTTGTCCTGGCCGACCCTCGGCAGGCTCGTCCCCTCGAGGGGGCGGTCGGCCAGGACGACGGGGACCTGCTCGGCGACCGCCTCCAAGAACTCCCGATCTCCCCGCCGGGCCGCGAGCACCACGAGGGCATCGACGCGACGGCTGAGGAGGTGGTCGACGACGACCTCGAGGCGGAGGCTGTCCTCCTGGGTCTCGGCGATCGTCGGCATGAGTGACGACGCCTCCAATGAGAGGGCGATCCCGCGAATGATCGGGGCGAAGAACACATTGCCGATGTCGGCCACGACGACCCCCACCGCGCCACTCCTGCCGCCCTTGAGTCCCCGGGCCAAGAGGTGCGGCCGGTAACCGAGTTGCCGTGCGGTCTCCTCGATCATGTGGCGCGTCTCCGCGTTGACTCGTCGCGTCGCTCCCGGGTCGAGGGCGCGGGAGACCGTGGATGGATGGACGCCCGCTGCCTTGGCGACGTCGTGGAGGGTCACCGGAGCGCGGCGCGGAGGGCCCTCTTCGCCGATCTCGCTCAACGTGTGCCTCGTGCCATCTCGGTCAACGTAGTCGCCGAATCCCGGCGGTGCACACGTGTGCACGCATCGGAGGGATTCTCGGTAACCGGGAAAGAAAATCCCGTGTTTCGTTTGACACGGGAGGTCGGGCATGTCAACAATCGGCTCGGAAGTGCCAAACGTTTGGCATCTGGTGTGTCTGCGAGTACGGAGGAATGTTCGTTGGCTGCTCCCATCATCGAAGCCTCGGGCATCGTCAAGAGATTCGGCGGCGCCGTCGCAGTAGATGGCGTGAGTCTCGCCGTTGCGCCGGGAGAGGTGCATGGCCTCGTGGGCGAGAACGGCGCGGGGAAGTCGACCCTCATGCGGGTGCTTGCCGGGATCCTCACCCCCGATGAGGGGACCGTCACCGTCGACGGGGACGTTCTCGAAGCCGGGAGCACCAGGGCTGCCCTCGACGCAGGCGTTTCACTGGTCCACCAGGAGTTGAGCCTCGTCCCGGAGATGACCGTGGCCGAGAACATCGTGCTCGGTTCCACCCCTGACAAGAACGGCTTCATCGACTTCAAGGAGATGCGCCGCATCGGGTCCGGTGCCCTCAGCGAGATCGGTGTGAACGTCGACCTCGATGAGCCGGTGGTCCGGCTCCCGATGGCGCTGCGGCAGTTCGTGGAGATCGCCCGGGCCGTTGCCCGCGATCCCAAGGTGCTCATCCTCGATGAGCCAACCGCAACCCTCACCCCCGCTGAGACCGACTACCTCCTGGACATGCTCAGGCGGCTCGCCGAACGGGGGCTGGCGATCATCTACATCTCCCATCGCATCCCCGAGATCTTCGCCATCTGCAATCGCGTCACGATCGTTCGCGACGGCCAGCGGGTCACCACGGTCGACATCGACGACACCACCCCCAACGAGGTGGTGGACGCCATGGTCGGGCGGGAACTCAAGCGTGTGTTGGCCACCCACCGAGAAGCAACCGAGTTCGGCGACGTCGTGCTCAGCGCACGCGGTGTCGAGGCGCAGGGCGTGAACGGGATCGACCTCGATGTGCGAGCCGGGCAGATCGTCGGCCTGGGAGGCCTCGTCGGAGCCGGGCGTACCGAGTTCGTGCGGGCCATGATCGGCGCCGACATCCGCACGGGTGGAACCGTCACGCTCACGATCGACGGCACCACGACGCAGCTTCGTGGCTACGGCCAGGCCATCCGGAGTGGCATCGCCTACGTGCCCGAGGAACGGCGCGCGGACGGCTTGGCGCTCACCATGACGGTGGCCGACAACATCACCCTCCCCAATCGGCGCCGTCTCTCCCGCCTCAACATCCTCGCCCGGGCCAGGATTGCCTCCTTCTCCCAGGAACTCGCGGAGCGGGTCGGGCTCCGACCTCCCAAGATCAACTTCTTCGTCGGTGATTTCAGCGGCGGGAACCAGCAGAAGGTTGCGCTCGCCAAGTGGCTCGGCCGTGAACCCAAGGTGATCATCCTCGACGAACCGACACGCGGCGTGGACGTGGGCGCAAAGGCAGAAATCCACCGCCTCGTTCGCCAGCTCGCCGAGGGCGGGGCGGCGGTCATCGTCGTGAGCTCCGATCTCCCAGAGCTCCTCGAGCTCTCCGACGTCATCCACGTGGTGCGGGACGGGCGAGTCGTGGGTGTCCTCGATGGCCTGGAGGCCGATGAGAACTCCGTCATGGCCTTGGCGGCGGGAAGTGCCGTGGCGCACGGGGAGGCTTCATGACGAACGAACCGACCACAGGAGTGGACGCCCCGGGACGGATTCCGGAGGCCGATGTCGAGGAGAGTTCGTTCAACCTCGTCGTGTGGCTGTCGAGTCGAGGGATCTTCGTCTTCACCGGCCTCCTCATCCTGATTGCGGCGGTCTTCATCGAGGGGTTCGTCTCGCTGAACAACATCACGGACGTCTTCAACCGGGCTGCCCCCATCGGGATCGTCGCCGTCGGCATGACCTTCGTGGTCATCACGGGCAACTACCTGGACTTGTCGGTGGTCGCCCAGGTCGCGACGGCTGCCGTCGTGATGATCGCGGTGAGCAATGAGACCAACATCTTCCTCGCGATGGGCATGGCGTTCCTCATCGCCCTCGTCTACGGCGTCGTGAACGGCGTGGCGGTCGGCGTGTTCAAGGCGAACGCCGTGATCGTCACCCTCTCCACCACCTTCATCGGCCTCGGCATCCTCCGATGGCTCTCCGGCGGGAGCATCTACTTCGGGCCTCCTGACGGGCCTGTCCGCCAGTTCGGACTCGCCAAACTCGGCCCGTTCCCGCTGTCGATGCTCGTCTTGTTCGGCATGACGATCCTGCTCTCATGGGTGCTCAACCGCACCACGTTCGGATTCCTCGTGAAGTCCTTCGGTTCGAACCGCGCGGCCACCCGACTCGCCGGTGTGAACACCGCGGGCGTGGTGATCGGCGCGTTCACCCTGTCGGCGATCGGCGCGATGGTGGGCGGGTTCGTGTTGGGGGCCTTCTCGAACACCGCTGTCTCTGCGATGTCCAACGGCTACGACTTCCGAGCGCTCGCCGCGATCATCGTCGGAGGCACCAGCGTCTTCGGTGGTCGGGGCAGCGTCGCCCGCACCCTGCTCGGTGTCGTGTTCGTGAGCGTCCTGACGAACATCATGGTCCTCTCGGGCCTCTCCTTCGGTGTCCAGCAGATGGTCATCGGTGCACTCATCGTGGCGGCCGTTTCCGCAGACTCGCTTGCAAGGAGGGCGGGCTCATGAGCCTCGGTACCGCACCGATCGAACCGCAGGGCTTCCTCTCCCGCACCCGCACGATCCTCGGCAGACGCACGGAGGGCAGGGCGATCACGCTCCTCCTCATCGTGAGCATCGTGATGGCGTTCATGGAGCCGCTCGTGTTCACCGCCTACCAGGTGACGCTCGGGCGGATCGCCCTCGTCGGCCTCGTCGCTCTCGGCCTCACCGCGGTGATCCTCATGGGTGAACTCGATCTCGCCGTCGCCAGCACGCTCGCCGTGTCCGGTGTCGTGTTCGCGAGCTTCGAGCAGATCTGGATGGGGGTCATCGCAGCACTGGTGGCCGGACTCGTCATCGGGATGATCAACGCCTTCTTCGTCATCGACGTCGGGATCAACTCGTTCATCGCGACACTCGGCATGTTGTTCTTCCTGCGAGGAGGCGCATTCGTCCTCTCGAACGAGGAACCGGTCCGCCTGGCCAATCGGGACTTCGGGATCGCCTTCGGCAAGCCGATCATCGGCGAGCTCACCCCGCGCATGATCATCTTCATCCTCGTGTTCATCGCCCTCCAGGTCTTCCTGAGCAGGGTGCGCACGGGACGTGAGTTCTACGCGGTCGGCGGCAACCGCGAGGCCGCCTTCGACGCGGGCATCCCGGTTCGGCGGCGGATCTACACCGGCTTCATGATCTCGGGTTTCGTCGCCGCCCTCACTGGGGTCGTGAACACGCTCGAACGGACGGCTGCCGACCCGACCGCCGGGTCCACCGTGCTCCTGGCCAGCTTCGCCGCGGCCATCATCGGCGGCATCCTGCTCAACGGCGGTCGCGGTTCGGTCTTCGGGACGCTCCTCGGCGCCGCCTCGCTCGGCATGCTCCAGGTCGGACTCACGTTCTCCGGTGTCCAGGTGGACGTCCAGAACATCATCATCGGTGCGGTGCTGCTGCTTGCCGTCGTCACCGATCCCACGAATCTCCGGACGGTCATCGGGAGCGCTCGCGCGTTCCTGCGCGGTCGGACGGGGGGCCAGCCAGTCGGCTGACCCAACGGCCCGTCGAGAGTCGGCGGGCCGAGGAGGAAGGAAACATCCAGCTATGAAGAAGCGATATTTGAGGTTCATCGGGATGCTCGCAGCGTTGACGCTCGTGCTCGCCGCATGTGCGAGCGACGGTGCGAGCGACACCGAGGCCCCCGCCGCGACCGACGCCCCGGCCGCCACCGACGCGCCCGCCGAGGACATGACCTACGAGGTCTACGCGCTGCTCCCGCAGGGCAACGACCAGCCGTATGGAACCACGTACCTGCCCCCCTTCGAGGCGAAGGCCGCGGAGCTCGGGCTGGAGTTGACCATCACGAACTCCCAGTACGACGCCGACAAGCAGGCGAGTGAGTGCGAGGTGGCCGTGGCCGCCGAGCCGGATCTCATCATCCTGTGGCCGGCCGTGGGTGACACGGTGCGTCCCTGCCTCGAGGCAGCGGCCGATGCCGGCATCCCCGTCACGGTGACGAACTCGGACCTGAACCCAGAAGACCAGGAGCTCTCGGCTGCCTACTCCGGCCCCGACACGTACGGGCAGGGTGTGGCATCCGCCGAGATCTTCTGCGAGCTCGCCGGTGGCGAGGAAGTCGGAATCATCATGGTGAACGGCCTCACGGGTAACTCCACGGCCATCGACCGCGAGAACGGCTTCGAGGACACGATCAACGACCAGTGCCCCAATGTCACGATCCTCGCCCGCCAGCCGGGCAACTGGAACAAGGACGAGTCGCAGATCGCGGCGTCAGAGATGATCACGGCCGTTGGTGCCGAGAACATCGGTGGCGTGTACGCGGCCGACGACACGATGGTCGCTGGCGTGGTGGACGCACTGAAGGCCCAGGGCATCGATCCTGAGTCCCTCATCATCACGTCGATCGGTAACACGTTCCTCGGCAACCCGCTGGTCATCAGCGGTGAGATCGACGGCACCGTGTTCCAGTCGTCCTCCTGGGACGGTGAGAACGCAGCCGTGACGGCCTACGAGGTGCTCACGACCAACCCGACCGAGCGCATCGTGAAGTTCATGCCGTCGGTGAAGGTCACTGGCGACAACGCAGAGGACCCCTCGGTCGCCCCTGAGTGGTAAGCCGAAGGCTCTGACACACGACTGATGCACGAGACCCGGGTGGGCTGGCCCCGCCCGGGTCTCCGTGCCGCTTGACCCCGAGAGAAGGGAAGGAAGGCATCCATGGATACGACACGACTTGAGGGAAAGAACGTCCTCATCACCGGTGCTGCGCAGGGAATGGGCGCCGCAGTGGGGAAGCACTACGCCGCCCAGGGGGCGAAGGTCTGCCTCGGCGACATCAACGTCGAGGGCGTCGCCCAGGTTGCCCAGGAGATCAACGACGCGGGTGGCGTGGCGACGCACATCAAGCTCGACGTCACGAATGAGGATGATGCCGAGGCCGCCGTTGCCCACACGGTCGCCGAGTTCGGCAGCATCAACGTCGTCCTCAACAACGCCGGCATCAACAAGCCGATGTGGTTCCTCGACGTCACGAGGGACAACTACGAGAAGATCAATGCGGTCAACGCCTGGGGCAAGCTCAACGTCATGCAGAAGGCCGCTCGCCAGATGGTGAAGCAGGGCACGCAGGACTACCCCTACAAGATCATCAACGTGGGCTCCATCCTGTCGCGCGACACGTTCATCGACGTGGTCGTGTACGGGATGACCCAGCACGCCGTCCTCGCACTCATCAAGGGTGGCGCAAAGGCGCTCGTGGAGCACAACATCACGGTGAACGGCTACGCACCCGGCGTGGTGCGCACCGAGATGTGGGAGCAGCTCGACCGCGACCTCGTCGAGATGGGCATGTTCGACAAGAAGGGCGAGTCGATGGACTCGATCGCCGAGAACATGATCCTGATGAAGCGCTATTCGTACCCCGATGACATCGTCGGCACCGCCTCGTTCCTCGCCAGCTCCGAGAGCGACTACATGACCGGCCAGTTGCTCCAGATCGATGGGGGCATGGTGCTCCACTGATCCGGGATCCTCGGCGCCCCTGCGCCGGGACCGACCGCCGAGGGGGTTGACCTTGGTGCGGTGCTCCTCCGTGCACCGCACCGGGTCCCCGGCGGACCGATGTCCCTCCGGACACCGGAGGGACCACTTCTCGGGGGGATCTCAGGGGAGCTCGTATCCGGCTTCCTCGAGGGACGAGGCTCCGCTGTACCCCCACACCGTCACGAGGGGCTCGGTGTCGGAGCCGTTCTCGAGTCCGTGGAACACCCCAGCGGGGACGAACACCACGTCGCCGGTGCGCGCCTCCACCCGATCGTCGCCGATGTGCTTGACCGCGTGGCCCTGCACGATGTACTCCCACTCCTCGGCGTGCGCATGGCGGTGGATGTCGTGCTTCGAGCCCGGGCGGAGCACGGTCCTCCCGACCACCGTGGCCTTGGAGCCGACGCTCTCGTGGGTGATGAGCCACCGAACCTCCATGTCCTTCCATCCGTCGTCGGCGCTGAGGGAGTCGTCGGGGTCCACGTCGAGCGCGCGGACGCGGAAGCGCTCTACTGGTGACTCGGGCACGGCGGGCCTTCCTGAATGGACTCCCCCGATCCTAGGAGTGGTCGGGCTCCCGAGCCGGGGACTGCCGCAGCGGAGCAGGGCCGGATGCACTGGCTCCCCTCGGACGAGTCCGAACCACCCGCCGACCGAAGGTCAGGCCCCCGAGCGGGGTGAGAACGCCCGGATATACTCGTCCCGGTCCATCCGGGAAGGCGGTATGCACAGCGGCTACATGCTCGTCGCGGACATCTCCGGCTACACCGCCTTCCTCACGCAGTCGGAGCTCGGCCACGCGAACCCCATCCTCCGGGAGCTGCTCTCGTCCCTTGTCTCCGAGGTGGGTGACCCCCTGCATTTCTGGCGCATGGATGGCGATGCCGTGCTCGCGTACACCACCGACCACGAGTTCCCCTCCGGCGAGGCCTTCCTGACGATCTGCGAGGGGCTGTACAACACGTTCGCAGCTCACCGTCAGAACATCATCGCGAACACCACGTGCACGTGTCGCGCCTGCTCCAACGTCCAGGCCCTCGACCTGAAGATCCTGGCCCACCACGGGGAGTTCGAGTTGATGGAGATCGGCTCGTCGACCGACATCTCAGGACCGGACGTGATCCTCGTCCACAGGATGGCGAAGACCGACGTGAAGGAGGTCACGGGCATCGGCAGCTATGCGATGTTCACCTCGGCGGCCCTTGCGCAGATGAACGTACCCCTGGAGGCGATCGTCGAGTACCAGATGGAGTTCGAGCACTTCGGCACGGTGACAGCCGGGGTCTACGACCTGGCCGTCGCGTGGGAGCGGCAGAGGTCACGCCGCGACCGTGTGTTCCTGGCCGAGGAGGACGGCGTCTACACCGAGCGCAGGTTCTTCTCGGTGTCGTCCCCGGTGCTGTGGCAGGCGGTGACGGATCCAGCGTTCAAGCTGCGGTGGATGCAGATGGTCGATGTGCAGGCGATGCCCGACGGGATCCGGCTGGGAACCGGAACCCGCTACCACTGCAAGCATGAGCTGGCGGACTTCGTCTACACCGTGACCGACTGGGAGCCGCACACCTACTTCTCCACGGTCATGCGAGTGCCCGGATCCGAAGACCTGACACATCGCGAGACCTATGAGCTCCTGTCGACGCCGGATGGGACTGAACTGCGGTACACGATGGGACAAGTCATCGACGGTGCCGGCGAGAGGTACCCGGACGTCGAAGCGGAGAACGTCGGTTTCCTCCAGCAGTACTGGCCGGTGGCCTTCGACGCGCTCGATGAGGAGTTCTCGCGACGAACCCGACAGGACGCGGACGGTGAGGGCACCGGAGGCGCCGGCTCGGGGGCGTGAGCCACGCTCCTCCCGAGGGCACGGATCACCCCACCGGGGAATAGTCGAGTGCAAGGATCCCCTGCAGACAAAGGGGAGTCCGGGGCGGTCAGGGGTGGGATCGAACCGCCGACTTCGGGTGTTTCAGACCGGAACGGGGCATCTCGACCACCTGGTGTTCATGCTTGTCCTCGGCAATGGTGCCCGTCGTCATAGGCTCTCCTGTTCCTCAGGGTGACGCGCTGACAAGCGCTGACGCTCACTGAGCAACCGCGCAGGAACTGCCCGGAGAAGATGGGCGGCACGGGAGCCTGGCTCGGTGGCGGGAGGCGGCTCGGCGAAGCCCTCCAACAAGGTCATCTGGCAGACGTCGCGGAAGCGTTCCCCAGGCGTACCGGCACGTTTCCGGACGGTCTCTACGTGTCTCTCGAGAGAGTCTTGCTACCGCTCGTACTGGAGCTTGATCCCCTTTGTGCGTCGACGGCTTCTCGAAGCGTTGCGACCTCGGGTGGCAGCGATCGCCCGAGAGGCCCCGGGAAAACACCCGTATGAACTGTATGCTCGGGCCCTCCCTGGTCGTCCGAAGGTCGTCACGTGTTCTCCCAAGTCAGCGAAGAAGAACTCGATCATCTTGCCATTGCACTCAACGTGTTGCTGCGCGGCATCCGACTTCGCTTCGGGATGGACGTCGCCTTCGTCTCAGAGTTCGTCGGGGAGAGCCGGGTCTTCCGGGTGGTTGACGCGAGTGAGTGGCGTACGGTCCCCGCTCCTGGGGACTCCGATACCCTCGAGGAGTCCTATTGCTACTACATCGCCTCGGGGGAGATGCCCCAAGTGATCCCTGACGCGCTGGTCGACGCCATGACGTCCCAGATGGGGGTGACCGACCGCCTGGGGATCCGGACCTACCTCGGGGTGCCGATCCCCCTGAAGGCAGGTCAGGTGTACGGGACCCTCTGCGCCTATGCCCGGCGCCCGATTGAGATCGATCCCGAGGATGTCGCGTTCCTCACCAGCCTCGCCGCCCTCGTTGGCCACATGATCGAGGACGTGTCGGGATCGGCGGAGGAGAACCGCCTCAGGAGGAGGCTGATCGTCGATGTCCTGGAGAACGGGGACTTCCACGTGGTCTACCAGCCGATGTACTCCATCGCCACTGGGCGGATCGAGGGCGTGGAGGCCCTTTCGAGGTTTCCGTCGCTCGGTGCCGACCCCGCGGCGGTGTTCGCCGAAGCCAGTAGGCTCGGCATAGGTGTTGACCTCGAGGTGGCCGCGGTCGAGAAGGCGCTCTCGCAAGTGCAGGAGATCCCCGGCGACGCGTACCTCTCGGTGAACCTCTCCGCCGAGGCGGTCCTGTCCCCCGAGTTCGACTCGCTCATCGCGTCGATGGACGATCCCAGCCGGCTCGTGGTCGAGGTTACGGAGCACAGCGTGGTCAGGGACTACGACGACCTCGTCGGCGTCCTCGGGCTGCTCGGCGCGAAGGGTGTACGCCTCGCCGTTGATGACGTGGGAGCGGGTGTCTCGGGCCTTGATCACATCCTGAGGCTCGGACCCCAGATCATCAAACTCGACGGCAGCCTCGTGCAGAACGTCCACCGGTCCTCATCGAAGCAGGCGTTGCTCTCCGCCCTCGTTGCATTTGCAAGCCGGCGGGCAACGACCCTCGTCGCTGAGATGGTGGAGCTACCTGAGGAGCTGGCCGCGCTGCGGATCCTCGGTGTGTCGACAGCGCAGGGCTACTTGCTCGCCCGTCCCGGTGAGGTGACGTCCATTGCCGACCGCGTCGACGTCGACTTCCAATTGGTCGTCTGACGGCGAAAAGCTGCCAACCGGACAGTCCGCCGTGCCTCCGGTCGCTGGCTCTTGGGCACTCTCGCCAGACCCTCATGGTCGGCCTCTCTTCACCCGCTTCACTTCACTGGGCCTACGCGGATTGATTGGGTGATGGCACCCAAGCGGGACCTGCCAAATGTGGAGAGGCCAACCTGAGAGAAGGCCATACGTGAAAATCCCCCGCAGATAAGGGGGATTCGGAGGTGGTCAGGGGCGGGATCGAACCGCCGACCTCCGGTTTTTCAGACCGGCGCTCTTCCAGCTGAGCTACCTGACCGAGTGCTGTGACACCCGAGGCCCCTCGCGGGAGGGGCCTCATGGCGGGGACGACGGGATTTGAACCCGCGACCTCCGGCTTGACAGGCCGGCGTGAACTCCAGACTTCACCACGCCCCCATCTCGTCCCTCAGCCGTGGGATGCCTAGGGACAAGGGGTGCCGCATGAGCGGCGGCGCGAGTATAGGGGTCGGCTGAGGTTGTGGATCCTCAGGAATGGTCGCCGGCCATCAACTCGAGGGTGCGGTTCATCGCATCCAGCACGGCTCGGACAGTGGCGTCATCGATGCTCCCGTCCTTCACGAGCGCCGATCCGGAGTAGCGATCGCCGGAGGGATGGAGCTCCACCTGGGCGACCGCCATGGTCATCCCGCCGATATCCGTTGCTGCCACGCCCGCGAGGTCGAGCGTGATGTCGGGGTCGCACAGGTTGTGGACGGCGTTCAGGGCTGCTTCTCCGACGAGGCGTTGGCGATGGTCCCGATCGCCGGGACCGGTTGCCGACCCATGCCAGACGCGCCCGCGGAACTCGAGGGTGATCTCTGCGGTCGTCTCGAGTGCGCCGTTCTCGAGGTGCATGTCGGTGAATGCAGGGCGTGAGCGTGCCATCAGGCGGCACGGTAGTGGCGGCGCGATGGCTTCGTTGGGCCGCGTCGATGGAGGACGGCGTAGTGGTGCCTCCCGCCTTCTCGGGGCAGGTCGGACCGACCCCTCTACGCTTCGACCCGATCGACGACGGGAGTGGACATGATCAAGGAGTTTCGCGAGTTCGTCATGCGGGGCAACCTCATCGACCTGGCGGTCGCCTTCGTGATGGGTGTTGCGTTCAAGGAGGTCGTGACGGCGTTCACGGGCCGTATCGTCTCTCCACTGATAGGCCTGATCCTGGGGATCCCCGACCTCACGGGTGTGTGGGTGTTCGGTGAGATCGACGAGGCGACCGGGCTCCCCGAGGGATCCGTGGGCGCCTTCCTCGAGGCGACGCTCGACTTCGCGATCATCGCCTTCGTGATGTTCCTCGTGGTGAAGGCCTACAACCGGGCCAGGGCCGCGTTCGAGAAGGCAGAGGAGGAAGCACCCGCCGAGCCGTCGGAGGACATCGTGCTGCTCCGGGAGATCCGCGACTCGCTCAACAAGTGATCATCGGTCGGGGATGGCGATTCGCTGTTCGATCCAACTGAGCCCGAACGAGAGCACCGCGGTGATCGCCACATAGGCGACCATGAGGATCACGAACGACTCGAAGAACCGGAAGCTCGACCCCGAGTAGAGCCGCGCCTCCTGGGTCATCTCGTTCACTGCGAGAACGCTCACGAGCGACGTGTCCTTGAAGAGCGCGATGAGGTCGTTCGCAAACGCCGGGAAGACGTTCCGGAGTGCTTGGGGGAGCACGACAAAGCGGGTGACCTGTCGTGGGTGGAGGCCAATCGAGAGCCCAGCCTCCACCTGTCCACTCCCCACCGACTGGATCCCGGCGCGCACCACCTCGGCGATGAAGGCGGCGTAGAAGAGGCTCAGCGAGATCGTCGCGCGTGCCTCCATGCCGACCGAACGGGTCGGGATCCCCAGGGCCCGCGCCGTGTCGGGAATGATCGAGAGGGCGATGAAGAAGATGAAGACGATCACCGGGACACCGCGCACGAACTCGACGTAGAACGCGCAGATGTTGGAGATCCAGGGGTTCTTGGAGACGCGGCCGAGGCCGATGACGAGGCCCAGCGCGTTGGCGGCGATGAAGGCGATGCCCGTGATGCGCAACGTCAACCAGATGCCTTGGGGGACGATCTCCTCGTAGGCCTCGCGGAAGTTCGGATTCACGGCGACGAGCACGGCCATGAAGCCGACCACGGCGATCATCGCCCATTGCCATGGTTGGAGTCGACGGGTGGGGGCGAACGACGGCGCGGTCGCAGTTGGGTCGAGGGACGGCGTCGACATCCTCGGAGCGTACCGTCCCTACCGCCAGCGTGAGCCCATGAGGAAGGGCCGGCCCCATGGGCCGGCCCTTCCGTGGTCGAGGCTGAGGGGTCTCAGCCTTCGATGTCGTCGTAGGTGATCGTGAAGGAATCGGTGAAGTACTTCCTACCCAACTCTTCGAGGGTGCCGTCCTCCTTGAGCGCATCGAGGGCCTGGTTCACGGGATCGACCAGGTTCGAGTCCGTCGGGAAGATGAATCCGAGCGGATCGGACTGGAGGGCTCCCTCTGCGGTCTTCACCGAATCGGCGTTCTCGCCCACGTACCCGAGGCCTGCGGCGTCATCGATGATCACGGCATCGACATCGCCGGTGATGAGCGCCTGCACGGCGAGGCCGAACTGGTCGAACGCCCGCACGCGCGACTCGTCGACGAGGTCGATGGCGAGTTCGTAGTTGGTCGTGCCCACCTGCGTGCCGATGATCGCGTCGGTGTCGGCGATGATCGCGTCGGTGTCGGCGTCTGCGAACGCGCTGTCGAGGGCCACGATGAACCGCTGCTGCACCGTCATGTAGGGGTTGGAGAAGTCGGCGATCTCATCACGCTCGTCGGTGATCGAGATGCCGTCGGCAGCCGTGTCGAGCTCACCGTTGGCGACCTGGTCGATCACTGCCGGCCACCCCGCCTGGACGAACACGGCCTCACAGTTGAGGAGGTCGCAGATGGCCCTCCATGCGTCGTAGTCCCACCCCTGGCCCTCGGTCTCGCCGAGCGGGATGTAGTTGAAGGGGAGGTAGGCGTTCTCCACGCCCACCGTGACCTCCATACCGCCCAAGTCGGGCAGGCCGTTGTCGCCGGTGGGAAACTCGCCCTCGGCGGTGTCGTCCCCGCAGGCCGTCGCAACCAGTGCGAGGGCAAGTGCGAGGGCGATGATGCGAAGCATGCGCTGCATGTTGTACTCCTTCTCCAAAGAGGAACAAGAGGTTAGGGCCCTCAGGGGGACTCGGCTGAAGTTCCTCTACCGATAGGTGGAGGCTGCTCGCACGAGAGGTGCTGGCGGAACCTCGACGTCGAGGGCGTTGGCAGTAGCGGGGTTGAGCGAGAGTGAGAGCCTGAACCCACCGAATGGGAGCACTTCCACGGGCGTTCCGTCGTGGAACGCAGCCCACCAATGTGGCAAGGCCCCCACCCATGCCCCGGGTGGGCTCACGTGAGCGGTCGCGTACTTCGGCGCAGGACGATCTCGTAGGAAGGTTCCACGCTCGCCGTCGAGAGGTACTCGATGCGCTCGCGGGCCTTCTCCAGCCTTCCGGAGAGTCGCTCGTTCTCCCGTTCGAGTTCGGCGACCCGTTCGCGGAGCTCCAGTACGAGGCGGATCCCCTCGTGGTTGAGCCCTTGCTCGGAGAGCTCCTGGATCGCGTTGAGGCGATCGATGTCCTCCTGGGAGTAGCGTCGGGTGCCGCCCGGGGTCCGGTAGGGCTCCAGCAGTCCGCGCCGTTCGTAGATGCGGAGGGTCTGGGGGTGCATCCCCGCGAGCTCGGCCGCGACCGAGATCACGAACAACGCCTGGGTGTGCCTATCGCTCATCGGTGTCCTCCTCGTCCGGGGAGACGTCGTCGCCGGAGAGCGACGCGAACTCGGCGAGTGCCTTCTTTGCCTTTCGGGAGAGCTTCGTGGGAACGGCGACGTCGACTGTGACGATGAGGTCGCCGGTGCGGCCGGCGCGGCGGGGAACGCCCTTTCCCTTCACCCGGAACTGGGCGCCCGGTTGCGTCCCGGCCGGCACCCTCAGTCGGACGGGGCCGTCGAGCGTGGGCGCCTCGACCTGGGTGCCGAGGGCGGCGTCGGGGAACGAGACCGGCACGTGCACGGTGAGGTGGTCCCCCTTGCGCCCGAACCGGGGGTGGGGTCGCACCTGGACGGTGATGTGGAGGTCGCCGGCCGGTCCGCCATCGCGGCCCGGCCCACCCTTCCCCTTGGCCCGGACGGTGCCACCGTCGACCACCCCGGCCGGGATCTTCACTGTGATGGTACGGGTGCGTCGCTCGGCGCCGGAGCCACGACAGGTCGTGCAGGGCGTGGAGATGGTCTGGCCCGAACCCGCGCACTGGGGACACGGCTGGGCAAACGCGAAGAAGCCCTGCGATTGGCTGACCTGCCCCGCCCCACTGCACGTCGAGCAGATGGTCTTGGACGTGCCGGGCTCGGCGCCCGATCCCGAACAGCGGGAACAGGGTGCATCACCGGTGAGGCGCACCTGCTTCTCGGTGCCGAGGATCGACTCCTCGAAGTCAATGGCGACCGACGTACGGACGTCGCGCCCCTTGCGTGGTCCACGCGATCGGGTGGTGGCACCCCCGAAGAGGTCCCCGAAGCCGCCCATGCCGCCGAACAAGCCTCCAAGGTCCTCGACCCGGACCTGTTGCCCGCCGAAGCCGGGTCCGAAGCCCCCGGCGCCGTTGCTGAAGGCACCCGAGCCGACCAGTCGCCGGACCTCGTCGTACTCCTTGCGCTTGTCGTCATCAGAGAGGACCGCGTACGCCTCGGACACCTCCTTGAACCGCTCCTCGGCCTTCTCGTCGCCCTGGTTCGCATCGGGATGGTGCTGCTGGGCGAGCTTGCGGTAGGCGCGACGGATCTCGTCCCGGGAGGCCCCATGGGCGACCCCGAGGACGTCGTAGTAGTCCGTCTCGACCCACGCGCGATTCACGTCGCGTCACCCTCCTCGGGGGCGGGCCCCACGACGACCGATGCGGGCCGGAGCACCCGGTCCCTGAGGCGGAACCCACGGCGCATCTGGTGGTGGACGACGAGGGCGTCGCCCTCCCCGAGGACGGAGATCGCCTCATGGAGGTTCGGGTCGAAGGCCGCGCCCTCGGCCTCGATGGCCTCGAGGCCCTCCGAGGCGAGCGCGTCCATGAGTTGGGTGAAGACGCCCCGCATGCCGGAGAGGAGCTTCTCCTCGGCCTCCCCCGCAATCTCGACGTCGAGGCCGGCCTGGAACGAGTCGAGCACGGGGAGGAGCTTTTGCATGAGCCGCTCCGAGGCCTGTTCGATGAAGGTGGTCCGGTCGCGGATCGACCGCTTGCGGATGTTGTCCGCTTCGGCGAGTGCCCTCAGGTACCCGTCGCGGTGCTCGGCACCGTCGGCGAGGGCATCTGCGAGGGCGCGGAGCAACACTTCCTGGGCCTCGTCGGGGTCACCGGGGAGGTCGATGCCGAGTTCCTCGGCGGTCGGCGGAGGAGCGATCTCGAGCTCTGCGTCGTCGGGCGTCTCGATCGGGATCTCGGTCGGCTCGGATTGATCGGTCACGTGGCTGTGCCTCTCTCGACTCGGGGACGAGGCCGTCAGGCCCCGTCCTCCTCATCGTCCACGATCTCGGCCTCGACGATGTCGTCGTCCTCGTCGTCCGACGGGGCAGCGGCCTGCTGCTCCTGGGCAGCTTGGGCATAGAGGCGCTGGGCGAGTGCCTGGGAGGCGGTGATCGTCGCTTCCATCTTCTCGCGGATGGTCTCGGACGTAGCGTCCTCGTGGTCGAGCTCGCCCTTGAGCTCGCCGAGGGCTGCGGTGATGCCGTCGCGCTCCTCGTCGGTGAGCTGGTCCTCCTGCTCGGTGAGGAGCTGCTCGGTCTGGTAGACGAGCTGGTCGGCTTGGTTCCGGGTCTCGACCTTCTCGCGCCGCGCTGCGTCCTCCTCTGCATACGCCTCGGCGTCCTTGACCATGCGGTCGATGTCGTCATCGGCCAGGGCGGTGCCACCGGTGATGGTCATCGCCTGTTCCTTGTTCGTGGCCTTGTCCTTGGCCGTGACATGGACGATGCCGTTCGCATCGATGTCGAAGGTGACCTCGACCTGCGGAATGCCCATGGGAGCCGGAGGGATGCCGGTGAGCCGGAACTTGCCGAGGCTCTTGTTGTCGTTCGCCATCGCGCGCTCACCCTGCAGGACGTGGATCTCCACCTCTGGCTGGTTGTGCTCCGCGGTGGTGAAGATCTCAGACTTGCGGGTCGGGATCGTGGTGTTGCGCTCGATCATGCGCGTCATCACGCCGCCCTTCGTCTCGATGCCGAGGGTGAGGGGGGTGACGTCGAGCAGGAGCACGTCCTTCACGTCGCCCTTGAGGACACCCGCCTGAATGGCCGCGCCAGCCGCGACGGCCTCGTCGGGATTGACGCCCTTGTGGGCGTCCTTTCCGGTGAGCTCATTCACGAGGTCGGCGACCGCCGGCATACGGGTCGAGCCACCGACGAGGACCACGTGGTCGATGTCGGAGATCGCGATCCCTGCGTCTTTGATGACCTGGTGGAACGGCGACTTCGTCCGCTCGAGGAGGTCAGCGGTGATCCGCTGGAACTCGGTGCGGGAGAGCTTGCGCTGGAGGTGGAGGGGGCCCTCGCTCGTGGCGGTGATGAATGGCAGGTTCACCTCGGTCTCCATGACTGACGAGAGCTCGATCTTCGCCTTCTCGGCGGCCTCCTTGAGGCGCTGGTGGGCCATGCGGTCCGCCGCGAGGTCGACGCCGTGCTCGTTCTTGAAGCCCTCGACGAGCCACGTGATCACGGCATCGTCCCAGTCGTCGCCACCCAGGCGGGTGTCACCGGACGTGGCCTTCACCTCGAAGACCCCGTCGCCGATCTCGAGGAGGGACACGTCGAAGGTGCCGCCGCCGAGGTCGTAGACGAGGATCGTGTGGTCGCCGGACTTGTCGAGCCCGTAGGCGAGGGAGGCCGCCGTGGGCTCGTTGATGATGCGGAGCACCTCGAGGCCGGCGATCTGGCCGGCTTCCTTCGTCGCCTGACGCTGGGCGTCGTTGAAGTAGGCGGGCACGGTGATGACGGCCTGGGTCACCTCGTCACCGAGGTAGGACTCTGCGTCCCGCTTGAGCTTCATGAGCACGCGTGCGGAGATCTCCTGGGCCGTGAGTGACTTGCCGTCGATCTCCGTGGTCCAGTTTGAGCCCATATGGCGCTTCACGGACCGGATCGTTGCGTCCGGGTTGGTGATGGCCTGACGCTTGGCGACCTCGCCGACGAGGACTTCACCGTCCTTGAACGCGACGATCGAGGGGGTGGTGCGCCCACCCTCGGAGTTGGGGATGATCGAGGGCTCGCCGCCCTCGAGGGCGGCGACCACTGAGTTGGTGGTGCCGAGGTCGATACCGACTGCCTTGGCCATGGGATGCTGCTCCTGTACGGGGATCCGAAGTCTCGTTGCAGTATACCTGAGTCGGGTCATATCAAGTTCACGAGCAGATCCCCCCATCGGGGTCAGCGAGCGAAGCGAGCCCA
>CAZRJG010000017.1:0-19024 GCA_964600365.1 uncultured Acidimicrobiia bacterium
TGCTCGACCCCGCAGCGGTGCGCGCGGCGGGACTCACCTACCGGGGTATAGGGCGGATGGCCTGACCCCTACGGGGTGAGGGCGAGGGACCGCACCAAGAAGGCGGCCATCTCGCCTCGTGTCACGCCGCGATTGGGGCAGTAGCGGTCCGCCGAGCACCCCGAGGTGATACCTGCCTCGGCGAGCACCTCGATCTCGTTCTCGAAGATCCCTCGATCGTCGGTGAACGGGTCGCCACCGGGGTTGAAGGTGAGGCCTAGGGTCCGCACCAGGAAGGCTGCCATCTGGCCTCGCGTCACGGGGGAGTCTGGGCAGAAGCGATCGCCCGCCTCCGTGCATCCGACGGTGATGCCATTGGCAGCGAGGACCTCGATCTCATCCTCGAAGGCGCCGGCGTCGTCGGAGAACGGGTCGCCCGAGGTCGCGCCGGTCAATGAGAAGGCGCGCACCAAGAACGCGGCCATCTCTCCTCGGGAGACGACATCGTCGGGGCAGTATCGGGTTCCACCGACGTCGCAGCCCTGCGTGATCCCGAGCTCCGAGAGGCCGAGGACCTCGCCGGCGAACGGGTGGGTGACCGACACGTCGGCGAACCGCGGGCTCGTGGTGATGCCGAACCAGTGGGAGCGCAGCCCCAGTGCCTCGCGTACGAAACGACCAGAGGCAAGGAGCGTGGTGGGCCGCCCGTTCTTGATCGCCCGGAATGTCACCGTCGCCACAGAGCCCGACTCGTGGCGTGCCGACACGACCCCGTTGTACACCCAGGACACGCCGAGCGCTGAAGCGATCGGGTCCTGGGACTTCACCGTGGTCCAGTCGCGGAACGGGTTCGCCGCAGCGCTGGTGCGTGAGGCGGCGTCGTCCACCGAGACGAGGTACGGGACCTGGGCTGCGCCCCAGTAGTCGGAGTTGTTCTCGGTGCGTCCGCCCGACGACGACGAGAACACGGTGAACGCAATCGACCCGCCGAACGCGGCGACCGTGCCGGAGGTACTGGTCGCAGCCGCCACCCAGTTGGGCTGGGACGCCTCGGAGGTGTACCCGCCGTAGACCTGGTCGAGCTCATCGGATCGGAGGTTGCACCAACACTGTTCCTGGAGGGTCACCGTGCCCGTCGTCGGGTTGCCGACGGTGATGATCCGCTGGGTGGCGTAGGAGCGGGATGCGATTGCCTGCGCCCGGAGTCCCTCGATCGGCCATGAGTCGAGCATCTCGGCGACGCCGCGAACGTACGGCTCGATGGAGAGTTGGTGGATCGCATGGAGCTTGCCGGTCTGGGGCGCCTGGCGGAAGCGAAGGGTGCCGGTGCGGTACTCACGGGCGAGTGTGTCGAGGTAGAAGCCCGCCCCGCTTGCGAGCCGCACCGATCCGTTGCACTCGCCGGACGCCGACCCGGGCTCCCATCCTGTCCCGTTCCACCTCTGGTACTCACACGTCGTCGCAAGCACCCTGGTGAACCTCCACGTCTCCCCGGGGGCGATCGTGAGGGGACAGGCGTCCTGGTCGTCGTAGCAGCCCTGCGCCGACGACACGGTTGGGCTGAACACGACTTGTTCGACGTGGCCGAGGAGGTTCACCCACGCAGGGGTCGCGGTGGCGGCGAACGAGTCGGCGGGAACGACCGAGGAGAAGGGAAGCAGGTCGATTCCCTGGTAGTAGTGGGCGAGGATCTCCTCGGCGGTGGCGCCGTCGGCAGCCATGCCCTTTGCGCCGTATTGGCTCATTCCGATGCCGTGCCCGTAGCCGCGTCCATCGAAGGTGAACTCGGTGGCGCCGACCGGTGCTGCGGAGGAGACGAGGAGCACGGCGACGATGGTTGCGATCAGGCGCGTGCGCATGGGGAAAGTGTAGGAAGGGGCCAGGTTCAGGCGGGGGCGCAGGTGGCGTCGTAGTCGACGAGTCGGGGGAGCCGACCCGGGTCGGAACAGGCTGCGCAGGAGGGATCCTTCGGGAACCGGACCTCGTCGGAGGTCGCGGCCAGGCCGTCGTAGAGGAGGAGGCGCCCGACGAGTGGGTCGCCGATGTCGAGCAGGAGCTTGATCGCCTCCATCGCCTGCATGGATCCGACGACGCCGGGCAGCACGCCGAGCACCCCGGCCTCTGCGCAGTTCGGCGCGGCCTCCGGGGGCGGGGGAGCGGCGAACAGGCAGCGGTAGCAGGGACCCTCCCATGGCTGGAAGACCGTCACTTGCCCGTCGAAGCGGAAGATGGATCCGTGCACCACGGGCGTGCGCAGGTGCAGCGACGCGTCGTTGATGAGGTACCGGGTGGCGAAGCTATCGGTGGCGTCGACGATGACGTCGTACCCGTCGAGGACGTCGAGGGCGTTCGAGGCATCGAGTCGGACGGCGCGTTCCATCACCGTGACCTCGGGATTGATGCCCCGCAGCGTCGCTGCCGCGGACGTCGTCTTGGGGGTGCCAACCCGGTCGTCGGTGTGCATCACCTGGCGCTGGAGGTTGGAGACGTCCACCTCGTCGAAGTCGACGATGCCGATCGTCCCCACCCCGGCGGCGGTCAGGTACATCGCCACGGGCGACCCGAGGCCCCCGGCGCCCACGATGACCGCAGAGGATGCAAGGAGGCGCTCCTGGCCGCGGTGACCGACCTCGGGCAGGACGAGGTGACGGGCGTACCGCTGTGACTGGGACTCGGTGAGCGAGGAACGTCGCTCGGAAGGGTGCCCCTCGCCCTTCCACCGTCCGAACCCGCCCCGGAGGTTCGTCACATCGGTGTACCCGAGCGACGCCATGTGGGCCACTGCTGCTGCCGATCGCATGCCCACGGCGCAGTACACGACGACAGGGGCGTCGAGATCGGGGAGCATCGTGCGGACGTCATCGATCGCTCGAATCGGAAGGTGCAGCGAGCCCGCGATGCGACCCGTGGCGGCTTCGTGCTCCTCACGGACGTCGAGGAGCACGACCTCGTCGAGTCGTGAGGCGAGCTCGGACGGCGTGATCTCAGGGATCCCCATGGGGGGAGAGGGTAGGAGATCAGCTGCTGGAGGGGACGAGCGCAGCCATGCCGAGTGCCATGAGCACGCCGACGTAGAGCTGGAGCCGGGAGGTCTGCTTGAGCGCCTCGATGAGCGGCGGCCCCTCAGTCTGCTCGGCGACCGTCTTGATGGGTCGCACCGCCCATGGCATTGCGAACCCGGCGGCTCCGGCACCGAAGGGCACCGCGCCGATCGAAGCAGCGACGAGGACGACGAGGAACGACGTCCAGATCATCCGACGGAACAAGGTTGCGGTGCGATCCCGGCCCAGCCGCACGGCGAGGGTTCGCTTGCCAGCCCGTTCGTCGGTCTCGATGTCACGGATGTTGTTCGCCACGAGGATCGCCGCGATGAGCAGCCCCACCGGGACCGAGAGGATCCACGCCGAGAAGGGCGCGGTCGAGTCGTGCACGAAGCGTGCGCCGACGGTGGCGACGATGCCGAAGAAGAGGAACACGAAGACCTCGCCGAGTGCCCGGTAGCCGTAGGGGAGGGGCCCACCCACGTACCCGAGCGCTGCGACGATCGAGACGACTCCGATGACGGCAACCCACCAGCCTGCGAGGTAGATGAGGTAGAGACCGGCGAGTGCCGCGAGGCCGAACATGACCCACGTTGCTCGCCACACGTCCTTGGCGGGGATGAGGCCCTCTGCGACCACCCGGGGAGGGCCGATGCGATCGGGGGTGTCGGCACCCTTCTCGGCGTCCGAGACATCGTTGGCGAAGTTGGCGGCGATCTGGATGCACAGCGCCCCGAAGAGGGCTGCGAGGAAGGCCCCGGGACGGAAGACGCGCTGGTTGAACGCGAGTGCGGAGCCCACGAGCACCGGCGTGACGGCCGCCCAGAGGGTCGGCGGTCGTGCGGCGAGGATCCAGAGTTGCAGGCGACTCACGGCAGGGGAGTGTGGCAGGTCGCTCACCCCACGACCGCAAACAAGGTGTGCACCAGCGCGCCCAGCCCGATCGCAGTCCCGGTGACGAGGGGGGACCATCGCCACGCCCGGCGGAGTGCAATGGCGATGAGCGGGGCGGTGGCGAACAGGCCCTCGAGCGGGTAGCGGTAGCCGAGATAGCCGTAGGTGCCGAAGATCTGGATCTGGTACTGCACGGCCAGGTACCCGACGCCGGCGACGGCGAACACACGTGACACCGGCGACGCCTCCCCCCATGCTCCGCGGAGGAAGAAGAGGGCGATGAGGAAGAAGGGGGAGATCACGAGGATTCCCTGGAGCGGGTTGAACAGCCCGCTTGCGACGTTGCCGAGCCAAGAGGTGTTCGTACCCAGGTCGCCGGGTCCACCACCGCCCGCTCCCGCCAGCGCCCCGACCAGGTTCCTGGCCCCAGCCGGGTTGAACCGATCGAACCACACCAAGTACCACGAGGCGATGGCGAGTGCGCCGATCGTCGAAGGAACCCCGACGCCGACGAGGGGTCGCCACGACCGAAGTGCGGCGAACAGCCCCAACCCCACCACGAGCGCGATCACGGCAGTGAGTTGTCGGGTGCAGATGGCGGCGCCGAACGCCGCGCCGGCGATCCACCACCGCGTGCGAACGATGGCATACAGGGCGACCGACAGCCAGAACATCGCATGGCCGTGCTGCCAGAGCGCGTCGGCGGCCACCGACCAGGCGCTTGTACCGAATGCTGCGACGCCGGCTGCCGCCACCGCAGTGGCGGTTCCTTCGAGGTGCCTGAGGGATGTGCCGAGCAGGGCCATCGCCGCGGCTGAGGCGATGGCTGCAGCGACCGACCCCGGCCAGATCGGAGGGAGGGTGATGGGAACCGGACCGGCGGCATCGATCTCAGGGATACCGAGGTTCAGGAGGTGCGGTGTCCAGCTCTCCGACTGGCCCACGTAGAAGGGCGCTGCCATGAGTGCTGCCCCGGGCGGGTATGGCGAGATCCAGCCCTTCTGCACCTGGACGAGCCAGGTGACGTCACCGGCGCGTTCGACCGGAGCGTCGTATCGCTCGACGACCGGGGAGCCCTCGGCGAGGGCTGCCGCGGTGAACACATTGGTGGTGGTGTCGATGTTGCTCGGGAGGTCCCAGGACGTCGTTGCGAGGTAGATCACTGCGATCGGGAGGAGGAGCGCGGCGAAGAAACGAGGATCGCTGAGTGCTGCGAGCCGCCGAAGCAGCGACGTGTGGTCCTGGCCTTCCATCAGCGTCGAGTATGCCCGATGAGGCCATCGATCCGAGTGCTCCCGCCTACCCTCCCCCCATGGTCTCAGAGCTCTTCGACGCCGCCGCCTGGACCGAGGTGGACGGCTTCGACTTCACCGACATCACCTACCACCGTGCGAACGATGTGGGCGCGGTGCGGATTGCGTTCAACCGCCCCGAGGTGCGCAATGCATTCCGACCCCACACGGTCGACGAGTTGTATCGGGCGCTCGACCACGCCCGCCAGTGGTCCGACGTGGGGTGCGTGCTCCTCACCGGGAACGGTCCGTCGCCCAAGGACGGCGGGTGGGCGTTCTGCTCGGGCGGCGACCAGCGGATCCGCGGCAAGGTCGGCTACCAGTACGCCGACGGTGAGACCGCAGACACGGTGGACAAGGCCCGCCTCGGCAGGCTCCACATCCTCGAGTGCCAGCGGCTCATCAGGTTCATGCCCAAGGTCGTGATCTCGGTGGTCCCCGGATGGGCGGCGGGCGGTGGTCACAGCCTCCACGTCGTCTCCGACCTCACCATCGCCTCGGAGGAGCACGCGCGCTTCAAGCAGACCGACACCGCTGTCGCCTCGGTGGACGGTGGGTTCGGTTCGGCGTACCTCGCCCGACAGGTGGGCCAGAAGCGCGCCCGTGAGGTCTTCTTCCTCGGCCTCGAGTACTCCGCCCAGGAGGCCTTCGAGATGGGGATGGTGAACAAGGTGGTGCCGCACGCCGAGCTCGAGGCCACCGCGCTCGAGTGGGCCCGAGTGATCATGTCGAAGTCCCCGACCGCGCAGCGCATGGCGAAGCTTGCGTTCAACCTCATCGACGACGGACTCGTCGGCCAGCAGGTGTACGCCGGTGAGGCCACCCGCCTCATCTACGGCACCGACGAGGCCCAGGAGGGCCGTGACGCATTCCTGGAGAAGCGCGACCCCGAGTGGGACGAGTTCCCCTGGTACTACTGACGTCCCTCGGCGATCCGTATCATTCTCTTGTGATGCAACCACCGTCCGCGACCATATGACCACCGATCACAGCGGACAGGTCGTGGACTGGCTCGCCGTTGCCGCCCAGCGACGGGGGATGGCCTCGTTCATCGAGCGGGACACGCTCTCGTGGAGCTTCTCCTGGTGCGACCTCAAGGCCTCACGCGTCTCCGGTGCGCTCCGCCGCCTCGGCGTGCGACCGGGGGAGCGGGTCGCCCTGTGGGGCGCCAACGACCTCGAGACGGTCGTCGCAACGTTCGCCATCCCTCGGTCGGGTGCTTCGCTCGTGCCGCTCAACACCCGGCTCACGGCCACCGAAGTCCAGGCGCAGTTGGAGGCGGCCGACGTCTCGGTGATCCTCACCTCGTCGGACGCGCCTCGCTTCCCTGTGCGGTACACGACCACGATGTCGATCGACGCCCTCGATGGCCAAGCCGAGGGCGAGCATTGGCACGATGCCGAGGACGAGTTCGCCGTCGTGTTCACGTCGGGTACGAGCGGCCCGGCAAAGGGTGTCCGGCTCCCCTGGAGGGCGATCGAGGCGTCTGCCGCGGGAAGTGCCGAGCACCTCCACCACGGTGAGGAGGACCGCTGGCTCGCCGTCCTCCCGCTCTATCACATCGGCGGCATCTCGATCCTCGTCCGTTCAGCCCGGCAGGCGAGCACGGTGATCCTCCCCTCGGAGTTCAAGCAGGCATCGGTCGCCGATCTTCTCTCCCGGTGCACCATCGCCTCGCTCGTCCCGACGCACCTCGTGCGCCTCCTCGAGGAAGACCCCGAGCGCACCTTCCCCGACCTCAAGGCGGTCCTCCTCGGAGGGGGACCGGTGCCACCCGGCCTGGTGGAGGCAGCGTCCCAACGGGGGCTCCCCGTCCTTGTCACCTATGGGCAGACCGAGGCTGCGAGCCAGATCGCCACGGCACCGCTCGACACACCGGGCGTGCGGCGCGTGCAGCCCATCGGAAGCCTCGAGGTGCGGATCGTTGACGACTCCGGGCTGGAACTCCCCCCAGGGGCGGTGGGATCAATCGAGGTGAGGGGTGACGAGTTGTTCACCGGCTACCTCCATGGCATCGCCCGCAACCCGCATGAGTGGCATCGCACCGGCGACCTCGGCGAGGTCGACTGGGATGGCCTCCTCAGCATCAAGGACCGCTCCGATCGGGTGATCGTGACCGGTGGTGAGAACGTCCATCCCCGCGAGGTCGAGGACGCGCTCGTCGAGGCCGGCGCGAAGGAGGCCTGCGTCGTGGGACTCGATGATCCAGAGTGGGGGAAACTCGTCGGCGCAGCAGTTGTGGGCCCCCTCAGCCCCGAGGAGTTGGAGTCGGCCATCCGTGGCTTCCTCGCGGGCTACAAGGTTCCTCGCAGGTGGGTGGTCGTGGACGAGCTCCCCAGGAACTCGCTCGACAAGGTCGTCCCCGATGAGGTCGCCGGCCTGTTCGGCTGAACGGTCCCGTTATCGATCGCACGCGAGGGCTTGGATCAGTCCCTCGCAGATGCGGCCCATCTCCTTGGGTGGGAAGGCGTCGGACATTCGCCCTCGGAGTTCGTCCTTGTGGAGCAGTGTGATCTCGTCGCACAAGACGCTGCCCACGACGGTGCCTCGGACCTCGATCGGCACGATCGTCGGGAGGCTGGGCCGGTTGGGAGACGTCGTGATGCGTACCCCGAGCACGGTGTCGAGGTTTCGATTCCTGGGTTGGTTGCTCACGATGAGGTAGGGCTTGGGGCCGAACTCGGTGTCGACCGTCCACACCTCCCCTCGGTTCACGGGGTTCACGGTTCGAGGGCCCGATAGAACCCCTCGAGTTGCTCGTCGCCCTCGCCGGCGATCGGCCGGCCCTTGGCGCGTTGGGTCCGCCGGGGGGCGGGATCACCAGCCAGCGCCTCGGCGAGCGCCTCATATCCCTGTTCCATCGCCCTCCTCGTGATCGTCTCGGCTCCGATCGCCGCAAGCAGCGAGATGCATCCCGACTCGCTCGTAGGGACGCTGCGGCCGCTCACTGCAGCGGCCACCGCGCGGAGGTCGTCACGATGCGTGAGGTCGTGCGCGGTTGCAAGGGCCTTGTCATCGAGGGTGATCGTCTTCCTCATGCGATGCAGAGTAGTGCATCGCATGAATGCATCTCCCATCTGCATCGCACGGGACCCTTCCCTCCCCACGAGAGATTGGGTACCTTTGTGATGGGTAACGATGGAGAACGGAGGACTGTGAGTCAGGAAGCGCCTCGCCGCAACATCACCGACTTCCCGCCGATCATGGACACGGCCATGGTCGCCGAGTTCCTAGGACTCAACGTTCAGATCGTCCGCAAGTACGCGCGGGACGGGGTCATCCCCGCCTACCGCCCACAGGGCACCCGACCACTCCACTTCTTCCGCGACGAGATCGTGGAGTGGCTCCGGTCGAGCCCGGTCACTCCGGAGGATGTGACCGCGGAGTAGGTCGGGTCACGAACCCGATCCTGGCCAAGGAGAGGTACCACTCGCCGGTGCCCCGGTCCACGACGACATGGTCCACCGCCACCGTCCCGATGGTCCCCGGATGTGACGCCGTATCGGTCACGACGACGACCGGCTCGCCACTCATCTCGAACTCGAGCAGGCGCGCCCGGAACGACTCCGACCCACCTCTGGGTGTGGATCCGCCGCGAGTGGCTTCCTCGACGAGGCCCACTGAGATCGGTCCGCGGAGATGGAGCGTCGCCTCCCGCTCCGACGCGTCAACGATCGCGATGTCGCCGGCGGCGTGGACCACCGACCCGACCACGGCGTTCGCCCCGCACTCGGCGCGTACGCGATCGCCCCGTGCCGCGAGGTCGGCGAGCGCGTCTGCGAGCGTGCGCGCCCGAAGGCGCGCCGTCTCGGCATCTCGTTCGAGCTCCGCGGCCTCCCGTCGGAACTCGGCGTCGAATGGATCCATCCCGCTCACCGGATCGAACCTACTCGGAACCGGTGGCGCGGCCACGCCGAGTGGTCTATCGTCGCCGTGAGGGGACAAGGGAAAGTCAGGGAAGCCATGACCACAGCCAGGGTGGCTCGGGCGCAGGGTGCCCGACGCCGTGTTCGTATCTCGTCGTTGCACGTCGCCACCATCGCCGTAGGCGCGGTCGCTGCAGTGCTCAACTTCCTCTTCCTTACCTCGGGGGGAGAAGCGTCCCAGGTTGCGGTGTTGGCCGTCGACATCCCCGCCGGATCCGTCATCGAGGCGGATCACCTCTCCTTCAGGCCCGTGGAGGTCGCTGCTGCTCAACTCGACCGCCTCTTCGTCGAGGAGTCGGCATCGCTGGCGGTCGGACAGGTGGCTGCCCTCGACCTCAAGGAGGGCGAGTTGCTGGCGGCCGGAACGCTCCGTCCGCCAGCCGCACCGTCCGCGCTCCGAGCCTTCTCCATCGCGATCCCACCCGAGCGAGCCGTTGCAGGAGCACTCTCCCCGGGTGACCGGATCGACGTCCTCGTGGCAGACGCAGGCGAGGCGACATGGCTCGCTGCTGACCTCGAGGTCCTCTCGGTGGTTGGCGGCGAAGGGGGCATCGGATTGAGCTCCTTTTCGATCACGGTCGCCGCCGATGCCCCCACCATCGCTCGCATCGCAGCAGCGCTCGATGTCGGCGAAGTCTCCGTTGTGCGGGCCACCGGTGCGGCGCCGCTCGAACTCGGGGAGCCCGAGGATGGCTGAGCTCGCCCTTGCACTCGCTGTCTCGGCCCGTCCCTGGGCCGATCGCCTCCATCGGCACACCATGGACCACGGCGGTGCGCGCGTGCGGGTTCGTATCCTCGACGGCCGACAGGCCACCGACCAGGACTACGACGTCCTCTTCGTGGACGACACCACCTCGTTCCTCGACTCCCGTCTCGTGCAGGAACTGCGTGCGCAGGGGAAGGGGGTGATCGGCGTTGCCGACGGCCCGCAGATGGAGGAAGCCCAGGAGTGGCTCGGGCGCCTCGGCATCGAGGTCGTGCTTCCCGCCGCTGCACCGGCGAGGCTCTTCCTCGAAGCAGCCGCGGACGCCCGTCGCTCGGTCCCGGCGGTCGTGGAGCAGGGACCCGCTCGCGCCACTGCAGAGCCGGCGAACCTGCTCGTCTCGGTGATGGGGTGCTCCGGGGGCGTAGGCGCAACCGAGGTTGCCATCGGCTCGGCCCGGGCGTGGCCGGGTGAGGTGGTCCTGGCAGATCTCGACCTCGCCTCGCCGTCGCTCGCCCAACGGCTCGGCCTCGCGCTCCTCCCGAACCTCCGGTCGGCCCTCCATGCGCGGAGGAAGGTGGTCGACCTCCTCGAAGCAGAGCTGCACGGGTACTCCGACGGGGTGCGTGTGCTCCCGGGGCTGCCGTCTTCGGTGGGCGACCGGCTCCATTCGCACGAGCTGACGGGCCTCGTCCGCGACCTCCGTGGGTTCGGCGACGTGGTGGTGAATCTGCCGGCGGGGATGCCAGACCCGGAGGGCCCCCACGACGCGCCCATGCGCACCGCTGCTGCGGTCCTCGAGGAGTCCGACCTCGCCACAGTGGTCACGGTCGCCACGCCCATCGGCATCCGGCGCATGTTCGAGTGGGCGTTCCTCGCAGCGACCTGTGGCATCGACCATCCGACCGTGGTGATCAACCATGCGCCTCGATCGGCCTACGCCAAGGCGGAGATACGCGCCGAGGTCGAGCGGGTGCTCGAGCCTTCCTCGGTCCAGTTCCTCCCCGCCGACGACCGCGTACGTCGAGCCGCATGGGATGGGACCGTCGTCCGGCGAGGGCCATTCGTGCGGGCCCTGGGCCGAGCGGTGGGCGAGTGGACCTCGCGGTGAGCGCCTACGACGACATCAGACTGGGTTGCCTGGGCCTCATCGAGGATCGGTCAGTAGATCCCCGACGCGATGTGTCGGGCGTGGAGGCAATCGTCACCGAGGTCGTCGACGGGTATCAGGCGAGGGCGCACCTCGGAGAGGCGATCCCGCTCCGGGATCCGGTCGAGATGTCCGAGCGCGTCCTCCAATCCATCCTCGAGTTCGGCCCGCTCACCGAGCTCCTCGCTCGTTCGGATGTCGAAGAGGTCTTCATCGAGGGAGCACAGGTCCGTTATCTCGACGGGACCGGGATGCTCCGCTCGCTGGGCGTGCCCACGTCTGCTGCGGAGACCCGCCACGTCGTGGATCGACTCCTCGCCGAGTCGGACCGTCGCCTCGACGCGTCCACCCCCATCGTCCAGGCGCGCGTGCTCGGAGGCTCGGCGCGCCTCACTGCCGTGGCGCCACCCGTTGCCGAGACGCTCTCGGCGACGATTCGTCGGTATGCCCTTCGTCGCCAACGTCTCGACCGGCTCGTGGAACTCGGGTCGCTGAGCGCCCAGGCGGCTGAGTTCCTCGGGATGGTCATGCGCAGCGACGCCTCCATCGTCGTGAGCGGGCAGCCGGGAGCCGGCAAGACGTCCCTCCTCAGTGCGCTCATCGATGCGATTCCCCCGTCGCACTGCGTCCGCTGCTGCGAGGAGGTGCGAGAGCTCTCCGTGCCGCTCGTCCATGGCTCCTACTACGAGACCCGCCCAGCCTCTCTGGACGGGTCCGGCGAGATCGACCTCCGCATGCTCGTGAAGTCGGTCCTGGCCATGCGCCCCGATCGCATCGTCGTGGGCGAGGTGAGGGGAGCTGAGGCGTTCGAGTTGACGCGGGCGGTGAACGCTGGGTGCGGGTTCGCCTGCACGGTGCATGCCAACTCGGCCCGTGACGCCCTCAACGCCCTCGTGAACGCCGCCCTCATGGCGGGGGAGAACGTGACCGAGGACGTCGTACGGAGGGTGTTCGCCTCTTCCCTCGACTTCGTGGTGCATCTCAGCCGGTCGTCGAGTCCCGGGGGCGGAATCGTCCGTCGCGTAGAGGAGATCCTCGCCGTGCTCCCAACCGTTGGCGATGGCTTCACCACTGAGCCTGTGTTCGCCCGGGCGAGTGGCGGGGAACTGGCGTGGACCGGTGCCGTGCCCAGTGCAGACGTTTTGGAACGGCTGGACCGACCCGACTCCCCCGGCCGCGCCGTCTCCGTGCTGCGGGGTGCTGCCTGATGGAGGCACTCGCCGCGGTGGCCTCGGGTGTCTTCGTCGCCGTCTCCTTCGCCCGATGGCGTCCGTCCGTCGGTCGGAGCAGCACGCGCGACGAATCCCGGTCGATGGAGGCCTGGCTGCAACGCGCCCGTATCCCCCTCGCCCCGTGGCAGTTCGTCCTCGTGGTGGCTGCCTGCGGCGGGTCGGTCTTCGTGCTCGTCTTCGCCGTCACCGGCCTTCCCGTGCTCGCGACGGGACCGGGTCTCGCTGGCGGGCTCCTCCCCGTCCTCTTCCACGACCGGCGTCGTCGTGCCCTCGAACGTGGGGCGATCCAGGCGTGGCCGGACGGCCTTCGGGACGTGCTCGCCTCCGTCCAGTCGGGGATGTCGCTCCCACGGGCCGTCGAGCGACTCGCCACCAATGGTCCGGACGCGCTGCGCGAGGCGTTCACGCCCTACCCGGCACTTGCGACGGCCCTCGGGTTCGAAGCCGCGCTCGAGCACGTCCGTGATCGGCTTGCCGATCCCATCTCCGATCGAGTCATCGAGGTCCTGCGCGTCGGTCACGCCCGTGGCGGTTCGGCGCTCCCGGCCATCCTCTCCGACCTCGCCGAGGCGACCACCGAGGACCTGTGGGCTGCCGAGCAGCTTCGATCGGAGGTACTCGAGCAGAAGATCAACGCCAGAGCGGTGTTCGTGCTGCCATGGCTGGTGCTCGTCTTCCTCACTGCGTCGCCCGGGGACTTCCGTGACTTCTACTCATCCGGTGGAGGCGTTCTCGTCATGGCAATCGGCGCCCTCGTCTCCGGAGCGGGGGTCGTGATCGCCGAGCGCCTCGGCCGAGACGAGGTCGAGGAGCGGGTCCTCACATGATGGAGACCGGGCGCGCAGTCGTCGTAGCGCTCCTCTCGGGCGCGGGATCCATGTTGCTTGCATGGCTGGTCCTCCGTCCTCCTCGTCGGTTGGCTGGACGACTTCGGCCGTACATCCCCGGGGCTCTCGCGCCTGCCCTGTTGCCTGCCGAGCAGGGGATCGGGCGAGGGCTCAGCGCTGTGCTCCGACCCATGGTCACCGGACTCGGCTCGGCCTTGGCGGTCCTCGTCGATGCCGAACCAGAGGAGCGAACCAGGGAGCGACTCGCCCACGCCGGAGAGCTCGGTCGGCGAGGCGAGCCACTCACCGTCTTCGAGTACCGATCGCGCCAACTCACCTCGACGGCTGTCGGTGCCGTTGCGGGGTGGGCGCTCGGCTCGCTCCTCCTCGACGGTGGTGGTTGGGCTGGCCTAGCAGCGCTCGGTGCAGTGATCGGTGCGACGCGCCTACGCGGCCGCGTGGACCGCGCCATCGAGGAACGACGCAACCGGATGCGCATCGAGATCTACACCGTGAACCAGATGCTGGCCCTCCGGATCCGCTCCGGCGCCGGCGTGCTCCAAGCGATCGAGGAGTACGTGGTTCGCGCGACCGGCGAGGTGTCGTCGGAGTTGGCTGAGGGCCTCCGCCTGGCCCGGGCTGGTCGTCCTCTCGGTGATGCGCTCGGCGGTCTCGCAGAACGGACGCCTGAACCGTTCTGTGCGAGGACCTACCGATCGCTCGCCCTCGCCGGTGAGCGGGGCGCCGATCTTGCTCTCGTCCTCCTCGACCTCGCCGAGGAGGTTCGTCGGGATCGACGTGAGACATTGCGTCGGCGCGCCGTGAAGCGGAGAGCCGCGATGTTGATCCCCACGATCGGACTCATGGCCCCCGTCCTCCTCCTGTTCATCGCAGCACCGCTCCCGCGCATTGTGCTCGGGAGTCTCTGACCAACGGAAAGGAATCACATGCACCACACCCTGCAACGACTCGTCCACGACGACCGTGGGCTCTCCACCGCGGAGCTGCTCGGCAACGCAGCCCTCGCCATCGCCGCCCTCGTGGCGATTTGGGCGGTGCTGCAGCAACTCGGCATCGATGTCGTCTCCTGGATCCGCGGCGAGGTGCTCGGCTGATCCGGGACGACGACGGCCTCACGTCGGTCCAGTTCGTGCTGGCGGTGGCGCTCTCGATGGCGCTGACCGTGGGACTGCTGGACATCGCGGCCACCCAGTACGGGGTCGGAGTCGTCCGCGCCGCCCTCGAGGAGGGTGCCCGCGCCGGAACACGGGTCGGATCCGGCCCCGACGAGTGTGAGACAGCAGCGCAGGCATGGTTGCGGGACACCTTCGGGGGAACGAGGGGTTCGACGGTCGAGGTGACCTGTTCGTCCACGCCGACGGAAGTGCGGGCCTCGGCGACGATGCGGTGGGACGCGTGGCTCCCCGGGGTCCCGGCATGGGAGCTCGCGGTCGCGACGGTGCGATCGCGGGCGCCGACGTGAGCGATCGGGGAAGTGCGCCGGTCGAGCTCGCCGCCGGATTCGGGCTGCTCGTCCTCCCGATCGCGATCGCAGTGCTCTTGGCTCCCGGGTGGCTCGCCGGACGGGACGCCGCACGCACGGCAGCGCAGTCGGCTGCCTCGGTCATCGCCACCGGGGTCAACGGCCCGACGGGTGAGTCGTCGGCCCGAGCCGTGGCCGAGCAGATCGTCCGCACTCGGTCGGTCACGCTCGAGTCGGTGGAGCTGTGCCCTCCGCGGGGGAGCTGCCTTCCCCTCCAGCGTGGAGCCGTCGTCGAAGTCGTGGTCCGGGTGCGTGCAGAAGCCGTTCATCTCCCGGGGCTCGTCTCGTTCGGAGCGGTCGTCGTGGAGGAGTCGGCACGCGCGTCCATCGATCCGTATCGGAGCCTCCCGTGAGCGATGACCGCGGCTCGGTGACCATCTGGATGCTCGGGCTCGTCCTCGTGATGCTCGGCATCGGAGGTCTCGTCCTCGACCTGTGGCGAGTGCTCGATGCGAAGCACAGAGCGGAACTCCTTGCCGACGCCTCTGCCGTTGCCGGGGCTGCCATGCTCGACGATGTGCGGTACCGGCTCGACGGGGCCGTCGTCCTCGACGAGGAGTTGGCCCGCACGCGGGCGCGTGCGCTCCTCGCCACCGAGTCATGGGTGGATGGGAGTCGGATCGTGACGTCGCCCGACGCCATCGAAGTGATCGTCGAGGACCGAGTCGAACTGTCCCTGCTCCAACTCCTGCTGCCGTCCGAGGAGGCCGTCGTGGTGCGAGGCCGCGCCCTGGGGAGCCCGGTGCTTCGCCCGTGACGGCTTGGTAGCGTCGTCTGATGCGCACTGCCTTCACCAACGCAACGATCTGGACCGCTGCCGGCGAACCCGTCGAGCGGGGGACCCTCCTCATCGAGGATGGTCGGATCGTCGCCGTGGGCGAGTCGGTGGATGTGGAGGGTGCAGAGGTCGTCGAGTGCGCGGGCAAGGTGATCACCCCCGGGTTCATCGAGTGCCACTCCCACGCGGGGATCTCCGGTGAAGGGGTGATGGGCGACTCCGATGTGAACGAGATATCCGAGCCCATCGCACCCCACGTGCGGATGCTCGACGCCATCCACCCTGAGGACCTCGGTTTTCTCGACGCTCGCCGCGGCGGCATCACCACGATGGGAATCACGCACGGTTCGGCGCTCGCGATCGGCGGTCAGGTGGCGGCGACCAAGACGGCCGGAACGGTCGCCGACGACATGGTGATCCGGGAGCCCGCAGGGATGAAGATGGCCCTCGGCGAGAACCCCAAGCGGGTCGGTGAGACGGGCAAACGCGCCCCGCAGACCCGCATGGGTACCGCCTACCTCGCCCGCAAGGCCTTCACCGCAGCCCAGGAGTACCGGCGGGACTGGGAGCACCACAGCGCCCTCGTCGCCGCCCAGGAGGCGAAGCCAGAGCACGAGCGCACACCCCTGCGTGAACCCAAGCGCGACCTCTCGCTCGAGACCCTCGTTCGAGTCCTCGAGGGCGAGTTCCCCGTGCGCAACCACTCCCATCGGATGGATGACATGCGGACCGCCATCCGTCTCTCCGAGGAGTTCGGCTACCGCCTCGTCATCGACCACGCCACAGAAGCGCACCGCATGATCGACGAACTCGTCCGGCGCGACATCCCCCTCGTCATCGGCCCCATCGCCGGGACCCGCACCAAGCGGGAGTTGCTCAACCGGACCCCTGCCACCGTGGGGATCATGGTCGAGGCTGGCGCACGAGTGGCGATCACCACCGACGCACCCGTGAACGCCATCTGGATGCTGAGGGACCTCGCCATCTTCTGCATCAGGGAGGGGCTCGACGAGGCCAAGGCGCTGTCCACCGTGACGTCGGTGCCGGCAGCAATCCTCGGGATCGATGATCGGGTGGGGAGCCTTGAACCGGGCAAGGACGCCGACTTCGTGGTGTTCGGCGGGGATCCGTGGGACGCCCGCAACAAGCCCGAGCAGACCTGGGTCAATGGGGTCCTCGCCCACGAGGCCACCGGCCCGTACCTCCCCTAGATGAGGGTCCGTGCGTTCGGCACCGGGAAACCGCAGGTAGCGCTGCTCCACGGGTTCACCCAACACGGCGGGCACATGGAGGAACTCGCTGGCCTCCTCGACGTGGCGGTCATCGCCCCCGACCTCCCTGGGCACGGTCCCGAGCCGCACCTCCCGGCGACGATGGACGAGGCGATCGCACGCGTCGTGGAGGAGTGTTCGGAGGTGGAGGTGCTCGTCGGCTACTCCATGGGGGGTCGGGTTGCGCTTCGTGCCGCTGCGCTGATGCCTCGGTTGTGGGGTCTCGTGCTCGTCTCGGCAGGTCCGGGCATGCCCGATGACCGGTTGGGGGCACGAAGGCTCGCCGACGATCGGCTGGCCGAGCACATCGAGGACGCCGACCTGACGTCATTCATCGACGAGTGGATGTCGATGCCGATGTTCGCCGGCCTCCGCACCCTCGACGAGGACCGATGGGAGCACGATCGGGCGATGCGCCTCGAAGGAACCCGGACGGGGTTGGCGGCATCGCTGCGGGGGATGGGCCAAGGCGTCGTCGGCCGGGTACCCGATGAGGTCCTCACTTCTCTCACCCAGGAGTCGCGGTGTGTGGCCGGTGCTTTGGATCCGGCCTACGTGGAGGCCGCTCACCTCCTCGCATCGCTGATCCCTCGGGCTGAAGTCCGGATCCATCCCCGTGCGGGACACGCCGTGGTCGCTGAGGCTCCCGACTTCGTGGCGCGGGCCATCCGAGAGGTGCTCGACGCATGAGCCTCGATGACTGGCAGACTGGCGGAATGGATCCCACCCGTGTCGATGTCGATTTCGCCGTGCTCGCCGACGCCGCCCATGCGATGGCGGGGAAGCTTTACGTGCTCGGCGGTGGCTGGGACGTGCTGCGGGTTCCGCGGCTCCCGGCGGTCCACCACACGATGGCGATCGGGATGCGGATCGCAGTGCCATGGACGGAGACCGACCGGGAGATCCGGTTGGGCGTGATGCTCGTCGACGAGGACGGTGCCGAACTGTTCGAGCGAGGGCCGGTGCTGCACACCTTCCGGGTGCGACGCCCGCCAGCGCTTCCTGAGGGATCGGCGATCGGGGTCGTGCGTGCCCTCACCCTCAACAACATCCGATTCCCTCAGGAAGGGTCCTACTCCTACCTGCTCACGATCGACGGCGAGGACGTCTCGCGCATCCCCTTCCGCGTTGCCGAGGTGCCCCCGAAGGCGGTCCCCCCGGGTTCAGCCCCGGGCGAGTGAGGACGCCAGTTCCGCGGCGACGTAGCGACGGAACTCGGCAGAGAGGTCCGGGCGCCTGAGTCCGACCGAGACCGTTGCTTCGGCAAGGCCGAGCGGGACGCCGGTATCGAGGAGCGCGTGCTCCACCACGAGTGCGTCGAGGCCCCCCTCCTTGGCGAGGACATCGATCGCATCGGTGAGCTGGATCTCCCCTCCGTGGCCTGGCGGGAGTTCGGCGAGCACCTCGAAGATCCGGGACGGGAACGTGTAGCGACCCACGATGCCGAGGTCCGAGGGTGCGTCGGCGGCCCCCGGCTTCTCGACCGCACCGGTCATCGCCACCACATCCTCGGCCCGCCACTGGCCGGTGGCGATCACGCCGTACCTGTCGAGCAGGGCGCCGTCCACGTGCTGCACCGCGACGGTGCCCCGTTCCGACTCGGTCATGCGATGGGTGAACGAGTTGCCGGGCACGGGGAACATATCCGACAGCTGGACGAGGAAGGGACGATCGCCGACCGCCTCCTTCGCGCACAGCACTGCGTGGCCGAGACCGAGTGGTTCGGGTTGGCGAACGGCGGTGAAGGAGATGCCCTCGAGGCCGGGTACCTCTGAGTCGCCCACGAAGTGGTCGAGGACGCGCTCGTCGTCTCCGACCACGAAGATCACCTCGGTGATGCCCGCCTCGACGGCTTCCTCGACCACGTACTGCACGACGGGCTTTTCGAGGACGGAGATGAGGGGCTTGGGGACGGTCCGGGTGGCGGGCTGCATCCGGGTGCCTCGGCCCGCTGCGGGGATGACGGCAACTTCAACTGACATACGACGATCGTAGGTGGGGGCCGGAGCGGACCACGACCCGAATACGCTGGCGGGGTGCGTCCGTCCAGGGATCTCCTCGCTCCGCTCTCCTTCTGGCTGGTCTTCGTGGCGATCCGGCTGTGGCTCCTGGTGGGATCGTCGGTTCGACTCCAGGCCGATGACCTCACCCGTCTCGCACAGGTCGACGCCCTTCTCGCAGGACAAGGCTGGTGGGACCTCACAATGCATCGGCTCGGCACGGGCGGCGTTCCCATGCACTGGACCCGGCATGTCGACGGGCTCTTCTTGCTGCTTGGGGGAGGGACCGAGGCCCTTCGTCCGTTCGCGCTGATCGCGCTCCCCCTGCTGCTGTCGCTCGCCCTCTTCGTCGTCGTGGCGCGGATCGCCAAAGCGCTCGGCGGCTCCG
>CAZRJG010000017.1:19034-44203 GCA_964600365.1 uncultured Acidimicrobiia bacterium
GAGGCGGTGCCGGCGGCTCTCTTGCTCCTCCTCGCCTCGGTGCTCGTCCACGTGCAGTTCGTCCCCGGCCGCATCGACCACCACGGGCTCCAGATCGTGCTGGTCCTCGTGGGACTGCTCGGGGTGCTCCAACTGCCCTTGCGGCGATGGGCGTGGATCGGTGGTCTCGCGATTGGTGTGTCACTCTCCATTGGCCTGGAACAAGCCCTCGTGGTTGCCGGACTCATGGTCGGGGTCGCCATCGTGGTCGCGACCCGGTCGCTGGACCGGGCTGCGGGGGATCGACTTGCCGGTGGCCTCGTCGTGGGCGCCCTGCTCGGATCGCTGCTCTTCGCCCCTCCCGACCGGCTCTTCACGATCGCCTGTGATGTGCTCTCCCTGCAACACCTCGTCGTCGTGGTCCTCGCGGCTGCAGGCCTTGTCATTGCGACGCGGACCACGGCCCCGGCGGTGACGCTCCTTGGGATGTGGGCCCTCGCTGGAGTGGCAGGGCTCGGTATGGCGCCTCGATGCATCGATCCCTACGCCGACGTGGCACCTCTTCTTGCTGAGTTGTGGCTCCCGAACGTCAGCGAGGCGCGGAGCATCGCCGTGGTTCTCGGGTCGCGCCCGGGGTTCGCACTGGCGGTGCTCGTGCCTGCAGCGGTTGCGATTTCGTGGTCGCTCCGGCAGTGGGTTCGTCTGGGCATGTGGAGTGCCTGGGCGCGCATCACCCCTGCACTGGTCCTCGGGTTCGGGGCTGCGTTCCTCCAGCTCCGAGGGGCCTCTGCCGCAACTGCGGTCGGGGTCGCGGCGCTCGGGGCAGCGCTCGCCCGTGTGCGGTCGCTCCTTTCGGAGCGGTCCATGCTGCTGAGGGCCGGCGTCGTCAGCCTCGTCGCACTCGTCATCAGTGGACTTGGTCCCCTCGTGGTGGGCTCGGCCTTTGCCGACGGAGGAGGGGACGGAGCCGAGGGATCATCCTCGATCGTTGCCTGCGCAGAAGGTCTCGAAGCAGTGGCGCTCAGCGGCGTCGTCCTCGCGCCGGTCGACCTTGGTCCCTATCTCCTACAACGCCCGGGTTTCCGAGTGTTGGCAGGCCCGTACCACCGCAACGACGCAGGCAACGTGCGTGCGTGGGAACTGTTGGGGGGACGGCCGGGCGCCGAGGAACTCCACGCGGTTGGGGTTACATGGGTCGCAACGTGTGAGGGGATGCCGGAACGCTCGGTGTTGGAGTCCCGATTCGGTCCTGGTCTGCTCGCCGACCTCGAGGATCGGGATGTGCCGGCCTTCCTCGAGGAAGTGGTGACGGACGCCGAGGGCCTCCGCCTCTACCGGGTCACGGACTGACGAGTCCCTGCATCCAGGCGGCGACGCCGGTGAGCCAGTCGCCGACTGCCGATGCGGTGTTGTAGACGGTCCTTCGCCACGGCGTGGGCGCCGACTCGAGTTGAGGCAGCTCCTCGTCGGCGAGGACGAGCGGGATCTCGATCACCTGGGACGGGTCGTCTGCCACGGCGCCGGGCGGCGCCTCAGCGGGCTCGCTCAGCGATGGCATCGTGGTCGCCGGTGGCGCGCTGGTGATCGTCGGATCGAGGTCATCGACCTCCACCCACACGAAATCGGGCGTCTCGGTCTCACCTTCGAGGCGGTCCTGCCACGGTGTGGTCGGAGTAGGGGTGCCCTGATCGACCGGGACGGGTGGCGGGGGCACGTTCTCGCCCGATCCCTTCTCCTCCTCGGCCTGGTTGGTCACCGGGGCGGGGTCGTTCACGCCAGGGTCCTCAGGTGGGGCGACCTCGACCACAGCCGCGGTCGTCGTCGGTGCCGGCGTGGTGGTCGTCGTGGTGCTCATGGTGCTCGTGGTGCTCGTGGTGCTCGTAGTGCTCGTGGAGGTCGTGGAGCTTGCGGGGACCGTTGTCGTGGTCGTGGTGGATGTCGTCGTTGACGTCGTCGGCGTCGTTCGGGGAGCCGAACCATCCGTGACCGGGAGGGTGGTGCTCGTGGTGGGCACGGTCCCATCGGCCGAGCTGGAGAAGTACTGCGACCGGAGGCCGAAGGTGATCCTCGTCCAGTTGCCGGTGACGTCGGTGGCGACGGCCGACCCGTTCTTCATCCCGCTGAATCGCACCGTCTTGGCCGATCCTGATGCGTGCCGCTGGGTCACGACCACGTCGGTGATCGAATCGAAGCCAAGCGCGGCCGCGACCGTTGCGTTGGGCACGGTCTTCGACCATGACGTATGCGGGTTGTTGACGGCGGGAATGTGGGCTGCGGAGTCGCTCACGTTCACGAGGTGGGGGAGTTGGAGGCCGCCCCAGTAGTCGGAGTTCCGCTCGGTCGTCCCGCCGGACGACGAGGAGTAGACGGTCTCGGCGACGAGTCCGGCGTACTGGCCGGAGCCCTGGATCACGATCTTGCCTGCGGTGGCGGCCGCTGCTGCGGCGAAGTTGGGGTTCGCTGCTGCGCCGCTCGCCCCCGTCCACACCTGGTCCCAGTTGGTGGCGTACAGGTTGCAGTAACAGGTGTCCTTGCGGGCGTCGTTGAACTCCCAGGCGGAGCCTCGCCACCCGGCACGGGCGAGGGCGTACGAGCGGGCAGCGATCGCCTGGGCCTGCAGCGCTGCCGGGCTCCAGGAGTCGGGAATCTCCGTGATGCCTCGCACGTAGGGTTCGACGGCGGTCTGCCAGATCGCGTGGACGCCCTCGATGGTCACCCCCGGGCGGAGTCGGAGCACGCCGTTGGCGTACCGGTTTCCGAGGTACACGAGCTCGATGGATCCGGCTCCCGAGTTGGGTGTCACGGATCCACGGCAGGTGGAGGCGGTGTCGGTCTGGGGAACCCAGGCGCCGCCGTCGTTGCGGGCGAAGACACAACCCGAGCCGTCCTCCTGCACCTGGAATCGCCACAGCTGGCCCGGCTGGGCTGCCGTCGTGCAGATCTGGTCGCCCGACTCGAGGCAGAGCGTTGCGGCGTCTCCCTGGGCGCGGAAGGTGACTGTCTGCTCGTCCTGCATGACGCCGACCCACAGCGGCATCTCCTCCGACAGGAGGAAGGGCTTCACCGCTCCGCTCGAGATCGTACCCAGCGAGGTGGTGGGGTAGTAGTGGGCGAGGATCGCGGCAGCCGAGCTGCCCTGCAGCGCCATGCCGTAGGCCCCGTACTGGGTCATGCCGACGCCGTGGCCCCATCCGGACCCGGCGAAGACGACGTCGTTGCCTGCGGCGTCTGCAGGAAACGGCACCAACGCGACGAGCGCGATCAGGATGTACGCGAGCGCGGTCTTCCGCACGTCGTCCTCCAACTCATGACCCCGCCCGGATCAATGATCGGTTACAGGATGCCAATGGTGGAGCTATATCTGTGGGAATCGCCTCGGCCGTTCAGCTGCTCCTGAAGGTTCGGACCGCGTGGGCGAGCGCGGCGAGCGCGGCATCATGGCCGTGCGGGACGTGGATATGGGTGTGGTGGAGCACACGACTCGCCCAGGCGCGGAATGTGACGGCCTCCCAGGCCCTGTCCCCGAGCACGAATGCGGCGAGGAGGTCGCCAAGGGCGGCCCGCCATCGGTCATCGCCCCACGCCTCCGGGGGGTCAGGGAGGAGGGATCGGTGGGCGGCGAGGATGGAGGTCGCAGCATCGGGCAGCGGTACCTCGAGGAGCCGTTCTGTGGCCGCGATGTCGTACACGATCGACTGCGCGATCTCGGGGGTCACGGGACCCTCGTCGTCCATCCGGAGGTGCCCGGTCGCCGGGAGATCGATGGGGGAGAGTCGCTGGAGCGCGTCGATGCACTCGAAGAGCATGCGGTCGATGTCGGCGAGGCTCGCGTACGACCCATGGGCCTTCCCCTCGGGGACGAACACCTCGTGGATCGTGAGGCCCGACCGGAGCAGTGAGAACGTGATGGTGGTGTCAATGCCCCAGTCGGAGCGTCGCCGGACCTCCGGGTCCTCCCACAGGGCCGTCGCGGCGTCTCGGGTGAGTGCGAACTCGCCGCCAAGTGGTTGGTGGACATCGGGGTAGCGGGAGCCTGGCCACAAGAGCGCCGATCCTGCCTTGGTGATGTGCCAGGTGATCTGGGCGTCGGTCGAGGCACGGTGGAACCAGTGCTTGGCGACGTCCGCTCCGGTGTCCAGGGACGCCTCGGCTCTGGTGATCCAGTCCGCCGAGAACGATCGGATGTCGGCGTCATAGAAGTGGAGGCGTTCGGAGTCGGACGTCTCGAGGAACCGCCGGATACCGGTGAGCATCGCGTCGCCCTTGCCGGGGCGTAGCTCGCCGATTCGCTCCTGCTCGACGACCTCGACGTGTGCGTGTCCTCGCGCAGGCTCCACCTCTCCGAGGACGTCGTCGCGCGGGGGTCGGTCGCCGACGCAGAGCACCCTGGTCACGGTCGGATGTCTCGCAGCAATCGTCACGGACCGCCCGAAGACCGCAAGGTCGTCGTGGCGGAACGGGAAGACGATCGTGGTCATCTACCAGGCGCGGACGCCGGGGAGGGCGACGCGGAATCTCGCGTGGCAACGATCGGCGAAGACCCTCGGCGTCATGCCCGGGCGTCTCTCGATGGCGTGGCGGTACTCCTCGAGGTAGGCCGTGTGTTCGTCGGTGTGAGGGAGCGAGTCGTCGATGCGAGCCATCCCGGTGAAGGTTGCAACCCCTCCTCGCCCCCCGGGTTGGAGTTGAGGGCCACTCTCTGCTCGGCCCCGATGTTGTGGCGCGGTCGTGGGCCAGAGGTGGTCCTCAGAGGCGATGCGGTCCTTGACGAGATCGTAGGGGTGCATGCGGAGAGGCTAGGCCGGGCCCCGCTCCGTCGAGTGCTCACCAAGAGTGATGGTAGTAACGCAAACAGTGAGGTTTTCATCTGAATGGGTGATGCGCGGGTTGCCTGACGCTCCGACCATGTGGTCATGTCCATCGTCCGACCCCCGGTACCTCGACGACCGAAGCCCCCGAAGCTCGTCGTCCTCGGCCGGTCGTTGGCGCTGCTACTGGGCCTGGTCGCTTCGTTCGCCGTGCTCGGCATCCTGGCCTCGACGGCACTCGGTGGGGCCGTCGGTGGGGACCAGATCCAGTCCACCGTCGTGGCGACCCCCGCTTCTGGCGTGGCCGCCGAGGTGACGCCTTCGAGCGCCGCCGCGCCTTCCTCCTCTGGCGCCCCCCTGACATCGCCGGGAGACGGCCACGACCCGTCCAGCGCGCCGGACGTGGCTGGATCGAGCTCCGCCGATCCGTCGTCGACCGTGGCGGAGGTCCCTGCTGCGTTCGACGAGTCCGGCGAAGGCGACGGAGCCGGTCCGTCCGTTCCCGAGTCGTTCCCGGCGGCGGAGCTCGAAGGTGAGTTGGCTCCTGGTGCGGACGCCCCGTCTCCGACCTCCGAGCCGCCCACCGGTGGGGGTTCGGGCTACTTCGTGGACGGCTCCACCGACGCGCACGGCGACGGCGCAGATGTCAGTCCTTCGTCGACAAGCGACGATGGGCCGTCCTCCGACGGAGATGCTGCCCCCACGGCCTCCGGTGTGGTCCCGACGAGCACCCTCCCTGCGCCCACCACCACGACCACGACGACCGTCCCTGCGCCCACGACCACGACCACCGTCCCTGCGCCCACGGCGACGACAACCACTCCCGCACCACCGGCCACCGACGCCCCGACCGTCGTCGGGTACCAGGACGCCTCTGCGGCCTCGACGCTCGTCGCGCTCTTCAACGGGGCGCGGAGCGGAGAAGGGGTCGGCGCCCTGTCCACGTCGCCAGTCCTCACGGCGCACGCAGTCGACTGGGCGGCCCACATGGCCTCGACCGGCGAATTGGCGCACTCGAATTGGCGGCCCCTGGTCTCGGGTGGCGGCGAGAACGTCGGCGTCGGTTTCTCCTCCGCCCAGGCGGTGTTCGAGGGATGGATGGGGTCGGCGATCCACCGGTCCAACATCCTCGATGCGAGCAATGTGGTGGTCGGTGTGGGTGCGTGGATCGACGACGGCGGGACCCGGTGGTTCGTCGCCGTCTTCGGAGGCTGATCGAACAGACGTTCGACTAGCATCGGGCGATGGGCGCGATCCTCCACGCCGACCTCGATGCGTTCTATGCCTCGGTGGAGCAGTTGCTACACCCTGAGCTCCGGGGCAAGCCGATCGCGGTTGGGGGTGGCGTCGTCCTCGCCGCCTCCTACGAGGCGAAGGCATTCGGCGTGCGTGGGGGGATGCCGGGGAGGAGGGCACGCGAGCTCTGTCCGAACCTCCGGTTCGTGGGGGGCAGTTTCGCCGAGTACTCCCGGCTCGCCGACGAGGTGATGGCTGTGATGGAGGACTTCACCCCGGTCGTCGAGCGGATCTCGATCGACGAGGCCTTCCTCGACGTGTCCGGGTCGGTGCACCTGTTCGGACGCCCCGGCGAGATCGCGACCTCCCTGCGCGAGCGGGTGCGGGCTCGCACCGGCCTTCCGATCTCGGTGGGGGTCGCGTCCACGAAGCACCTCGCGAAGATCGCATCCCAGGTCGCGAAGCCCGACGGGCTCGTCGTCGTGGCGGATGGCCTCGAGGAGCAGTTCCTCCGCCCACTCCCCGTGGGGCTCATCTGGGGCGTCGGACCGGTGACCCGTCAGCGACTGGCCGCGGCCGGCATCGAGACGATTGGCCAACTGGCCGAGGTACGCCCTTCGATGCTCAAGGGCCTCGTCGGCGGTGCAGCGGGCGACAAGCTGTTGGCGCTCTCGCGCAACCTCGACCCCCGCGAGGTCCACAGTGGCGTCCGATCGAAGTCGGTGGGCGCCCAGTCGGCGTTCGGTCGCCAGCCCGTCACCGACTCGCTCATCACGGGCGTCCTCCGGCACCTGGCGGATCGGGTTGCGAGCCGGCTCCGGGCGAAGCGGCGGGCGGGCCACACGATCACGGTGCGCATCAGGTTCCCTGACCTCGCATCCATCACCCGCAGCACGACGCTCGATGCTGCGATCTCCTCCACGCCGATCCTCGCCCGAGTCGCAGAGGGTCTCGTGAGGGTGGGGCTCGCCGACTCGGGCGCCGAAGAGATCAGCCTCCTTGCGATCAGCGTCTCAGGTCTCGTCCACGAGGAGGCGCTCCAGCTCGAACTCCCGCTCCACCTCGATGGAGAGGACCTCCGCCCCGGAACGGAGGAGGGCGCGGCCCGCTGGGCTGCCGATCGCTCGGTCGATGCAATCCGGGACCGCTTCGGGAGGAAGGCGGTGGAGTACGGCTCGTCACTCACTCGGCGCGGGCAGGTGCCGGATGCCTTCCGGGAACTCGCCGAGAAGGGCTGACGGGCCGGACCGGCCTACCGTGCGGCGATGCCGTTCAGGGCTGTCCTCTTCGACCTCGGTGGAGTCATCTTCGACCCCCCGTTCGCCGCCATCGGCCATGTCGAGGCGCGACACGGGGTCGAGTCGGGTGCGGTGAATGCGGTCATCGCGCAGGCTGGAAGTGCAGGGGCGTGGGCCCGCAATGAACGGGGTGAGCTCGACCCCGACGGCTTCGAGGCCGCCTTCGATGCCGAACTCGCCGATGCGGGACTGTCGATCCGCACGCCGGAACTCATGGAGGCGGTCCACGCGGCGTTCAGGATCCGCCCCGCGATGCTCCGTGCGGTCTCCGCCGTCCGCGAGCGCGGCCTCGCCACTGCGGCCGTCACGAACAACTGGGTCCAGGCAAGCGGTGGCATGCTCGGTGAGGACGTGCGATCGCACTTTGACGTCTTCATCGAATCGGCGGTCGTGGGCGTCCACAAGCCCGATCCCCGGATCTACGAGCTTGCGTTGGAGGCACTCGGTGCCGATGCCGCTGACGCCGTCTTCCTCGATGACATCGGACGCAACCTCAAGTCGGCGGCGACGCTCGGGATCACGACGATCAAGGTCGAGGCCGAGGACCAGGCGATCAGGGACCTCGAAGCCGTCCTCGGACTCCCGCTCCGCTGAGGGCGTCGGAGCGCCGATCGGTCGTCGGTAGCCTTCCCGCCGCATGATCGAGTCCCTTTCCCCGCCCGTCCTCCTCGCCATGTGGGCGGCGGGCATCGCCGGCGGCGCATCCTTCGTGGCGTGGTGGCGCATCGTCGGCCCCGGGTACTTCTGGACCGCAGGCGGCGCTGCGCTGCTCGCGGGGCTGTTCGCCACGTTCTCGGGTGGTTGGGCCGCCGCCGGGACCGTCCTCGTGCTCCTTGGGATCCTCCTCGCCCGTCGGCCGGTGCCAGCGGCGGTCGCGTTCGGCGTGGCAGGCCTCTCCTACCTCGCCCACGCCATCCCCTCGGTCGGCCCCCTCCTCGCGCTCACCGGCGCACTTGCCCTCGGCGGGACCACCTGCGAGATGCTGTTGGGCCACTGGTACCTCGTCGACCCCAAGTTGCCCCGCTGGGCGCTCCACCGCCTCGACTCGGTGGGCATCGGGGGCCTCCTCATGGACCTCGGCGTGGGGCTCGCCGCTGGTGCCATGGCGACGGGCGCTTCGTTCGTCCTCACCTGGACCTGGCTCGGGCTCGGCGGGATGTCCGTGCTCCTGATGGTTGGCGTGTGGTTCTCGCTCAAGGAGCGCGGATACGAGGGCGTGATGGCCGCCACCGGCCTCTCCTACCTTGCAGTGCTCACATCGCTCGGTGCGGTCGCACTGGGGCGACTCCTCCTCTCCTCGGCCTAGTTCACCGGCGGGCCGGGTGTACCGGTACCCTCCGCCCTCGATCGACCACCAGGAGTTCCCATGTCCAGCCTCGCGATCGGAGCCTTCTCCGACCTCGTGCTCGCCCCCCACGCCGACCTCATCGACGAGGACGTCGTCCTCGCCGACCTCGAAGCCGTGGGTTTCGACGGCAAGATGGGATCGGTCGCCACTCTCCCGGGGTTCGGGGAGTGGGACCGCCTCTACGCGGTCGGCTTGGGTGCGGAGGTCTCGACCGAGGACCTGCGCCATGCGGCCGGCTTCCTTGCGCTCTCGGCCAAGGGCGGCGTCGTCACCACGCTGCACCTCGTGGACGTCGAGGAGTCGGCCCGTGCGGTGGTGGAGGGCTTCGCCTTCGGCGCCTACTCGTTCGACCGCTTCAAGAGTGCCGACCCCAAGGCGACTCCCACCCTCACGCTCCACGATGCCGAAGCCCCCGAAGGTGTCGACGCGGTCATCGACGCCGTGCTCTGGGCACGTGACCTCGTGAACGAGCCGCCGGCGTACCAGCCGCCCGCCGCGGTCGCCGACCGGATGGTCGCGATCGCAGAGGAGCTCGGCATCGAGATCTCGGTGCTCGGCGTGCCCGAGCTCGAGGAGGGCGGGTTCGGTGGACTCCTCGGAGTGAACGCCGGGTCCGTGAACCCTGCCCGCCTCGTGGAGATGACGTACGCCCCGGAGGGTGCGACGAAGACCCTCGCCATCGTCGGGAAGGGCATCATCTTCGACTCTGGAGGCCTCTCGTTGAAGCCGGCGGCCTCGATGGAGACCATGAAGTCGGACATGGCCGGTGCCGCGGCGACGCTCGCCGCGATCCAGGCCATCGCCACGCTCGGGCTCCCCGTGAAGGTCATTGCGATCGCATGCCTCACCGAGAACATGCCGTCGGGCTCCGCCACCCGTCCGGGTGACGTGCTCACCGCTCGCAACGGCAAGACGATCGAGGTGTTGAACACCGACGCGGAGGGACGACTCGTCCTGGCCGACGGGCTCTCCCTCGCAGTCGAGCGGGAGGCCGACCTCATCGTCGACCTCGCCACCCTCACGGGGGCCCAGAAGGTGGCGCTCGGCAACCACATCGCTGCGGTCCTCGGCACCGAGGACGCCGTGCAGGCAGTCCTCGAGGCAGCGGATGCGGCCGGCGAGCGGGCATGGCAGCTCCCCCTTCCCGACGACTACCGCAAGCTCATCGATTCGCCGATCGCCGACATGAAGAACACGGGCGGGCGGTACGGGGGCGTGATGACCGCAGCACACCTGCTCAAGGAGTTCGTCGCCGACGTGCCGTGGGCGCACATGGACATCGCCGGACCGGCCTGGTCGGACGATGCGTTCGGGTACCGCCACAAGCAGGCCACCGGCTACGGGGTCCGCACGCTCGTCGAGCTCGCACGCGCCATGTCGAAGGAGTAACCAACCGGTACCCCGCACGCGAAGGAGCGGCCCGGGCGGGCCGCTCCTTCGCGTGGGGGACTACTTGTTCTTGCCCTTGGCCTTCGCCGGAGGGTCCTCGTCCTCCGGCTCGTCCTTGTCGGGCTTGTCGGGCCGCTCCGACTCCTCCTTGGGCTCGTCCTCGTCCTCATCCTCGACCTCTGTGATTTCGGCCTCGGAGTCGTCGGCGTCATCGTCGTGATCGAAGAGTTCCTGCGTGTCGCGAGCGATCTGGGAGATGATCGAGCCGCGGTTTGCATCGTCCGGGAGTTCGCCGGCCTCGTCGGCCTCCTTCACGTCGTGTGCGACGCGGGAGACGATGTCACCGTGGTTGATCTCGGTGTCGCTGCCGATCTCCGTGTCGCTGTCCACGTCTGTGCTGCTGCCCTTGCGGGGAGCAGTGAGGTCGACCGTGCGGCAGTTCGAGCCGAAGTGCTCGCCGGAGTCGACGTCCACGCCAGCTTCGGTGGTCTCGGTGATCTCGGTTGCCGACATGCACTCGGGGTCGCCCCAGCGGAACTCGCCGGTGTCGGCGTCGTACTGCCACCAGAACATCCCTGCGTCCTGCACCTCACCATCGCTGGCGACGATGACGTCCATGACCTTGTCCTGTGCGAATGCCGCTCCTCCGATGAGAAGCACCGTCGCAAGAACCGGTGTGATGAGTTTTCGTGTGAATTTCATGTTGTGCACCTCTGCCGTCGCTCTGGTGTTGCACCAGCCCTCTTGGGTTCCTATCGGCAGGTACCGGGGAGACCTTGAATCGAGGAGCCGTTGCGATTTCGTGCGATGGACGCCGCGACCGACGCGGCGACGAGCATCACCCAGGACACGAGGTAGAGCCAGAGCAACAGGATTGCGACACCGCCGAGGAGGGCGAGTGAGGCCGGGCGGGGGAGGATCCCGAACACCCAGCGCATGACCAAGGAGGTGATGAGGATTCCCCCGGTCGCGATGATCGCCGCGAGGCTCGAGCCCGGGAGCGGGATCGGCGGCCCGAATCGGTACAGCACCACGAGGAACCCGAAGACCAGGAGCCCGGAGGCGGGGATGCCGATCGCCGCGGCAACGTCCAGCCATGGCAGGGCGTCGCCGTATGCGTCGGCGATGCTGCCACCGGCAACCAGCACGATCGAACCCACGAGGAGGGTGAGGGCGAATCCGCCGGTGAGGCCCATGCCGACGAGTCGGACCCGCCACCAGGGGCGGGACTCCTCGACGTCCTCGATCTGCACGAGTGCGGTCACCAGGGTGAGCGACCCTCGTGCCCCCGACCAGAGTGCGATGAGCAGCGTGAAGGCAACGACCCAGAACGTCGAGGTGTCGAGGTAGGCCGACACCTCAGGGAGCAGTCCCTCGTCCCCAAGGACGAAGTCCACGACGCTGCGAGGGAACACCTCCTCCACCGACGAGGCGGCCTGCTCGATCGTCTCCTGGGACCTCCCCAGGAGCGACGCGGTGCTCAGCAGCGCGATGAGCGTCGGGACCAACGCGAAGAAGAGGTTGAAGGCAACGGCCGATGCCAATACGGCGGGTGCCTGGGCGAAGAAGGACTGTGCCCACTTCACTGGGGTTGTCACCACCGGGGAGAGTCGGAGTCGGTCCATTGGGAGGGAGGGTACGGACCAAAGGGCGCAACGTCCGTACGCTGCGGTTGTGTTCGCCGATCACCGCCGCCGGCCCCGGCTCGGCCTCGTGGCGTTCTTCCTCTCTGCAGTCGTCGCCGCCGTCGGCTTCGTGTCCCTCCTCGAGTCCTATGGGGAGGCCCCCTCGGCGACGACGGTGAGCACCCCGACGGTGGTTGCCACGGTGGCCCCCTCGGAGGGGTTGCCGACCACGACGTCTACCTCGACGACGACCACCTCCACCACGTCGACGACCACCACCACGATCCCACCGACGTCGGCCGAGGCGACGTTGCGGGTGGGGGAGCCGTGGGGCACCGTCTTCGGCATCCTCATGTTCCGGGGTAGCCCTACCCGAACCTGGTACGGGACCGGCCCCGTGCCGTCCGAAGCACCGGAGGTGGCGTGGCGATACCCGGATCGGGCGATGTGTGGCGAGTCGACCGTCGGCGGGGAGACCACGACGTGGTGTGGGACCGGGTGGACGGGCCAGCCGGTCGTGTGGGAGCGCCCTGACGGGGTCACCGAGGTCATCGTGGGTGCCTACGACGGAGCCGTGCACTTCATCGACGCTGACACCGGGGTCGCGACCCGCACCCCCTTCCCGACCGGCGACCTGGTGAAGGGGTCGGTCTCGCTCGACCCGGACGGCTTCCCCCTCCTCTACGTGGGCAGCCGCGACAACCGGCTGCGGATCCTTGCCCTCGACCGGGAGCCGGTGGAGGAACTCTGGTCCGTCGATGCCAACCAGCACCCCGGGATCTGGAACAACGACTGGGATGCCAACGCGCTCGTCGTCGAAGGGCGCCTCATCGCCGGCGGAGAGAACGGCTACCTCTTCGCGTGGGACCTCTCGCGAGCGATCGATGGACTCGTGTCGGTCGATCCGACCCTCATCGCCAGGGTCCCGACGTGGAGCGACGACCTCCTGCGCGCCACGGGCGATCGCAACGCTTCGGTTGAGAGCTCGCCGGCGGTGTGGGGGGACATCGTGTACGTCGCCAACTCGGGAGGCCGGGTCCTCGGCCTCGACCTCGGAGCCATCGACGGCGAGGACGTCCCCGTAGTGTTCGACTTCTGGGCCGGTGACGACACCGATGCGTCACTCGTCCTCGACGCGGATGGCTACCTCTACGTCGCGGTCGAGCTGGAGCGGCGCACCGAGCGGTCCGCGGAACTCGGGCAGGTGATGAAACTCGATCCCCTCGGGAGGGGACAGGAGGTGGTGTGGTCGGTCCCGGTGCCGGCACGCGGGCCGGGCGATGGAGGGGTGTGGGCGACCCCGGCGCTCGGAGACGGCGTACTCTACGTGTCCACCCATCCCGGTGAGCTGCTTGCGATCGACACCCTGACCGGCGAGGTCACCTGGCGCGATGAGATCGGGTACCACGCGTGGTCGTCCCCGGTGGTCGTCGAAGGCACGCTTGTGGTCGCTGTCGATTGCGAGTTGGGCGGTGCGCTTCGCGCCTACGACCTCGCCGACCCCACGTCCCCGGAGCGCCTGTGGGACGCGCCGCTCTCGAGCGGTTGCATCGAGTCAACTCCCGCCGTCTGGAATGGCGCGATCTACGTGGGGAGCCGTGACGGCTACGTGAGGAAGTGGGGGTAGGCGTACCAGCGAGTCCCCATCTCCGGGGGGCGGGAGGGGGTGGCAGATGTTCCCCCCTCCCACGCCCCTTCGGGCCGTGGGTCCCATCCCCCCATCCGGGGGGATCTGCAGTCGCGTTCGTCGACTCCTGTCCTCGACGCTCGCTTACAGCTCGGCAGCGTCGTCCAGTTTGGCGATTCGTTCGGCGAGGCCCTCCGTCGAGGGGTCGAGGACGACATGTTCGGGAGTCGCCGGTGCGATCGGATCGGCAGAGACCCAGATGGCGCGTCGGACCTCGGCGTCCTCGATGGCGCGACGCCACCCTTCGACCACTGCCTCGGGGGTCGGGGCGAAGCTGCGTTCCCGGTCGTCGCTCGCCGCTGTGGTGAGCAGGACCGCGGAGAAGCAGCCCGTGCTCGCAGCCCCCACGTGGGAGTCGTCGGAGACGTCGCCCGTGGCGACCTTCACCCCGAGCGGCCTCAGTCGCTCGGCGACGCTGCGGTCGGTGACGAAGGCGCGCACCTGGCCCTCCCTGCTGAGGAGGCGGACGACGATTCCCTCGCCCCCGGGGGTGTCGGCTCCTACGACGATCACGGGCATGGGGGGAGGGTAGGAGCCCTCAGGGCGTTGGCCTGAGTGGGTGACTTCTTGTCGCCGGTATAGTCGTGAGCCCCTTCACGATGCCCTGCGAGGAGAGGACCCGCTGCATGGTCACGCATGATGCTGCATATCCATTGGTGAACCCGGCGCATGACCGGGACGCCTGTGGTGTGGGCATGCTCGCGTCCCGTTCCCGCACGGTGAGCCACGCGCTCGTGCGGGACGCCGTGGAATGCCTCGTCCGCCTCGACCACCGGGGTGCAAAGGCAGCGGACGGCACCGGCGACGGTGCTGGGCTCCTCGCCGAGATCCCCTACCGGATCGTCGAGCGCGAACTCGGCCGGGCGGGGATCGACGTCCCGCATCGCGACCAGCTCGGCCTCCTCATGGTCTTCCTCCCCAAGCAGGGTTTCGAGCAGGCGAAGGAGGTCATTGAGTCGGCGATCGCCGCTGAGGGCCTCGAGGGTCTCCTGTGGCGACCGGTTCCCACGGATCCCAAGTACCTGGGTGATCGGGCCCGCGAGCTCATGCCGCGCATCGAGCAGTACATCGTGGCGGCTCCCGCCAACATGGATGACGCCGAAGCCCTCGAGCGCTCGCTGTACCTCGTGCGCCGCAAGATCGAGCGGGTTGCCGAGGCCGAGGGAATGTCGGAGCTTTCGATCCCGTCGGCCTCGGGGCGCACCGTCGTCTACAAGGGCCTCTTCACCGCCGCCCACGTCGCCAACTTCTACTGGGACCTCCGTGACCCGTGGTTCGAGTCCTCGTTCGCCATCTTCCACCAGCGGTACTCGACGAACACCTTCCCGGCGTGGGCGATCGCCCAACCGTTCCACACGCTGGCCCACAACGGCGAGATCAACACGATCCGGTCGAACCGGGCGTGGATGCGTACGAGGGAGGTGAACCCCGCGTCGCCGATCTGGGGCGGTCGCTCCGAGGAGCTCGTGCCGTTCCTCCAGAGCGAGCAGTCGGACTCGGGGTCGCTCGACAACGCCTTCGAGCTGCTCGTGCGTTCGGGCAGGTCGATCGAGCACGTGAAGGAGATGCTCCTCCCGGCCGCCTGGGAGAACGTCGCGGACCTCGACCCCGAACTCCGTTCGTTCTATGAGTACCACGCCTTCCTCACCGAACCGTGGGATGGCCCTGCGGCGATCTGTGCAACCGATGGCGTGTCGCTGCTCGCCGGGCTCGATCGCAACGGACTGCGGCCGGCTCGCTGGACGATCACCCCGGACACGCTCCTCGTCGCCTCCGAGGCGGGCGTCTGCCCGGCCGTCGAGGCCCAGGCGACGAGCACCGGCCAGCTCCCGCCTGGTGGGTCGCTTCTCTTCGACGGACAGACGGGCGCCATCACGTTCGAGGGCGAGATCAACAGGCGCCTCGCCTCGATGCAGCCCTACGGGGAGTGGATCCGCAAGGACACCGCCTACATCCAGGACCCCTTCGAGGATGAGTCCGACGAGCGCTTCGACGCCGACCGGCTCGCACGCGTGTTCAACTACACCCCCGAGGAACGGCGCCTCATCCTCCAGGAGATGGCCGAGGGCCGCGACCCACTCGGATCGATGGGGACCGACACCCCCCTTGCCGCGCTCTCGTCACGCCACCGGCGGCTCCCGCACTACTTCCAGCAGCTCTTCGCCCAGGTGACCAACCCGCCGATGGACCCCATCCGGGAGAAGCTCGTCATGTCGCTGCGCACCTTCCTGGGTGCAAACGGCTCCATCCTCGAAGAGACCCAGCAGCAGGCCGACAAGATCGAGATCGTCTCGCCGATCCTCTCACTCGCCGAGCTCGAGCGCATCGAGCACATGGACGACGAGCGGTTCGTCAGCGGGCGCATCGACGTCACCTTCGACGCTGCCGATGGTGTCGAAGGGCTGCGTCGGCGACTCGCCGAACTGGCCGAGGAGGCCATCGCCGAGGTGAGGGGCCGTGGTGTGAGCATCCTCGTCATCTCCGACGAGGCGATTTCGGCCGATCGGGCCCCTGTTCCGATCCTCCTCGCACTCGGCGTCGTGAACCAGCGGCTCATCGAGGAGGGCCTCCGCAACGACACCTCCGTGATCGTCGTGTCCGGCGAGCCCAGGGACGCCCATGACCTCGCTTGCCTCATTGGGTTCGGTGCCTCCGCGGTGAATCCCTACCTCGCGATCGAGGAGGTGCGCCGGATGGCCCAGGACGGCACCGTGTCGGTGGATTCCGTCGTGGCGCAGGAGAACTACCGGATGGCCATGCAGGCCGGCCTGCTCAAGATCATGTCCAAGATGGGCATCTGCACGCTCAAGTCGTATCGGGGTTCGAGCCTCTTCGAGGTCATCGGCCTGAACGACGAGGTCACCGACCTTGCCTTCGCCTATGCCGAGAAGCGCATCGGCGGCGTCGGCCTCGCTCGCATCGCCGAGGACGCCCTTGCCCTCCACGCCAAGTTCCTCGAAGGCGACGAGGGTCCGGGCGGCTTCTACAAGTATCGACGCGGCGGTGAGGAGCACGTCACGAGCCCCAAGGTGGTCCTGCGACTCCAGCGCGCCGTTCGCTCGGGTGAGTGGGAGGACTGGGAGGCGTACCTCGAGGAGATCGAGTCCCGGGAGCCCGCCCAGATCCGCGACCTCCTCACGTTCGCCGAGTCCAACCCGATCGCGCTCGACGAGGTCGAGCCGGTCGAGGCGATCATGCGCCGCTTCGTGACAGCCGCCATGTCGTTGGGTGCCCTCTCGCAGGAAGCCCACGAGGCGCTTGCCGAGGCGATGAACATGATCGGCGGCCTCTCGAACTCCGGGGAGGGCGGTGAGGACGAAGCCCGCTTCGGAACCGCCCGCAACTCGGCCATCAAGCAGGTCGCCTCGGGACGCTTCGGCGTCACCCCCGGCTACCTCGCGTCGGCCGAGGAGTTCCAGATCAAGATGGCCCAGGGCTCCAAGCCCGGCGAGGGTGGTCAGCTGCCCGGCCACAAGGTCTCTGACCTCATCGCGAGGCTCCGCCACACGGTGCCCGGCACGCCGCTCATCAGCCCCCCGCCCCACCACGACATCTACTCCATCGAGGACCTCGCCCAGCTCATCTTCGACCTCAAGGCGTTCAAGCCAACGGCTCGGGTCTCCGTGAAGTTGGTGAGCGAGCCCGGTGTGGGCACCGTGGCCGTGGGCGTGGCAAAGGCACAGGCCGATGCGATCACCATCTCCGGGATGGACGGTGGGACCGGGGCGTCGCCGCTCGTGTCGATCAAGCACGCTGGCTCGCCGTGGGAGCTCGGCCTCGCCGAGGCCCACCAGGTGCTGCTCGCCAACGGCCTCCGCGGCCGGGTCGCCCTCGAGACCGATGGGGGCATGCGGACGGGCAGGGATGTGGTCATCGCCGCGATGCTCGGAGCCGAGCGCTTCGGTTTCGGAACGCTCCCGCTCCTCGCCCTCGGCTGCAAGATGGTGCGCCAGTGCCACGAGAACACCTGCCCGGTGGGCATCACAACGCAACGTGAGGACCTCCGTGCCAAGTTCACCGGCACCGCCGACCAGGTCGTTCAGCTGTTCCGACTCCTCTCCGAGGAGATCCGGATGCACCTCGCGTCGCTCGGTGCCCGGTCCCTCGACCAACTGATCGGACGTGCCGACCTCCTCATGCCGGTCGACCCCGACCACCCGCTTGCCTCGCAGCTCTCGAGCATCCTCGTTCGCGCCGAGGGCCGCCGTCGGCATCCCGGCTACATCAAGACGGAGCGGTCCGAGCTCGCCGAACGCCTCTCCACCGAGCTCGCTGATCCCATCGCCGAGGGCCGGGCCGTCCGGGTGTCCTACCCGATCACGAATGTGGATCGCACGATCGGGGCGACGGTGTCGGGCATCGTCGCGGAGCACTACGGCGACGCCGGCCTCCCCGATGGCACAGTGCGGATCGAGCTCGGCGGAACCGCAGGACAGAGCTTCGGCGCATGGCTCGCCGCGGGCGTGGACCTCCGGCTCGACGGCACCGCGAACGACTACGTCGGCAAGGGAATGGGTGGCGGCAGGATCGTGGTCGTGCCCGCCCTTGCGAGCGACGAGATCCCCCACGGAGCAGGGAACGCCGTGCTCTACGGGGCGACGGGCGGCCAGCTCTTCGTGGCCGGACGGGTCGGTCAGCGATTCGCCGTGAGGAACTCCGGTGCGGTCGCCGTCGTCGAGGGCGCGTCCGACCACGCGTGTGAGTACATGACCGGCGGCATAGCCGTCGTCCTCGGTGGGGTCGGACGGAACTTCGGCGCGGGGATGACCGGGGGCACTGCCTACGTCCATGACGAGGGCCAGGACCTGAACACTCGCCTCTCCTCATCGGCCCCCGCCCAGCGGCGTCCGACCGAGATGGAGCAGCTCGAGCTCAAGGGCCTCCTCGAAGAGCACCTCCGCCACACGAACAGCCCCCGCGCCCAGGCGATCCTGGACGACTGGGAGCGGGCACTGCGCCGCTTCTGGGTCCTCAGCCCCAATCGCCGTGAGGCGACCGGGAAGAAGATCGAGGTGACGGCAGAGCGCAGCTGAGCCGTAAGAACGCACCGGCCGCGCGGTATGGTCAGGACGTGCCGGCCGAGCGGATCCCCCTCGAACCACTCGATGAGCTGAGGATCACGGTCCTCGTCGACAACTCGAGCGACCTCCTGCTGCCTTCCGACGAGCGGGTCGTGCGGCCGCCGCTCCTGGGAGGGGCCGATGTCCACTTCTCGGTGTTCGAGGGCCCGGGGCCCGATGTCGTACAGGCCGAGCACGGGTTCTCGGCGCTCATCGAGTTCGAACGTCGCGGGAGCGCGCATACGGTGCTCTTCGACACGGGGATCAGCCCCAAGGGGATGGTCGAGAACATGCGGCGTCTGGACCTCGACCCGACCGACGTCGAGACCGTGGTGATGAGTCACGGGCACCTCGACCACACAGGTGGACTCGAGGGCTTCGCCGATGCCGTCGGAACCAGCAACCTGCCGCTCATCCTGCACCCGGACTTCTGGCTCGATCGGCGGTTGGCGCCGCCGGGGAGACTGCCGATCGAACTCCCAACGGTGAGTCGCCGAGCAGTGGAGGGCTTCGGATTCGACGTCATCGAGACGAACGAACCGAGCCTCCTCCTCGACGGGGCGCTCCTGGTCACCGGGGAGGTGGAGCGGACAACCGTCTTCGAGAAAGGGTTCCCGATCCACGAGGCGAAGCGGGGCGGGCAGTGGGTGGATGATGCGCTCATCCATGATGACCAAGCCATCGTCGCCCACCTGCGAGGAAAAGGCCTCGTGGTGATCACGGGCTGCGGCCATGCGGGCATCGTGAACATCCTCCGGCACGCCCGGTCGCTCACCGGGGTGGACGAGGTCCACGCCGTGATTGGCGGGTTCCACCTTTCGGGAGCGGTGTTCGAACCGATCATCGGCCCGACGGTCGACCATCTCCGGAACCTGGCCCCCTCGCTGCTCGTGCCAGGGCATTGCACCGGATGGAGGGCCCAGCGTGCGCTCTCGGAAGCGCTCGCAGATGCCTACGTCCATCCCTCGGTTGGGACGTCGTTCCGTCTTGGTGCGGGGCGGCCTACGGGTTGAAGGCCAGTTCGGAGAGGTCGAGTCCCAGTCCGGGCTGGTTCGGGTCGTACCCCGAGATACCCACCTTCGTGACGCTCAGGGCGGGGAGCAGGAAGAGCCACACATTCGCCGCATCGGCGGTGATGCGCTCCTGCACCTCGCCCAGGAGGGCGTACCGGGCCTCGTCGTCGGGGGTGGCGTCCGCCTCGGCGAGGAGCGCTGCAACCTCTGGTTCGTCGTAGGCCCAGTAGTAGTCGGGGTTCCCGTACTGGCCTAGGTCGCGGGGCTCCACATGGGCGACGATCGAAAGGTCGTAGTCGCGGTTCGTGAACACGTCCTCGAGCCAGACGCCCCACTCGACGTTCTCGATCTCGACGGGGATGCCCACCTCTTCGAGTTGGGCGGCGACGATCTCCCCACCCCGCCGGGCGTACGAGACGGGAGGCAGCACCATCCGGAGTGGTGTGCCGTCGTACCCGGCATCGGCGAGGAGGTCCCTGGCGGCCTCCGGGTCGTATGCGTAGGCGTCGGTGAGGTCGACGTAGTAGGGATCGAGTGGCGTGGCACCCGTCCCGATGCGCTCGCCGTACCCGAAGTAGGCGAGGTCGATGACCGTCTGGCGATCTATCGCGTGGGTGATCGCCCGCCGGACGCGCACGTCGTCGAGCGGGGCGCGCGACCCGTTGAGGGCCATCGTCACCTCACCGTTCGTGCGCCCGGTGCGCACTTCGAAACGGTCGTCGGCCTCGAAGGCCTCGAGGAGCTCGGGGGCGGAGACCCCGGCGATGATGTCGATGTCCCCGGCGAGGAGGGCGTTGTTGAGTGCGTTCGGGTCGTTGATGTAGCGGTAGGTGACGGTCTCAACGAGGGCGGGCTCGCCCCAGTAGCCGGCGGTCCTTCGGAGCACGATCGAGTCACCCTGTGTCCACTCCTCGAACGTGAACGGCCCGGTGCCCACAGGCAGGTTCGAGATGTCGGCCACGGCCGACTCGGTGAGGATCGCTCCCTGGCCCTGGGTGAGGAAGAACAAGAAGTTCGCCGAGAATCGGTCGAGGGTGATCCGAACGGTCGTGTCATCGACCGCCTCGACCGATGCGATCGGCTCGAGGGTCGTGGCGAACGGGTGGGCAGGATCCTTGGTGAGGACGTTGGTGAGGGAGTACACGACGTCGTCGGCGGTGAACGGCTCGCCGTTGTGGAAGGCGACCCCTTCGCGGAGCAGGAACGTCCACTCGGTGCCGTCGTCGGAGACGTCCCAGTCCTCGGCGAGGAGGCCGGTGATCGACCCGTCCGACTCCAGCTTCACGAGGGTCTCGTAGACGTTGTAGAGCAACACCTGGGGGATGGCGGCGGCGGGCGATGAGGTGAGGTCGAGCGTCGGCGGTTCCAGCTGCAGCCCGAGTACGACGTCCTGCACGGCCGATGCCGGGGGCGCCTCGGTCGAGGGGGTCGATGCCGTGTCGGTGGGCGTCCCACTCGTGCAGGCGGTGAGGGCCATGGCGAGCACGACGAGGGTTGCGGTGAGACTGCGAGCGCGCAACGCGTTCTTCTCCGTTCGGGAGATCGCAGGATAGGAACGCCAGCCTCGTTGGGCGACTCAGGCGAGGCGGGGGATGGCGTCGACGAGGGCCTGCGTGTACGGCTCGGCTGGGGAGCGGAGCACCGCATCCACCGGCCCGAGTTCGACGAGTCGCCCGGAGCGGAGGACGCCCACGCGATCGCAGACCTCGTGGACCACCGAGAGGTCATGGCTGATGAAGAGCATGGTGAGCCCGAACTCCTCCTTGAGCTCCCGCAGCAGGGCGAGGGTGCGCTCCCGCACGGACATGTCGAGCGCACTCACCGCTTCGTCGGCCACCAGCACCTTCGGGTGCGGGGCGAGGGCGCGGGCGATCGCGATGCGCTGCCGCTCCCCGCCCGAGAACTCATGGGGGTACTTGTGCGCGGCATCGGCGGGGAGGCGCACCGCCTCCAGCAGCTCGGCGACCCGGAGCGCGTGGTCGCCGGGGACCCGGAGCGACCGAAGGGGCTCGGCGACCACGTCGTGGACGCGTAGTCGGGGGTCGAGCGAGCCCATGGGATCCTGGAAGACCATCTGGACGGCTGCAAGAGGGCTCTCGCCCCCGAGCCCCGGCCACGCGACGGTGCCGGATGTCGGCGTGTCGAGCCCGACGAGGAGCCGGGCGAGGGTGCTCTTCCCCGAGCCGGACTCCCCGACGAGTCCGAAGGTCTCGCCCACGCCGACCTCGAGGGTGACGTTGTCCACGGCCACGACCTCGGCACGGGCGCCGAGGAAGCCGGCCCGGGGGAGTGGGAACACCCGGCTCAGTCCGGCGATGCGTGCCATCGGCGCCGCAGGGGGAGGAGCCGAGCGGAGGGGGAGCGCGGCGATCGACTCCCTGCTGAGTGGCGGGACGGCACCCACCAACGACCGGGTGTGGTCGTGTCGAGGGGCGGCGAAGACCTGCTCCGTGCGACCCTGCTCGACGAGTCGCCCGTCGCGCATCACGAGCACATCATCGGTGGCGCCCGACACGAGTGGGAGGTCGTGGGTGATGAGGAGGAGGGCGGTGCCCGTCGCCTCCACCTGCTCTTCGAGCACCCGGAGTACCTGCGCCTGGACCGTGACGTCGAGTGCGGTCGTGGGTTCGTCTGCGATCACGAGGTCGGGTCCGCAGGCGATCGCCATGGCGATCATCACTCGCTGTCGTTGCCCTCCCGACAGCTGATGGGGGTGGGCGCGCGCCCGGCGCTCGGCCTCAGGGATGCCCACCCGCTCGAGGAGCTCGACCGAACGCACCAGCGCCTCGGCACGGTCGAGGCCCCGATGGCGGATGAGCGACTCCGCGACCTGGTTCCCCACCCGCATGACGGGGTTGAGCGCCGTCATCGGCTCCTGGAACACCATCGATAGGTCGTTGCCCCGAATGGTGCAGAGCGCCCGCTCGGGGAGCGCCGTCAGTTCCCTGCTGTCGAGCACGATCCGTCCCTCCATGTGGAGGCTGTCGGCGAGGAGGCCGAGGACGGCGAGGGCGGTGAGGCTCTTCCCGGAACCCGACTCTCCGATGAGCCCCGTCCGACTGCCGTGCTCGAGCGAGAACGACACGTCGTCGACGAGAGTTCGCCCCCAGCGGGTACGCACGGTGAGGCCCTCGACGGTGAGGAGGGGACCGCTCATGAGCGGTCCACCTCGAGCCGGGGATCGAGCGCATCGCGGAGTCCGTCCCCGAGGAGGTTGAACCCGAGGACGGTGAGCGCGATGGCGATGCCCGGCCACACCGCCAACCCCGGGGCGACCCGCACGAGGGTCTGGGCGTCGCGCAGGCTCCGGCCCCAGGAGGGGTCGGGTGGCTGTGCGCCGATCCCGAGGAACGAGAGTGCGGCCTCGGCCAGGATGGCGAGGGCGAACAGCACCGTCGCCTGCACGATGAGCACCGACGCGATGTTCGGCAGGACGTGCCGGACGAAGATGAACGGTCCCTTCCTCCCATAGGAGCGTGCTGCGGTGACGAAATCGAGTTGGAGCACGGTGAGCGAAGCGCCCCTGGTCACACGGGCGACGATGGGGATGTAGGCGACGCCGATGGCCACCATCGCCGGGCCGACGCCGGGTTCGAACGCAGCCACGAGCAGGATGGCCCCGAGCACTGCGGGGAAGGCGTAGATGACGTCCGACATGCGCATCACCGCGTCCTCGACCCAACCCCTCCGGGTCGCCGCGAGCCCGCCCAGGGGGACTCCGAGCAGGACCGCGATCGAGACCGCGAGGACCCCGACGAAAAGGGCGCCGCGGGACCCGACCATGAGCTGGCTCAGCACGTCGCGCCCGAAGGCATCGGTCCCGAAGGGATGCCGCGGCGACCACGACGGCAACAAGGCCTCACCCGCGGAGATGGAGGTCGGGTCGTGGGGGGTCCACGCGAATGAGACGAGGGCAGTCAGCGCCACGCCGCCGACGATCGTGGCCCCGATGAGGAGGTTCGCCCTGCGCCATCGCCGGCGGCGACGGTCGAGCCGGAGGGGGACCCGGTTGGCGCTCATCGGGCCCGCACCCGTGGATCGACGGCCCGGTAGAGGAGATCCACGACGAGGCTCACCACGAGGATGGCGGCGACGATGGCCATTGCCCCGCCCTGCACGAGGTAGAGGTCTCGTCGAGTGATCGCCTGGAGGAGCATCGAGCCGATGCCAGGGAGCACGAAGACGCTCTCGATCACGACCGTCCCGGCGAGGAGGGCAGCGAACTGGAGCCCGAGCACGGTGAGCACGGGGATGGCGGCGTTGCGGAGGCCGTGTCGCCAGAGGGCTTCGGTGCGGCTCAAGCCCTTGGCCCTCGCAGTCCTGATGAAGTCCTCGCGCAACGTCTCGAGCACGGCGGATCGCACGTAGCGGGTGAGGATCGCCCCCTGGACGAGTGAGAGGCTGAGGGCCGGGAGGACGAGTGCCCTGAGCGCGGGCCAGATGCCCGCATCCCATCCAGGGAAGCCGCCGGCGGGGAACCACGGGCGCTGGACTGCGAAGGCGGTCACGAACAGCAGGCCCGCCCAGAAGGCCGGGACGGCGAGGCCGATCTGACTGGCGGTGGAGACCATCGTGTCGCCGAGGCGGCGATGGCGGGATGCCGCGTACACCCCGGCGGGGAAGGCGATGAGGGTCGTGAACCCGATGGCGAGGAACGCAAGGGGGATCGTCACGGCGAGTCGCTGGGCGAGTTGTGCCCCCACGTCGACGCCGGAGAAGACCGAGGTGCCGAGGTCGCCGGTCACCCACCCCACGGCCCATTCGAGCCATCGCACGAGGAAAGGGCGATCGAGCCCGAGTTCGCTCCTGAGCGCTTCGAGTGCCTCCGGGGTGGCCTGGGTGCCGAGCAGCACCGCGGCGGGGTCGCCGGGGAGGATGGACATCACGAAGAAGACGAGGAGTGATGCGGCCACGAGGCTCACGACGAAGATCGCCAGTCGCCGCACGGCGTATGCGAGCACGGGGTGAGGGTACCGCCGAACGACCCCCGGCCCGGCACCCGGATAGGCCCATCCGATGTTTACACTGCCGCCGTAGTGGTAATACCCCCGCGCAAGGACCTCCTGTAATGGCAACCGTTGACATCGATCTCGGCGCCTACTCGCTCGGCTGGCACGACTCCGAGGACGAGTACGTCTTCAAGCCCCGCAAGGGCCTCGACGAGGACATCATCCGCCAGATGTCCTCGATGAAGGGCGAGCCCGACTGGATGCTCGAGTTCCGGCTCAAGTCGTACCAGCGCTTCCTCGCCAAGCCGATGCCCACCTGGGGCGGCGGCGGTTCCCTCGACGACATCGACTTCGATGACATCTACTACTACGTGAAGCCCACGGCGGGGCAGTCCAAGGACTGGGACATGGTCCCCGAATCCATCAAGGACACGTACGAGAAGCTGGGCATCCCCGAGGCAGAGCGCAAGTACCTCGCCGGCGTCACCGCCCAGTACGAGTCAGAGGTCGTGTACCACCGCAATCGCGATGACCTCGAGGCCAAGGGCGTGCTCTTCTGCGACATGGACACGGCGGTGCGCGAGTACCCCGAGATCGTCCAGGAGTACTTCGGCACGATCATCCCGCCGAGCGACAACAAGTTCGCTGCCCTCAACTCCGCGGTCTGGTCGGGTGGCTCGTTCATCTACGTGCCGCCGGGTGTGAAGCTCGACCAGCCGTTGCAGGCGTACTTCCGCATCAACGCCGAGAACATGGGCCAGTTCGAGCGGACGCTGA
>CAZRJG010000018.1:0-39726 GCA_964600365.1 uncultured Acidimicrobiia bacterium
GCACCCGATGCAGCGGTCGGTCTCGAAGTCGACGATCCCGTCGGCGCGGTGGCGGAGGGCGCTGGTCGGACAGATCGTGACGCACGGCGCGTGCGTGCAGTGGTTGCAGCGCAGGACGGAGAAGAACCGCTTCGTGTCCGGCCATGCGCCCTTCTCGACGTACTTGACCCAGGTGCGATTCACGCCGAGGGGCACGGCGTGCTCGGTCTTGCAGGCGACGCTGCAGGCGTGGCAGCCGATGCACTTGTCCTGGTCGATCACGAAGCCGTACTGCACGCCGTCTCCTGTGCCCTCGAGGTTGGCCGGAAGGGTTGTCCGGACATTCTTAGCAGCCCGGCCGGCCGGAAGCGATCACGGCGGCCCGCACGGCGGGCGACGGTGCGCCAGCCTACGGGGCGGCGGGAAGGGAGAGACGGAACACGGTGCGGCCGTCGGTCCGCAGGTAGGTCACCGACCCCTCCATGAGGGTCGCGAGCGTGCGGCAGACGTCGAGTCCGATGCCGATCGACTTGGGATGCACCCTGGCCCCTGCGGCGACGTAGGGCTCGAAGATGCGTTCCCTGATCTCCTCGGCGACACCACCCCCGTCGTCACTCACCTCGACGAACACGACGAGGTCGTCGGAACCAACCCGCATGCGGACGTCATCCCCGCCGTATCGATGTGCGTTCGACAGCAGGTTGCGTACGACCTGCCGCACGCGGGCCGCATCCCCGATGGCCGTGGCCTCTCCCGTCACCTCGACGGACTGCATCCCGTGTGCTCCCATCTCCGCCGCGGTCGCCGACGCCACGGCACCGAGTGCGATCTCCTCGAGGACCACCGTGAGGTGGCCAAGTTCGGCGCGAGCCGCGACGAGGAGATCCTCGACGATGTACGAGAGGTCGCTCGCCCCCGCGTCGATGAGCGCGAGCAACTCGTCGTACTCGTCCTCGCCGATCTGCGTGTTCCCCCATCGGAGTTCCGCGACCAACCCTGCGACCGTGGTGAGCGGGGTGCGCAGCTCGTGTGAGATCGCGGCCACGAACTCGTCCTTGGAGTCCACGAGGCGCCGCAGTTCCTCCTCCGCCGCCTGGCGCAGGAGGAGCTCCTCCCGATAGCGACCCGTGATGTCCCGGGAGTACCCGAGTGCGAGGCCGAATAGGAGAAGGGTGAAGTGGGCCACGAGGTAGCCGACGTCGAAGAGGTCGCCGACGTGGCCTCCGTAGAGGTGGAGCATGAGGGCCTGGATCGGGAAGGAGACCACGCCCGCCCACGCGCCCCCCGTCAGGCCGAACGCCCACGCCGTCACCCCGACGGGGACGAAGATCACGACCCCGGCCGCACCCAGGCCCCCGATCCCCGCGAAGGGACCGAACTGCACGGCGAAACCGATCCACGCGAGCGCCACGATCATGCAGCGGGTCGGCCGCGCGCACGAGGGGCGAGCGAACCGGGCGACGCTGCGCCCGAGTGCAAACGAGGAAGCCATCCCCGACAGCATCGGTCCCCCGATGCCACTCCTTGAGGGATCCCACGGCTGCGAGCCGGGGAGCGGAAAACGCTCGCCCGCGAGGGCAGATCGTGCAAGACTTCGGGTACCAGAGAAAGGAGGTGATCCAACGTTGAGTAATTCCGACGGGACACTGGAGGTGGCCGAGCGCTGAGCGCGAGCCACGCTCGCCGCTCCCCCCGAACGGGGGTCACGGCGAATCCGACTCGGACCACCGACCCTCTGGGATCTGCGGGATTGGTCCCACCGCAGCGCACCTTGCGTCACCATCCCCCTGGGTTCGACTGGAGAGGCCCCGACATGCGTCGGGGCCTCTCCGCGTCGGGAGGACGATCTCGGGGGCGAAGGGGGCAGCTGTTCGAGAGAAGACCTCGCGCTCCATCCGCAACACCCGGCTCTCTTTCCGGACCCGAAGAGGTGCTTCGCGCTCCGAGGTCGACATCCCCCTCGAACACCCCTTCATCGAAAGCAGCCTGGAACATCCACCACCACAGACCCGACTCCGAGACCGGCGAACCATCTGCCACCTTGGCGAGTGGCGTGGCCCGGGCACGAGCCAAGGCCACCGCCCTCTGCCAGAACCCCGGCGGGAGAGCCGCAGGCATCAGATTCTCCTCCCGAGGCCCAAACAGGCTTCACACGAAGTATCCGGAGAACCGGGGGAACCGCAACGTCCCATCAGCGCCTCCTCTCTGCGAGGCAGGAACCCCCACTTTCAAGGTCCGCCGAAGCGGGTCAGTCCAGGGGGAGGGTCACCCGACCGTCCAACCACCACCCAGCCCCACAGTGAGGTAGGGGCAACTGCGCCACCACCACCGATTCCCAGGCCCATGCCACGCCCCCTCCCCGCTCGCGGGATCCACCGCGCTCGACGCGTCCGCCCTCCCCCGGTGATCCGGCGCCACAGGGCCGAAGACGGGCGTCGGATCGCTTGACGTATACCCCCCGGGGGTATACATTTGTCCGGACAAACCCCACTCGTCGGAATGTAGGAGGTTCACAGTGGAGGTCAGGCAGATTCGCACGCCCGGGCTCGGGGACAGCACGTACATCTTCACCCACGACGGGCAGGCTGTCCTCGTCGATCCCCAACGGGACTACGACCGCTTCCTCGAAGCCATCGACGAGACCGGCGCCGAGCTCCGCTACATCCTCGAGACCCACCTCCACAACGACTACATCTCCGGCGGCCGCGACATCGCCGCCAAGACGGGCGCGGAGCTCGTGCTCCCCTCCTCGGCTGCGCCCGCCTATCGCCACACGCCGGCGTTCCACAAGGAGCCCATCGGCAACGGCGCGTTCTCGATCGAGCCCCTCCACACTCCGGGCCATACCCCCGAACACACCTCCTACGTGATCTACATCGACGGCCTGCCGACCGCCATCTTCTCCGGTGGCTCCCTCCTAGTCGGCTCCGCCGGCCGACCCGACTTGCTCGGGCCGGAGCGGAAGGACACCCTCGCCATGCTGCAGTACATCTCGGTGAATCGCCTTGCGGCATTCCCGGATGAGACTCCCCTCTTCCCAACGCATGGCGAGGGTTCCTTCTGCACGGCAGGTGGATGCGGTCGCACGGTGTCGACCATCGGCCAGGAGAAGGCCGAGAACGCACTCCTCAGCGCGGCGACGGTCGAGGAGTTCACCGACACCCTCTTCAGCGGCCTCGGGCCGTGGCCCACGTACTACCGGCACATGGGCCCCGGGAACACCCTCGGCTGGGAGGAGGCCCCGGAGTCCTTCACCCCACCGACGTGGTCCCCCGAGCAGCTCGCAGCGGCGGTCGCAGCCGGCGCCGTCACCGTGGTGGACATTCGATCCAAGAAGGCCATCGCCTCCGGCCACGTCCCGGGCGCGGTCGGTCTCGAGATGGGCGACCAGGTTGGTGTGTGGAGCGGATGGCTCCTCCCCTTCGATACGAAGGTCGTGCTCGTCGCCGACGAGGGCCAGGACGTCGAGGAGGCAACCCGCCAGTACGTGCAGATCGGCATGGACGCGGTCGTGGGCGTCATGTGGGGCATGGACGAATGGATCGCCTCTGGTCGTGAGGTCCGGACGTACGACGTCGTCGAGCTCCAAGAGTTCATGGAGACGTACAGGGCCGGGCAGATGGGTGCAATCCTCGACGTGCGAATGGCATCGGAGTTCGCCGATGGGGCGCTCCCGGGGTCGGTGAACACGTATCTGCCCGACCTCCAGAAGGACATGCCCGAGTTCGAGGGAACGAAGGACGTCACCATCGTGTGCCGCACCGGTCACCGCGCCACCGCTGCGACGAAGTGGCTGATGGACGCCGGGTACCGGCCAACCGTCCTCATCGAGGCCGGTGTGCCCGACGTCCTGGCGTCGGTCTCCTGACGCCAGGGCCTCGAATGACTCGACGGAGGGTCCTCCTCCCAGGCTTCCCGAGAGACGGGTATGACCGGGAGGAGGCCCGCTCCGATCTCATGGGTGGCATCACCGTTGCCGTGATGCTCATCCCCCAGGCGATGGCGTACGCGACCCTTGCCGGCATGCCACCGGTGACGGGCCTGTACGCATCGCTCGCCCCACTCGTCGCATACGCCTTCTTCGGCACCTCAGGACAACTCGCAGTCGGCCCCGTGGCCCTCATCGCCCTGCTCACCGCCGACGGGCTCGCCGACTTCGCCGCCGGCGACGTCGAGCAGTACGTGGCAGGCGCAGCGACCCTTGCGCTCATGGTGGGTGCCCTGCACGTGGTCCTCGGCGTGGTGCGCGCCGGGTCACTCGTCAACTTCCTCTCACACGAGGTGATCTCGGCGTTCACCAGCGCTGCGGCACTCGTCATCGGGCTCAGCCAGGTGCGGGCCCTCCTGGGGCTGGACCTTCCCCGCCCCGAACGCTTCGTGGCCGGGGTGGTGGATATCGCGACCAATCTCGGCGAGATCGACCCCACGACGGCCACCGTCGGACTCGGCGCGGTTGCCGTCCTCGCCCTGGGCCGCCGGTGGCGGCAGAGATGGCCCTGGCCGCTCATCACAGCCGGTGCCGCTGCCGCCGCGGTCGCCCTCCTCGAACTGCCCGTGCGCATCGTCGGCGAGGTGCCCGCTGGCCTGCCATCCCCCTCGCTCCCGCCACTCGACGTCACGACCCTCACCGCGCTCCTTCCCACCGCGCTCACGATCGCACTCATCGGCTACCTCGAGGGCGTCTCGGTGGCCAAGGCCCTCGACAGCGGCGACCGCGTCGACGCCGACCGGGAACTCCTCGGGGTGGGAGCGGCGAACCTCGCGGCGGGCTTCTTCGGCGCCTTCCCGGTCGCAGGGGGGTTCTCCCGGTCGGCGGTGAGCGCCCAGGCGGGCTCCCGCACCGTCGTCTCTGGCATGGTGACCGCATCTGCGATCGCCCTCACCCTGCTGTTCCTCACGCCGCTCTTCCGCGACCTCCCGTCGGCGGTCCTCGCCGCCATCATCGTGGTCGCCGTGGCGGGACTCATCGACCTCGCAGAGCCCCGGCACACGCTGAAGGTGCGCCGCAGCGACTTCGCCGCGTGGGCGCTCACCTTCGGGGCGACGCTCCTCATCGACGTCGAGGTCGGGATCGCCGTGGGGGCCGGGTTCGGCCTGTTGGCATTCATCCAGCGGTCCGCCCAACCGCACATCACCGAACTCGGCCGCGTGAAGGGGACGGACCGGCTCTTCAGGAACGTCGGCCGCTTCGAGACGGCGGGCGACCCGACGATCTTCCTGGCCCGGATCGATGGTCCCCTCTACTTCGCGAACGCCAAGTTCATCAAGGACTGGTTCCTCGACCACCTGCAGGAGAGTCCCGCCTGCCAGACGGTGATCATCGACGCCTCGGCGATCTCCGACATGGACTCCTCCTCTGTGCGATCGATGCGCGAGCTCGAGGAGCGCCTCGAGGCACGCGGCATCGGCCTCCACCTCGCTGCGGTTCGAGGGCCCGTCAAGGACGTGCTCGCCCGATCCGGGACGTGGAGAGAGAGCCGGGCGATCGCCCACGCCGACGTCGCCACCGCCGTGGCCGAGGTCGCAGCCGAAGGATCCCCGCTGCGCACGCCCGCCTCCGACGAACGGATGGGGTGAGCGGGCGCCGCTGCCCTACCATCGCCGCCGATGGACGACCTCCAGCGACGCAGCCTCTCCGCTGACCTCATCGCGGGCGTCAGCGTCGGCCTCGTTGCGATCCCCCAGTCGCTCGCCTATGCGGAGATCGCCGGCATGCCTGCCTACACGGGGCTCTATGCCACGGCGATCCCCGCACTGATCGCCGCCTTCTTCGCCGACTCCCGCTACCTGCAAACCGGACCCGTGGCAACGACGTCGTTGCTCGTCCTCGGCGCCCTCACCCCCCTCGCCACGCAGAAGAGCCCGGAGTACGTCGCGCTCGCCGCCCTGCTCGCCGTGCTGGTTGGCGCCTTCCGCCTCCTCCTCGGCGTACTCCGCCTCGGCCGGATCGCTGACTTCATGAGTCAGCCGGTCATCGTGGGGTTCACGAGTGCCGCTGCGATCCTCATCGCCGGCTCGCAGTCGGACAAGGCGTTCGGGGTGCTGGACGCTCCGAGTGGGTTGTTCGACAAGCTCCTCTACGTCGTCTCCCACCCCGGGGAGTGGGGCATCGCGGCCATCGGGGTCTCCCTCGCAACCGCGGCGATCGTCGTTGGCGGACGACGACTCCATCCCCTCTTCCCCGGCGTGTTGGTGGCCGCAGCCGCCGGTATCGCGCTCGGCGCCTCCGGGGTGCTCGACCTCCCGTCGATCGGTTCGGTTCCCTCCGGCCTCCCAACCATCTCCCTCGCCCTCGAGTGGGGCGCGCTCCCCTCGCTCCTCCTGTCGGGCGCGGTCATCGCCGTCGTCGGATTCGCTGAGCCCACCGCGATCTCCCGGACGCTCGCCGCGCAGGATCGTGAGCGGTGGAATGCGAGCCGAGAACTCGTGAGCCAGGGGGTCGCCAACCTGAGTTCCGGGCTGTCCGGGGGGTTCCCGGTCGGGGCATCGTTCTCCCGCAGTGCGCTCAACAAGGTGGCAGGGGCGAGGACCCGATGGGCCGGATTCGTGACCGGCGCCACCGTCCTGGCATTCCTCCCCTTCGCCAGGGTGCTCTCCGACCTCCCCGACGCAGTCCTCGGATCCATCGTGATCGTGGCGGTGGCGAAGCTCGTACGGATCGGCGAGATGGCCCGCATCGCTCGTCGATCGCCCCCACAGGGAGTCGTCGCCTGGGGGACCGCCATCGCAACGCTCCTCCTCGCCCCAAGGGTCGAGTACGCCGTCCTCCTGGGAATCGGCCTCTCGTTCCTCGCCCACGTGTACCGCGAGACCGCCCGTGTGACGGTGGACGCGTCCTACGACGAGGGAACGCTGCGCCTCGTGCCCGCAGGGGTGCTCTTCTTCGCCTCCGCTACGCGCTTCCAGGACGCCCTCCTCGACAGCCTCGCCAAGCACCCGGAGACCTCAACGGTCATCGTCGATCTCAGCAGGCTCGGCCGCCTCGACTTCACCGGGGTCGAGACCCTCGAGTCGATCCGCGACGAAGTACAGGCCTCGGAGATGGCCTTCCGCATCGAGCACGTACCGCCCCACGCTGCGGCCTATCTCGATCGATTCGCCTGAATCCACGGGTATCGTGCTCCGATGCCACGGCACCGGGGGGACGACACGAAGCCACTCTGGCAACGGGTGCACGAAGACCTCCTCACGCGCCTCACCGCTGGCGAGTTCCCCGATCGATTCCCCACCGACTACGAACTCGTCGACGAGTACGGGGTGAGCAGGCACACCGTCCGCGAGGCCATTCGTCGCCTCGAGGCCGACGGACTGCTCACTCGTCACCGCGGACGAGGGACATTCGTCAACCAGGAGGCGATCAACCAACCTCTCTCCTCCACGATCTACTCACTCTTCAACTCCCTCGAGGAACAGGGGTTCCAGCAGGACTCCGATGTGCTCACGAGTGAGCTCCGGAGGGAGCGGGCGGCCGCCGAGCAATTGGGCGTCGCCGCCGACGCCGAACTCTTCTTCCTCGAGCGCCTCCGCAGGGTGGACGGCGTACCACTTGCCCTGGACCGCACCTGGCTTCCCGCCGACCCCTACGGCGACCTCGTCGAGGCCGATTTCACTCGGACCGCCCTGTACGGAGAACTGGCGCGACGGCACGGTGTCACGCCTGTCTCCGGCACCGAGCACCTCAGGCCGATCGTGCCCACTGGGACGGAGCGAGAGATCCTCGGACTCGACGAGGGCGAGGCGGTGTTCCTGATCGAACGGCGCACCGAGTCGGCCGACGGCCCCCTCGAATGGAGGGAGTCGCTCGTGCGCGGCGACATCTACCGATTCGAGGTGACCTGGCAGCGCGCCGGCGACCCTCCCAGCTTCGAACTGGGCTGAGCCCGCCTAGTCCTCCTGTACCTCGACCACCGCCTTGGCGGCGAGGTGACTGGGCATCTCCTGGTAGTGGTCGTGCGTGGCCGAGAACCTGCCCCACCCCTGGGTGATCGAACGGAGGTCGTTCGCGTAGGTCACGATCTCGGAGGTCGGGACCTGGCCGATGATCCGCTGCCGCCCATCGGTGGTCGCCTCGGAGCCCTGCACCTGTCCGCGTCGGGCTGCGAGATCACCCATGATGTCGCCCTGGTACACCGCAGGCACCACGATCTCGATCCGGGAGACGGGCTCGAGGAGCACCGGCCCCGCCTTCTCCATGGCGGCACGGAACCCGAGGCGCCCGGCCATCTTGAAGGCCATCTCGGAGGAGTCCACCGCGTGGTACTTGCCGTCGGTCAGCCGAACACGGACGTCCACGACCGGGAAGCCGTTGAGCCCCCCTTCGGCCATCGTCTCCTGGATGCCCTTCTCGACCGCCGGGATGAACTGGCGCGGGATCGACCCACCCTTGATCTCATCGACGAACTCGAAACCCCCTCCCCTTGGGAGCGGTTCGAGTTCGAGCTGGCACACCCCGAACTGCCCGTGGCCGCCGGACTGCTTCTTGTGCTTCCCCTCGGCGCCGGCAGTGCGGGTGATGGTCTCGCGGAATGCCACCTTCATTGGCTCCGTTTCGACATTCACCCCGAACTTGCGGCGGAGCTTCTCGACCGTGATCGCAAGGTGGGTCTCGCCCATCCCCCACAGGAGCGTCTGATGGGTCTCATCGTTGCGCTCCAGTCGGAGCGCCGGGTCCTCCTCGAGGACGCGATGGATGGCGTTCGCCAGCTTGTCCTCGTCGGCCTGGGTCTTGGGCAGCAAGGCCTGGGCAAGCACCGGCGAGGGGCGCCCGATCCCAGGCAGCCGGACGGGCGACCCCTTGGGCGCAAGGGAGTCCCCCGTCTTGGTGTCGACGAGCTTCGTGACGACCCCTATGTCGCCAGCGGGGAGGAAGTCGACGAGGTCGGTCTCCTTCCCGTGCATGGTGGCGATCTTGGAGAGGCGCTCCTCCTGATGATTCCGAGAGTTGACGAGGTGCATCTCGGGGGTGATCGTCCCCGAGATCACCCGGAACATGGAGATCTGCCCGACGTAGGGGTCAGCGATCGTCTTGAACACGAACGCCAACGGCTCGCCGTCGGGATCGCATGCAACGTCGACGTGGGTGTCCCCTGCGGTGACGTCACGCGGGGGCCGCACGACCGGGGACGGGCCCAGTTCCACGATGAAATCGGCGAGTCGGTCCACGGCGATCGGTCCCGTCGCCGAGCCGCACACGACCGGGAAGACCGAGGCTTCGTTGATTCCCTTCGCCATCGTCCTCTCGAGTTCCTCCACCGAGGGAACGCTGCCTTCGAGGTAACCCTCGAGCATCTCCTCATCGGCGACGACGATGCCCTCCACGAGGTTGTCGTGCACCTCGTGCTCGCGATCGATCATGTCCTCGGGCATGTCGGAGACCTCGGCGTGCCCCGAGTCGTAGATCCAGGCCTGGTCCCGGAAGAGGTCAGCGACCCCATGGAAGGAGGGGCCGGAGCCGATCGGCAGCTCGATGGGGGCGATACCTGCCCCGAACCGGTCACGGAGTTCCGCGAGGGTGCGCTCGAACGACGCCTGCTCCTTGTCGAGCTTGTTGACGAAGACCATGCGCGAAACGCCGAGTTCCTCGGCGACGCGCCAGGCGTACTCGGTCTGCACCTCGACTCCCTCAACCGCACTCACGACGAAGACGGCAAGCCCGGCGACGCTCAACGCTGCGTGGATATCGCCGGCGAAGTCGACATAGCCCGGGGTGTCGATGAGGTTGATCTTGTGGCCCTTCCACTCGAAGGGGGCCATCGCCAGCGAGAGCGACATCTGGCGGGCACGCTCCTCCTCGTCGAAGTCCGTCACGGTGTTCCCGTCTTCGACGGTGCCGAGTCGCTGGATCTTCCCCGCTCGGAACAAGAGGGCCTCGGCGAGCGTGGTCTTCCCCGACCCGCTGTGACCGACGAGGGCGACGTTCCGGATCTTGTCAGGTGAGAAGACCTTCACCGTGGGTTCCTTCCATGTTGGATCTGCGTCCCGAAGAGGTTACGCAACGCGGACGACGGGGCGAGCGGGGCGTGGCCCCGGAGTCACCGGCTCCCGGACAATCGGCCGAAGGAATCGACGATGGCGTCGATCCAATCCGAGCGGTGGAACCAGATGAGCGTACCGTGCCCGGCGTCGGTCCACCGTACCTCGGCCTCCGGCCAGTGATCGGCGAGCGCCTCCGTGGTCTCTGCGAGGACGTACCCGTCCCTACGGCCGGCCACGATCACGGCGTGTGCTGCGTGGGGAGGCGGTGGGATCGCCAGCACCGACACACGCGAGAGCGCCTCCGTGAGTCGGTCGAGGGCATCGGGACCCAAGGCGTCCACATCGACGGATCCCCGCACCGCACCATCGCGCCACACCGGACCCGGGGAGTGGGAGGGAGCCATGAGCCCCATGGCCACGGGGAACGGAGTGAGGGCGCCTGCGAGCGCAGCGGTGTTGGCTCCCATCGAGAACCCGCCGAAGCCCACCGCGCCATGTGGGCGGGCCCACTCGGCCAACGCCCTCGCCTCCTGGACCACGGCCCGACCCATCACGGCGAACTCCGCCACCGTGGTGATCACCTGACCTGGGCGTGTGCGCCGCGACCCGTAAAGCGGATTCTCAAGGATCACGGATCCGAGCCCACGTGCGGCGAGCCTGGTTGCCATGCGCAGCCGGGGGACCAGCGAATGCTCACCCCATGCCGCGAGGAGCACCGCCGTCCCCGTCTCCCCCGCCTCGGGTCGGACCCACACGAAGCGAGCGGTCCGGGAGGCCTCCGGGAGTCGGGTCTCGGGGCTCGGAAAGGTGCCCCGTGCCCATGTGCACCCCTCCACACGCGTGGGCGCCTCGAGGACAGGGGTGATACGCGCCGGCGGCCCGGGATCCCCTACGTCGAGCGCGCCGAGATGGGACTCCTCTCCCCACCCGTTGCAGAAGACCCGGGGGGCCAGGGACTGCTGGAGCAGGCTGGCAAGCCGATCGACCGGGTGGAGCAGGGCCATCAGCCGTGGGCAGCGAGGGACTCCATTGCGTACGCGGCGTAGAGCGCGACGCCCTGGGCCATGGCGTCCTCGTCGAACACCACGAGGTTGGAATGGTTGGCTGCCGGCGCTGCAACGCCCTTCGGGTTCGCGTCGAGGAACGCCATCGCTCCCGGGATGCGTTGGAGGACGTAACTCCAGTCCTCTGCGCCCATGATGGGAGACGGCGGATCCGAGACCAGTGCCTCGCCGAACAGCTCGGTCGCCACCGACCGCACCTCCGCCGCCACGCCCTCGTCGTTGACCGTCACCGGGTACCCGTCGATGAACCGCACCTCGGCGGTGGCGCCGTGTGCCTCGGCGACCGACGTGGCCACCCTTCGAAGCAGGTCATGCATCTCGGAGCGGCGCTCATCCGAGACACACCGCAGCGTGCCTCCGAGCTCCACCTTCGGAGGAATGATGTTGTGGGTGGTTCCGCCGTGGATCTGGGAGATCGTGAACACCGCCGGATCGAAGGCGTTCACCTCCCTCGTGATCGCCGTCTGGATCGAGGTCATGACCTCGGCGGACGCGAGGATCGGATCGACGGCGAGGAACGGCGCCGACGCGTGGCCACCCGAGCCGTGCACCGTGATCTCGACGGTGTCGGCGGACGCCATGAACGCCCCACCCCGGCAGGACACCCCCGGATAGCGGGAGAGGCCTGCCGACACATGGATGGCGAAGCCACGCACGGGGAGCTCACCCGTTGCGTCGAGCAGGCCCTCATCGAGCATGTACTTCGCGCCACCGAACCCCTCCTCACCCGGTTGGAACATGAAGACCACCTTGCCGGCCAGTTCCTCCCGATGCGCAGCGAGGAGTCGGGCAGCGGAGGCAAGCATGGCGGTGTGGAGGTCGTGTCCACAGGCGTGCATCGCCCCGTCGGACTCGGAGGCGAACTCGAGGCCGGTGTCCTCCTGCAACGGGAGCGCGTCCATGTCGCCGCGGAGGAGGACGGTGGGTCCGGGAGCCCCACCTTCGAGTACTGCGACGATCCCCGATGTGGTCTCGTGGAGCGCGAGTTCCAACGGCAGGTCGGCGATCGCATCCAGGACGATCCCACGAGTCCGTGGGAGGTGGAGGCCGATCTCCGGCGACCGGTGCAGGGCCCTCCGGAGCGCGACGGTCTCGTCCTGGAGGCGAATGGCTTCATCGAGAAGGGCGGAGTGCGGCATGGCCCCATGTTGGCACGGGGTGCCGCGCAGCGTCTTCTATCGTGAGCGGCGACCGCGAACGAGAGGGTGTGACACCCCTCGAGGAGGAGAGCACGGTGACGACCGCCGAGATGCAGGACCTGAAGCCATTCACCCAGTTCACGGTGAACCGCTACCACGTCGATCTCACCACCCGCGAAGTCAGGTACGAATCCATCGCCTGTGTCGACCTCGAGGACACCCTCGGGGGGATTGCCCGCGCCACGAAGTGGTTCGACGGCCAGGACCCAACGGATCCCTACTCTCCCGAGGCACCCCTCATGATGAACCTCGGCCTTCTCTCGGGCACGAGGGTGATGACGGGCCTGCGGACCTACTTCCACGGCTGGTCGCCGCTGAAGCGGGCGATGAACGGCAGCCCGGGGCTCATGTGGAGCGCCGGGAGTGGGCACTTCGGGACCAAGTTGCGCGGCCTCGGCATCGACGACGTGATCTTCACGGGTCGCTCCGAGACGCCGGTTGCCGTCCACCTCACGATGAGCGACGATCCCAACGGACCCGGCGGACCCGCGGCGTTCGCGTTCCTCGATGCCAGCGATCTCGTAGGGCGGCACTCCAACGACCGCATCCAGGATCTCCACGGCCGGTTCCCCGAGGCGCACTTCGCCGTGATCGGTCCCGCCGGTGAGCAGAGCGAGGCCGTGCGATACGCAGCGATCGCGCTCTCCACCGACAACCAGTTGAAGTCGGGTGACTCGAAGGCCCGGTACGCGGGTCGCGGCGGCTACGGCGGCGTGATGGGCTCGAAGAACCTCATGGCGATCATCGCCGACGGTGACGATCCCGGCCGCCAGCGCGGCCTCCGGGACCTCAACAAGGAGATCAACCTCGGCGAGGGGTCCCGGATCTACCGGGAGATCGGCACGTGGCGCCAGATGGTCACCCAGGGTTCGAACGGGATCATCCCGGAGTTCAACTTCAGCCCCACGGGCGACGACCGCCATGTGGCACTCCGACGCGACCCTTTCGAGGAGGCCGGCGGGTACGAGGTCCGATCGGAGTCCTGCTACCTGTGCGGCATCAAGTGCCACAAGAACATCTACGAGGACACCGAGGAGGCGAAGTTCAGGGCGAAGTTCGATTACGAGCCCCTCGCGCTCTTGTCGGTGAACCTCGGGATCTTCGACAAGGCTGCCGCCATGGACCTCATCGCCATCTGTGACGAGTTGTGCATGGATTCCATCTCCCTCGGCGTGAGCCTCTCCTACGCAATGGAGTGGAACAAGCGGAATCCGGACCATCAGGTCGCAGGCGGCCTCTCCTACGGCGACGTGGACGCGACCCTCGCAGCCGTCGAGGCCATCGCAACCGGCGAGCTGCCGCTCGTTGGCCAGGGCACCCTCCGCATGGCAGAGGAGCTCGGCGCACCCGAGTTCGCCATGCAGAGCAAGGGCGTCGAATACCCCGCCTACGTGCCGCACTCCAACCCGGGCTTCCCCTGGGCCCTCGCTGGCGGCCACATGAGCATGCGGACCTTCCTCCTCATGATTGCCGAGGGCGAGACGGGCGTGGACTACTGGGTCGACGCGGTGACGAACCGTGGGTGGGACTACATCCGATCCGACATCGACGGCCTCTGCAAGTTCTCGATGGCGACGCCGGCGATGCACGCGGAGGCGCTGCAGATCGCAGCCAAGCTCGACATCGACGAGCAAGCGCTCCTCGACACCACCCACCGCACCTTCATCCGCGGCTACGCCGTCGAGCGGAAGGCCGGGTTCGACGAGTCCGACTACGTGCTGCCGGCCGAGGCACATGAGCCACTCGAGAGCTCGGAGCTCGAGTACTTCAACACCCCGGGGTTCTTCGCTGAGATGCAGCAGCGGATCCTCGCCGAGCTCGACGAGCGGGCAAGGCAGTTGGGCTACCTCTAGGCGCTAGTCCACGAAGCCGAGCTCGGCCAGTTCGGTGCGGACCGTGGCGTCGCCCAAGAGCTCGAAGAGCCTCCGAGCGGCGGGCAGGTTCGCACGATCGGTGCGAACGGCGAGGTCGAACCGCTCGTCGGCGACGAAGCGGAAGGCGAGTCCGGACGCCGCAGCGACCGTGTCGATCGTCATCCCCCAGTCCGCACGGCCGTGCGCCACGGAGGCCGCAACACCGTGGTGGGTTCTCGCCTGGTGGAGGTACCCGGGCGGCCGCGCCCCTTCGAGCACCCGGTCGATGAGCACACGTGTACCCGCCCCGGGGTTGCGGTTCACCATGCGGAGGTCCCCGCCGCCGAGCACCGCCCCGAGATCGGCATCGTCATCGGGCAGGTCAAGTGCTCCCGGCTTGAACGCGATGCCTTGCCGCCGGCCGTAACCGCGCGCAAGGGTCACACCGGCAGGGAGGAACGCAGCGTTGTACTCCCCGGTCTCGGGATCGAGAAGGTGCGTGCCGGCCACGTCACCCTCCCCGCGTCCGAGCGCGGCGAGTCCGGCCCGGGATCCCACGGGGATCATCTTCACCCGGAAACCCTCTGAAGCGAGTCGTCCCAGGAGGTGGTCGAGTCCGATGCAATGGCTCCCGATCACGACGAGGTCAGCGGGTTCGATACCCGGATCGATGAGCCGGACCGTGACCGGCGTCCCGGCCTCGACGTACTCCACCGTCGCCGGGATGCGGATGAACCCGTCGGCCCGGGCGAACGCAGTCACCGATCCCGATCCTGCCCCGAGCGGAAACGCCGAGATCCCCACACCGGAGTGGACGAGGTCGACGAGCGCGTACGTGGTTCGTCCGGGTGCGCCATCCACCCGCACGGGAAGGCGCGCTTGCACGGTTGCCGCCTCGCCCTCGGCCCGCCCGGCGAGTCGCCTCACGAGTGGCGCCACGAACTCATGGAAGGTGAAGATGGCCGACGTCGGGAAGCCCGGCAGCACGACGACGGGTGTCGCGTCGATGACCGACAGGAGCAGCGGCTTGCCCGGCTTGAGCGCTACGCCGTGCGCAACGACGCCGGGGCCTGCACTGTCGGCAGCGAGCCCGTGCACGAGGCGGGCGTTCAGGTCGCCATCGCCCTTCGACGTGCCACCGCTCATCAGTACGAGGTCGATCGAGTCGTCGTCGATGGCGTCGACGAGCACCGCCCGCAACGCATCCTCACGATCAGGAACGATGCCCCCGGGGACCGGATCGGCGCCCAACTCCTCGAGGGTGTCGAGGAGGATCCTCTGGTTCGAGTCGAACACGCCCCCAACGCCGATCTCGTCGCCGGGCGCCACGATCTCGTCGCCCGTGGACACGACAAGCACACGTGGCCGACGCAGGACCGCGACGTCGGCGCACCCCACCGAGGCAAGCACACCCGTCTCGCGGGCGCCCATCACCTGGCCCGGCCGAGCCACGACCTCCCCCCGCCCGATGTCCGACCCCGCGAAGGTCACGTTCCCGCCCGGCGCAACCGATCGGGTCACGAGGATGCCATCGCCGGCGGGGAAGGTGTCCTCGACCATCACCACGGCGTCGGCGCCACGCGGCATCACTCCCCCGGTGGAGATCCGAACGGCCTCACCAGGTCCAACCTCCAAATCCGCCGGCGGGGGCGTGCCCGCCTCGAGGTGCACATCGGCCACGGCGAGCCGCACCGGCTCGAACTCCTCGGCGCCGAACGTGTCCTCAGCCCGCACGGCGAAGCCATCCATGTTCGAACGGTCGAATCCGGGGACATCGACGACGGCGCGCACCTCTGCCGCGACGAGTCGACCGAGGGCCTCCCCAAGGGGCACCCGCTCCACGACCGGTGCGAGTCCCACGGTGGCTGCCTCCCAGCGCTCCCGGGCAACGTCCTCGTCGACGACGTCGAGGAACTGTTCCTGCCTCACGGAGTCCACCCGTCGAAGAGGCCCACCCGCACGACCGTCCCGATGGGGTACCCCTCCAGCGCCGAGGGGACGATCACGAACCCATCTGCCTCCGTGAGGGATGAAAGTCGAGATGCCCCGGAAATGGCGGTTGGATACACCGTCGCGTCCTCGATGCGGACACGGGCGTAGTCGACCCTGCCGACCTGTGACACCATGCGCTCACCGAGTGGGAGTTCCGCCATGGGATGTGGCCAGTCGACCGATCGCCCGGCCATTGCCCGGACAACCGGCCCTGCAAAGAAGTCATAGGCCACGAGGCACGACACCGGGTTGCCGGGGAGGATGAGCACGGGAACCCCACCGATCCGTCCCACACCGGTCGGCGAACTGGGGCGCATCGCGACCCCATGGACGACGAGGTCACCCAGCTCGTCGACGAGGATGGGGACCCGGTCCTCCGTGCCGACCGAGGCCGCTCCCGAGGTCACCACGAGATCGACACCATCCGGTTGGAGGGCGGATCGCATCGCCGCCTCCTCGTCGGGGACCCGCACCACGTGGGACGTGCCGCCGTCACGAGAGACGAGGGCGTCCAGCATCACGGAGTTGGAGTCGACGATCCCAAACCCGGACGGCTGCTCCCCGGGCTCGCGCAACTCGTCTCCGGAGACGACGATGCGCACCCGGGGGCGTCGAACGACCGGGACCGCGGCCATCCCGATCGACACGAGGAGCGCAGCGTCCTGGGGTCGCAGTCGACGACCTTTGCGGAGCACCAGGTCACCCCGGTCTATGTCCTCCCCGACCCTGCCGACGTGCCGGCCCGAGGCGACGGGGACCCTCACCTCCACGACGCAATCGACCTCCGTGGCATCCTCGGCGCGCAGCACGGCATCTGCCTCGTCCGGTACGGGCGCGCCGGTCATGATCCGAAGGGCGTGGCCCGCACCCAGCGGGGCGTCCGGCCCCACGCCCGGCATGCTGGAGCCGACGACCTTGAGGAGCACCGGGTCGTAGGCGGTCGCCCCGAAGGTGTCCTCGGCCCGCAGCGCGTAGCCATCCATGGCCGCACGACGGAACGGCGGGACCGAGACGTCGCTCTCCACGTCCTCGGCGAGCACCCTGCCAACCGCCTCGCTCGGGGCCACGTGTTCGGGCGCGAGCGCCCGAACACCGTCGAGCGCAGCAGCGAGGGCCTCCTCGACGGTGGACCGTTCCCGGAACCCCTTCATCCGGACGTCGTGGGCGCCGCCGGAGATCGGGAGCAAGAGGTCCACACGCTCCGAGGGATCGAACGCTGCGCCCTCCACGTACTCGGGCTTCACCAGCTCCCCTCGATGGAGGACGAGGACATGCGTGGCGAGGCGGCCGTGGCGGTCGAGGAGGCGCGGCCCGAGCGCGGGGTGCGCGGCGACGAGCGACTCGATCACGCCGATGAGGGTCTCGGCTTCAACCTCGACTTCGGCGTGTCCGTCCGCGAAACGGCGGAGCAGGGATGGCAGTCGGACGGTGGGCACGGCCTGCTCAGGCGAGCTGGAGCTCGTCGGCGACCCACCCGAGGTCGAGGTCCTCCAGCGTCGCACGGGTGGGATTGCCCGTCGTCGGGTCCCACCCCGCCATCTCGTAGTAGGTCTCGAGCGCAGCCTCCCACGTCTCGCGATCCACCACGGCGCCATCGGTGCGCCCGCCCTGGAGCGGCTCGTCGAACAGGCGCCTGGGCAGCGTGTCCTGCTCCCTGGTGATCCCCTCCCGGGCGTTGAAGGCGCGCAGGAGGTTGAGTCGCCGTGCCCCAAGGGTGAGCAGGTCGTCGACGCTCGTCTCGTCGCCGGTGACCGAAGTGATGATGTGGGCCAGTTCCTCCATCCCCATCAGTTGCCAGCCGAGGCCGAAGACGAACTGGCAGACGTTCACCGTATCCATTGCCGAGTAGGCGTACTGGGAGATGAGGGCGAATTCGACCTTCTCCCGGTTGAGTGCCCCCGACGATTGCGGTGAGGTGAGCCCGACGTCGGCCATGCGCTTTCCGTTCTTGTGCGCCTGCTTCTCGACGACGCGCGGGCTGTAGGCCCCGTCGTGCTCGCTCGACTGGTGGTCTGCGCCGAACGGATTCACCGCATAGATGAGCCCGAGGGACGGCTTCTTGTGCGGCATGTGGGCAGGGAGTTCCTGGCGGTGGGCGACCATCGCCAGGTCCTCGGCTCCCCCTCCGATCCGCTCGGCGGCGCCCGCGGAGCCCTCGGCGAGCACGTCTCCGACTCCCTCCCGGCGCAGGGCCTTCTCGAGCATGGCGGTCATGGCATCGGCATCACCCCAGGCAAGGTGAATGCCGCCGGTGTCCTCCTCGGTGATGAGGCCCGCTTCGAAGCACTCGATGGCGAAGGCCATGGTCGCCCCCGCAGAGATGGTGTCGACGCCGAAGTCATTGCAGAGCTGGTTGGCGTGGATCACGGCGCCCATGTCGGAGATCCCGCAGTAGGAGCCGAACGTGGCCGCCGTTTCGTACTCGGGCCCACCGGCGTCCGGATCGAGTGCCCTCTCCTGCCACTCGGCCTCCACCACGCGCTTGCACCGCACTGCGCACGAGTAGCAGGTGTCCCTCCCGGTCTTGAACTGGGTGCCCTTGTCGGCTCCCCGGAGCCACTCCTCATAGAGGGTTTCGCCGGAGATCGCCTCCGCCTCGTCATCGCCGAGATAGCCGCTCGTCCAGTTCCGGGTCGGAAGCCCGCCACCGGCGTTCTGTGCGTTCACGACCCCGATCGTGCCGAGCTTGCCGAAACTCGCCATCGCCTTGTCGTCGATCGTGTTCGCCCGGGAGGTCTGCATGAGGTCACGCAGGCGTGCGGGGTCGGCCATGTCCAGGCGCTTCTTCCCACCGCGGACGACGATCGCCTTGAGACGCTTCGATCCCATCACCGCGCCCATGCCAGTGCGCCCATGCGCACGGTTGGCCATGTTCATGATGGCTGCGAAGGAAACGAGCCGCTCCCCTGCGGGTCCCACCTGGGCGATCTCGATGCGCTCGTCCTCCAGTTCGTCCTTGAGGATCCTGTCGACCTCGCGGGTAGTCCTTCCCCACAGGTGGTCGGCGGGCCGCAGCTCGGCCTCCCCCTTGTTGATCCAGAGGTACACCGGTGACGACGACTGCCCGGTGACGATGATCCCGTCGAAGCCGGCGAACTTGAGTTCGGCCGGCCAGAAACCACCCGCCTGGGAGTCCCCGACGCCCCCGGTCAGCGGCGACTTCGCCACCACGGTCGCACGGCTCTGCCCGGAGATCGGCGCACCGGTGATGCCACCGAGCGTGAACGCAAGCGTGTTCTCGGGTCCGAGGGGATCCGCCCCGGCGGGGGTGTTCTGCAGGAGGTAGTGGAGCCCCATGGCTGATCCCCCGCCGTAGCGGCGGTAGAAGTCCTCGGACGGCTCTTCGATGGCGAGCGTCCCGGTGGTCAGGTCGACGTGGAGGATCTTCCCGGCGAATCCGAGTGGCACTGCGGTCTCCTGGGCAACGGCTTTCAGGGATGGTACCCCGCCCGGCTCAGCCCGCTCCGACGTCGGTCCCCATGAGCGAGTCGATGTCCATCATGACCCCGTACGCGACGTCAACATGCCGCTCACCAAATCTCGACCCGGTCCTCACGGGCACGGAGCATGGGAGCGTCATCGGGAAGCCCCCAGGCGTCAGCGAAGATCCCAAGGTTGCCGAGTGGTCCGTTGCACCGGAACCGGTTGGGACTGTGCACGTCGCTCTGCACGATGAGCCGGAGGTACTCCTCGGACGCGTTCTGGCGCCACGCCGCCGCGTAGGCGAGGAAGAACCGCTGGTCGGCGGTGAACCCGTCGATCTCGCCGGCCGTCGCCGAGCCGTCCGCAACAGCTTTCTTGAAGGCGCGGTATGCGATGTTGAGGCCCCCCAGGTCGGCGATGTTCTCACCGAGGGTGAGCGCCCCGTTGACGGTGAGTCCGTCCTCCACGTCGTATGCGTCGAACTGCGCCTCGACCATGGCGGCCCGGCGTTCGAACTCGGCCCGGTCCTCCTCGGTCCACCAGTTGCGAATGTGCCCATCGGCATCGAATTGGCTCCCCTTGTCGTCAAAACCGTGGGTGATCTCATGGCCGATGATCGCCCCGATCGCGCCGAAGTTCGCGGCATCGTCGCCCTCGGCGTAGAAGAAGGGGGGTTGGAGGATGCCCGCCGGGAACACGATCTCGTTTTCGAGCGGCGAGTAGTAGGCATTCACGATGTGCGGAGCCATGTGCCACTCGGACGTGTCGACCGACTCGTCGAGGCGGGCGAGCTGTCGGCGGTACTCAAACCCTGCGGCACGGCCCCGGTTGTGCACCCACGGACCGCGATCGATCTCGAGACCCGAGTAGTCACGCCACTCGTCCGGGTATCCGATCTTCACCCCGAAGGCCTCCAGCTTGCCGAGGGCGGCACCCTTGGTCTCGGCCCCCATCCACTCCAGCGAGCGGATCGAGTCGCCCATCGCCTCGATGAGGTGATCGACGAGGACCTCACACCGTTCCTTCGCCTCGGGGGGAAAGGCCACGGCGGTGAAGAGTTGCGAGAGCTGCTCACCGATGTCCTGGCCCATGGCGGCGATCACCCGCTTCCACCGGGGCTTCTGCTGCTGCTGGCCGCCCAGGGTCCTGCCATAGAACGCGAAGGACTCGTCGGCGAACGAGTCGGAGAGGGACCCAGCCGTGGAGCGCACCACGTACCAGCTCACGAGGGTGCGTAGGTCCTCAATGGGCTCGGAGGTGAGCATGGCATCGACCTCGGCGAAGAACGCGGGGTTGTCGAGGTTCACCGAGGGGACCTCAACGTCGAGGTTGGCAAGGAACCCGACGAGATCGAGCGCCGGGGTGAGCGCACGGAGGTCGTCCATCGAGTGGCGGTTCGTCGTCCGGTCGATGTCCCGCTGCTCCACCGCGGTGTGGGACACCTCGGCGAGGCGCGTCTCGAGGCGGAGGACGGTGGCCGCTGCGACCACGGGGGAGGCCCAACCGAGGTTGGTGAACTGGGCAGCGACGTGGGCCTCGTACTGCGACCGCAGGACCGCGGACTGCTCGTCGTCGCGGAGGTAGTAGTCCCTCTCGGGAAGGCCGAGGCCGTCCTGTGTGAGGAAGAGGAGGTAACGGGACGAATCGTCGTAGTCGGGCATCACGTACCCACCGAAGAACGTCGGCACGCCGTGCAGCCGCAGGTCGATGACCGTGTCCCGCCAGGCGTTGGGCCCGTCGGTCGCTGCGATCCGGTCCAGGAGTGGGCGGATCGGAGCGATGCCGGCCTCCTCGATGGCCGCGGCGTCGGTGCCGGAGGCGAAGTAGTCGCCCACCATGCGTTCCACGTCACTGGATGGTGCGGCCGCGGCCCGCTCACACACCTCCCGGAGAATCACCTCGTTCCGGGTGTGCACCTCGTGGAAGGCTCCCCACGCCCCGTACTCGGGAGGCACGGGGTTCTCGTCGAGCCAGGTGCCGTTGACGAACCGGAAGAAGTCGTCACCGGGCGCGACGGAATGATCGATGGTGGCCACGTCGAGCGATGGGGGGAGGGGATCCATGGGCGGGGAGGGTAGGCGCTCGACGTGGGCTCGCCCGTGCGGTGGCCGACCGAGCTACGAGGTCGTACCGTCCTCCGACCGCCCGGTGGATCCGGGTCGACGCCGGGGTGTCGTCGACCGATGCCGTGCACGCGGCCGTGTCCCTCGGCCGGGACCCCGCGCAGGTGCCTGCGGGGGGTCGCGATGGAGGGGGGAGAACAGGGCGGCGTCGAGTCCCTCGTCGAACGCCACGGAGCGCACCTCGAGGGTCGAGCACACCTCACCGTCCCGGTAGCCGTGGAGACGCCGCAGGCCCCCCGTCTCTGCGTCGATCCACAGGCGCACGGCATCCAGGCCGTCCAGGGGTGGGTGCCCCACGCCCTCGCGACCGGGGGTGGCGCAGGTGATCACATGGCACCGATCGTCCAGCACGTCGTCATCGCCGACTGCCCCGAGACCCGACTGGTGCACGCAGGCGACGGTGTGGAGGAGGTCGTCGAAGAAGAGGGTGCCGACGCCGCCCTGCCCCACCTCGTCGCTGGTGTGCTCGCCCTCCGTGGGATCGAACGTCCACCACCCGGCGTCTCCCCGCACGACGATGGAGCCCTCCATGGAGCCCTCCACCACCTCCTCGCGGTACGACTCGAACCCGCGCATCCACACCCGGACGACCGAGGACTCCTCGAACGGCTGTCCGGGGGGACCCGAGCGGTGCCACTGGCGGGTCTCGGCACGAAGCGTCGTCCATCGACGCTTCTCACCGTGGAGGGAGACGAGCAGTCGAACGAGGTCCGGGTCGTGTACGCCCTGGCCTAGGAACCCCACGGCACGACCCTCACTCCCATACGAGCACCCTGGTACTGCTCATCGCCGTATCCTAGCCACGGAGGTCGCTGCCGGGCAGGACTTCATGGACACCGCCCCACGACGGCGAAACCCCCGCCGAAGGCGAGGGTTCCTTCCGCTCCGGGGGGGAGACTCGAACTCCCAACCTGCGGATTAACAGTCCGATGCTCTGCCGATTGAGCTACCCCGGAATGGAGCGACGGAAGGGTAGCAGGGGGCACCTGCAACGGTCCCCGGCCCCCACGGGCCGGGCTCGGGGAGCGCCAGCGGGAACGAGGCCCGGAACACGTTGCGGTGCCCGACGCGAGCCATCTCGAGGTCGCCCCCCTGGAGGCGAGCGAGCGCCCGCGAGACGGAGAGGCCCAGGCCCACGGAGCCCGGGCGCCCACCGGTGGGATCGCTGCGACGGAACGGCTCGAAGAGGCGAGCCGTCACCTCCTCGGGGAGCGCCTTGCCGTCGTCGCTCACCTCGAACACCCCGACGCCGTCGGCGCACCGCACGGCCGCCTCCACGTCGGTCCCCCCGTACCTCCGAGCGTTCGTGAGGAGGTTCCGCAGTACCTGGCGGGCCCGCACCGGGTCGGCACGCACCCACATCGGCTCCTCCGGGACGACCGTGCGGACGTCCATGTCGGGGAGCCCACGCACCGTCTCCACGAGCAGTGCCCGCGCGTCGCATCGCGTGGTGTGGACTCGCACGTCGGCGATGTCACGTCCCGAGACGAGGAAGTCCTCGATCACGTGCGCCATCTCCTGCGCCTGGGCGGCGATCACCTCCAAGAGCTCCTCCCGCTCACCGACGCCGAACACGGCGTGGTCATCGAGGAGGGCGTGCGCGAACCCCACCACGGAGGTGAGCGGCGTCCGCAACTCGTGCGCGACGGACATCACGAACCGCTCCCTCGACTCGACGAGGCCGGCGAGTCGCTCCTCCGCCTCCTTGCGCGCAGTGATGTCGTGGGCGACGACCACCATCCCGCTACCCGCGTCGCCCCGGGGAAGCACCGACACGAGGAGCCGACACCAGCGGACGCCTCGCCCGCCGACGACCCGGACCTCGAGGTCCAGCGCCTCTCCCGTCGCATGGAGCGTGGCCACCTGCTCCACGACCGCACGGCGATCCGACCGGTGGACGAAGGAGAGGGCCCGCCGCCCCACGAGGACCTCCCCCGCGCCCACGCCGGAGAGGACCTGGAACTCCGGGTTCACCGACTCGATCCTTCCCCCCGAATCGGTGACCAGGATCCCCGCACCCGCACGCTCGAAGGTCGCCTGGTACTTCGCCTCGCTCCGCTCGAGTTCCTCCATCGCAGCGGCGACCTCTGCCTCCAGCACCAGGGGCCGTCGAGCCGCGGAATAGGTGGACACACCCGCGAGCCCCGCGACGAGGACCCCGGCAGCCCACAGCACCGGGGTCGTCTCCGATGCCGCCGGCCACCCACCCGCCGGGCCGACACCGAGCTCCCAGACCGTGTCGGTCCCTCCCACCGCGAACCGACGGACGACCGGCTCGGCATCGAAGACCGTGTCGTCACCGGCGAGGAGAAGTCCCGTCGACGCTGCCCGCACCGCCGCGGTGACCCCCGGGGCCCGCTCGAGGTCCGTCTCGTCGACGATGGTCGGCCAGTCGAGGACGACGGCCGCGAACCCCCAGAACTCCCCATCGGCGAGGTACACCGGCTTCCTGGCGATGAGCCCGACACCGCCCTGCACCAACCCGACAGGGCCCTGGATCGTCGTCTCCCCGGTCGTCACCGTCGGTTCCAGCAGCGCCCTCCGGTCTGGGTCCTCGAAGAGGTCGAGTCCCACCGCCGCCTCGTTCCCGACCACGGGGAAGACGAACTCGAGGACACTCCCCCGCGCCAGTTGGATGGACCGGATCCCCGACCCCTCCGACGCCATCGCCTCGGCGAAGACGGGGAAGGCGGCCTCGAGGTCACCCGACACCTCCTGGGAGCGGACGAAGCCGGCCATCGTCTGGACCGAGGAGGCCTCACGAGCGATGACGTCGCTCACACTCCTCGCAAGCGCCTCTGCCTCGGCAGCGACCTCCGAGCGCGCGGTCTGCAGGTGGGCATCACGGGTGACGGCGTCCACCGCGCCGGCGACCAGCAGCACGGCGCTTGCGACGACGAGTGTGACTGCGATGGACCTCAACACGTGCTCCTGACCGGGGCACTGTAGCCGTCGGGTCCGGCGCGGGCTCAGGCCGAACCCAGGTACCCCTCGAACTTGGCCTTCCGCTGCGGATGCCGGAGCTTTGCGAGCGCCTTGTGCTCGATCTGGCGCACCCGCTCACGGGTGATACCGAATGACTTCCCCACATCCTCGAGCGTGCGGGGGACCGACCCGTCGAGGCCGTAGCGGAGGATGAGCACCTGGCGCTCGCGATCGCCGAGTTCCTCGAGCGTCTCGGCGAGGTAGTCCTGAAGGAGGCGGAACGACGCTGACTCGACCGGGACCTCCGCCGACTCGTCCTCAACGAAGTCCCCCAGCGTCGAGTCGTCCTCCTCGCCCAGCGGGGTCTCAAGGGAGACGGGGTCCTGGGCGATACGCCGCAACTCCGCGACCCGGCCCGGTTCGACCTCCATCTCGAGGGCGAGCTCGTCGATGGTGGGCTCCCGCCCGAGGTCCTGGTGCAGCGCCCGTTGCGCCTTGATGAGCGAGTTGATCGTCTCCGCGATGTGCACCGGCACCCGGATCGTGCGTCCCTGGTCGGCGAGGGCTCGGGTCACGGCTTGGCGGATCCACCACGTGGCATAGGTACTGAACTTGAAGCCGCGGCGGTAGTCGAAGCGCTCGACCGCACGCATGAGGCCCAGGTTTCCCTCCTGGATGAGGTCGAGCAGGGTCATCCCGCGACCGACGTACCGCTTCGCGATGGACACCACGAGCCGGAGGTTCGCCTCCACGAGCCGCTGCTCGGCGCGACGACCCTGCCGCACCTCACGTTCGAGCAGCACCTTCGCCTCCAGGGCGAGATCACCATCGGCCTCGACCAACTTCGCCTCCGCCCGCACCTTCGCCTCGAGCTGCATCGCCAACTCCACTTCCTGCTGGGCGGTGAGGAGCGGCACGCGACCGATCTCCTGGAGGTACATCTTCACCGGATCGGAGAGCGGGAGGCTGTCCTCGTCGAAGGAGAGCGGCGGGAACTGCTCGTCGAGCTCGTCCTCCACGATCTTGACCTTCGCCTCGGTGAGGCGTTCGACGAGTTCCTCGAATGCGAGGGAGATCGCCTCGGCGTCCTCGAGTTCCTGTTGGATCTCGCTGGCGGTGAGGAACCCGCGCTGCTTCCCACGCTTGATGAGGGCATCGATGAGCGCTTCCGGGACGAGCGCAGCTTCGGGGACGACGTCAGGCACGCTACGACGCTACCAAGCGCCGAGGGGGCCCGTGAAGGGGTCTCAGTCCTCGCGTCGGCGAAGGGCGCCGACGAGCTCCTCGCTCAGGGCCCCGTAGCGCTCGTCCGAGGGGTCCAAGGACTCGATCGCCTGGCGAAGCTCGTCGATGCGTCGATCCAGACGCGAGCGCTCGAGGCGGGCGACGAGCTCGTCGGCATCCTCCTCGGGCCTGTCGTCCATGAGGAGCACCCGCAGATACTCGGCCGCCTTCGGATTGGCCTCCGAGATGACGCCCAGTTCAACGGGCCCCTCGTTGGCACCGTGCTCGAGGAGGATCTCAAACGCCCGACGGTGGGTCGGGTCGGTGAAGTGCTCGACGGTGAGTCCCTTCCCTGCCAGGTGGCCGACGAGTCCGAGCCTGACGGCTTCTCGTTCTGCTCGCACCTCCCCCGACACCCGTCGAGGCGGCGGGGCACTCGACGGAGGCTGCTTCGATCGAGGCACCTCCCGCGACGTCGATGCCGGCCGGGACCGTGCAGCCTCGACTGCTCCCCTCGCCTCCTCGACCTCGACTCCCAACTGGCGGGCGAGACTCCGCGCGTACTCGTGCCGGGCGACGTCATCATCGAGTCGGGCGATCGCCGCGGCAGCCTCCCGCAGGGCACGGGTGCGCCCCTCGATCTCATCGAGGGCGTGTCCGGCGAGGATCCTGTCCACCTCGAAGCGGAGGAACGGCTGGCTGGCGTCGATCGCGTTCCGGAGCAGCTCGATCTCACCGGCCTGCACGAGGTCGGCGGGATCGCGTCCTTCGGGCATCACCGCAACGCGGAGGTCGAGTCCGAGGTCGGTCGGGGTCTGGAGACCCCCACCGCGGAGGGCTGCCCCCGCCCCGGCCTGGTCGGCGTCGAACGCGAGGACGATGCGGTCGGCGAACCGCCGCAACAGGTCGAAATGCTCCTCGCCGAGCGCGGTGCCGCAGGTGGCGACCGCGAGGTCGTAGCCGGCGAGGTGCAGCGCAATCACGTCCGTGTACCCCTCCACCACCACGGCGAGGTTCTCGCGGCTGATACGGCTTTTCGCACGATCGAGGCCGTAGAGGAGCCGCGCCTTGCGGTACACCTCTGTCTCAGGGCTGTTGAGGTACTTGGGGCCGTCCCCGTCCAGGATGCGGGCACCGAATCCGACTGCATCGCCCCTGAGGTCGTGGATCGGGAAGAGCAGGCGGTTGTGGAACCAGTCCCTGAGTCGCCCCTTCGACGTGCGGGTGGCGAGGCCGGCGTCCACGAGGGTCTTCTCGCTGACCCCCCTGCCCTTGAGTTCTGTGATGAGGGCGTTCCATCCCCGCTCCTCGGGGGCGTACCCGATCTTGAACGTGTCGACCACCTCGGCCTCGTAACCCCGGCCCCGAAGGTACGCGCGGGCGGCAGCGGCATCGGGCGACTGCTTCAGTCGTCGGTGGTAGAAGTCGACTGCTGCGTCGAGCGCCTCCACGATCTCCCGCCGACGGCCGTGTCGGGCAGCCGCCTTCGGATCCCTGGTGAGGGTGATCCCGGCATGCCGGGCGAGGATCTCGACCGCTTCGCCGAAGTCCACGGCCTGGGATTCCTGGACGAACGTGAAGACGTCGCCACCCTTGCCGCACCCGAAGCAGTGGAAGAGCCCCCGCGCCGGATCAAGCGACATCGAGGGGGTCTTCTCCTGGTGGAAGGGGCAGATGGCCTTCACCGTCCGACCCGACTTCTTCACCGACGTCACGGCGCGAGCAAGCTCGACGATGTCGGCGGCGTCACGCACCCGTTCGATGTCCCCCCGGTCGAAGGCCATGGGCGGGAGCGTACTGTGCCCGCCCGACGCACTCCGATCCCTAGAACGTGGCGTCGTAGGCGCGACCCACCCAGTAGGAGGCGATCGCGCCCAGGAGCGAGACACCGAAGTTCTCGAACCCGGATTTCCAGATGTTCGTCTTCGTTGCCATCGACTTGGCGACCCCCACCGCGAAGAGGCCCACGCCCGAGAGCACGCCCGCCCACACGAGTGAGACGAACGTGTCGTCGAAGAAGATGAAGGGCACCACCGAGGGCAGCGCGCCGAGGAGGAACAGGCCCCCCGAGAAGACCGCTGCCCGCCACGGGCTGCGGCGCTCGTCGTCGATGACCCCGAACTCGAGCACCTTCATCGACTGCATGAGCCGTTCGTCGCTCCCGGCTATCTGCTCCACGGCGCCCTCGAGGGCAGCGCCGTCGAGGCCGATGCCCCGCAGCATCCCCCAGAGTTGCTCGACTTCTGACTCGCGGTGGTGCCGGATGTGCTCACGCTCGAGGGCGATCTCACGGTCGAAGACCTCTTCCTGGGACTTCGTGGCGAGCCACTCCCCCGTCGCCATCGAGATGGCGCCGGCCACGGCTCCGGCGATCGCAGTGAGGAGCACCTGCCGGGCTGAGAGTTGGCCGCCGACGACGCCGGCGACGAGGAGGAAGATCGAAACGAGGCCGTCGTTGACCCCGAGGATCATGTCCCGCCAGTACTGGCGGGATTCACCGAGGTGGGGGACGTAGGGATGGTCCGTCTGCTGCGCCTCGGGATCGTCCATCCGGCGAGTGTACCGATGCCCGGCACCCGCCTCCCCGGGGTCAGGACGTCGGGGAGAGGACGAACTCGAACTCGAGCGTCACGTCCTCGTCGACATTCGCCACGAACGGCACCGAGGGGATGTTCAGGTCCCAGTCGGTGCGATCGACCACCGCCGAGCCCGTGAGCACGAACGGGTCGCCGTCGCCCTCGAGCACCACGTCGAACACGACCTCGTTGGCGATCTCCCTGATCACGAGCATCCCGGTCACCTGGTCTTCGGACACCGCTTCGATCTCGAAGGTGATCTCTCGGTGCTGCGACACGTCGAGGATGAAACGATCGATCGCTCCGTCGCGTCGCTCCTCGTCAGTGACGAAGTCGGCCGCAGCGATGGTGACCCGTTCGCCATCCACAAGGGTCGGGCCGGAGGTGTCGACGCTGAACGACCCCACAACGCTGGAATTGACCGCCACCACGGTGAACGGTGAACCCCTCAGTTCCTCCCTCACCAGGAACCGGACCTCTGAGCCCTCCGCGAAGGCGTACTCCACCACGCCGCTCCGGGCGTCGGCGGGCTCAACCGCCTCGGTGGTCGGGGTCGACGGGGCCGCGGTCGACGGGGCCGGGGCGATCTGGGGGGCCGGCTCGGTCGCGATGGGGGTGGCCGACTCGCCCCCGGCGCACGCCGCGAGGACGACGGACGCGACGAGGAGGGAGGTGATCAGGCGCACGGCGGTGAAGATACGGGCCATCCCCGCATACCGGATGCCGATCAGCGGGCGATGCGATCCCGGAGGTACTCGACGAGCCGATCGATCGCGACGCGCTCTTGGGCCATGGAGTCCCGATCGCGCACCGTCACGGCGCCGTCCTCGATGGAGTCGAAGTCGTACGTGACGCAGAACGGGGTGCCGATCTCGTCCTGGCGCCGGTACCGACGACCGATCGACTGTGTCTCGTCGTACTCCACCATGAAGTGGGGACGGAGCATGTCCGCGACGGGCATCGCGTGCTCGTCGAGCTTCCGGCTGAGTGGGAGCACGGCCACCTGGTACGGCGCGAGGCGGGGGTCGAGTCGGAGCACGACGCGGGCCTCGCCCTCGACCTCCTCCTCGTCGTAGGCGTCGATGAGGAAGGCGTAGGCGGTGCGGGTTGCCCCGGCAGCAGGTTCGATCACGTGGGGGAAGAACCGTTCGTTCGCCTCCTGGTCGAAGTACCGGAGGTCCTGCCCGGAATGCTCGGAGTGCTGCCGGAGGTCGAAGTCCGTGCGGTTCGCGATCCCCTCGAGCTCGTCCCATCCCCACGGGAAGCGGTACTCCACGTCGACCGTGCCCGCCGAATAGTGCGAGAGCTCATCGTCCTCGTGGGTGCGGATGCGCAGGTGCTCCTCGGTCATCCCGAGGCCCATGTACCAGTTGTGGCGCTCACGGATCCAGTAGTCGAACCACTCCGCTGACTCCTCGGGACGGCAGAAGAACTCCATCTCCATCTGCTCGAACTCTCGGGTGCGGAACACGAACTGACCCGGCGTGATCTCGTTGCGGAACGACTTCCCGACCTGGGCGACGCCGAACGGCAGCTTGAGTCGCTGGGACCTCCGCACGTTCTCGTAATTGATGAAGATCCCCTGCGCCGTCTCGGGGCGGAGATAGACCATGTTGTCGCCGGTCTCCACGGGGCCCATGTGCGTGCGGAACATGAGGTTGAAGTCGCGGGCCTCGGTGAACTCACCGCGGGTCCCGCAGGTCGGGCAGACCTCGGGGTCCTCGAGCTTGTCGAGGCGATGGCGGGCCTTGCAATTGCGACAGTCCACGAGCGGATCGGTGAAGACCGCCTCGTGGCCCGATGCCTGCCAGACCTGCCGGGCCTGGAGGATCGCCGAGTCGATGCCGACGACATCGGGGCGGAGCTGCACCATGGAGCGCCACCACTGCTCCTTCACGTTCTTGAGCAGGAGCGCGCCGAGCGGCCCGTAGTCGTAGGCGGAGCGGAGGCCGCCATAGATGTCCGAGGACGGGAAGACGAAGCCCCGTCGCTTGGAGAGGGAGACGATGGTGTCGAAGTCGGCAGGCATGGTGTCGGTCGGTTGGGGACCCTGCGAGTTTGGCAGGGAGGGATGCCCTACCGCGAGTCGATTTCAGGCGCGCCCGAAGCGTCGCTCGCGGCCCTGGTATTCGACGACCGCGTCGACCAGGCCCGCTGCGCCGAAGTCGGGCCACAGGGTGTCGACGAAGACGAGCTCCGCGTACGCCGCCTGCCACGGGAGGAAGTTGGAAGTCCTCTGCTCACCCGACGTCCGAATGAGCAGGTCGACATCGGGCATCTCCGGGATGTGGAGGTGCTGGGCGAACACTGCTTCGGTCACGTCGTCCGGACCGAGGTCACCCTCGGCCGCAGCGGCGACCATGCGACGGGCCGCTGCCACGAGTTCGGCCCGCCCGCCGTAGTTGAACGCAAAGACGAGGTCGAGGCGGTCGTTGCCCTCGGTGAGGGCGGCCGCCTCCGCCATGTGGCGATGGTTCCGTTCGGGGATCCGAGGGTCATCCATCTCGCCGGCGAACCGCATGCGCACCCCCTGGGCGTTGAGTTCGTCACGCCGACGGGTCAGCAGGTCCTCGTGGAAGAACATGAGGAACTCCACCTCCTCGGGGTCCCTCGTCCAGTTCTCGGTGGAAAACGTGTAGGCGGTGAGCCAGCGCACCCCGAGCTCAAGGGCGCCCTCAACCGTATCGAACAGCGCCGCCTCACCCGCTGCATGACCCGCCGTCCGTTCGAGGCCCCGGGCACTCGCCCACCGGCCATTGCCGTCCATGATCACGCCGATGTGTCCGGGGACACGGGTGAGGTCGATCGCGGAGAGGTCGACGTCAGCCACGGGTCGCCGCCATCGTGCGGAGGCGTCGCTCGAGGTGTGACTCGAGGAATCGCTGCATGAGTCCCAGGCCCGGTTCCGACCACTCCGAGGGGGCCGTCCGACCGGGATCGTCCCGCACGGCCACCAGGTGGGCGAGGACCTCGGTCGGGAGCTGCTCGGCCGACGCGGGGGCACACCCGGCACAGATCGTTCCTCCGGCTTCGACCGAGAACCGGAGGTCGTCGTGACTCCCGCACGCCGCGCAGGCATCGAGCGCGGGGGCGAGCCCCAGGTGGTCGGCGACGCGGAGGAAGAACAGGGTGATCAGGTCGGCGCCCCGGTGCCCCCGCTCGAGCGCCGCGAGGGCTCGATGGAGGAGATTGAACAGGTCCGGTGTCGGCTCGTCCTCGAAGAGCACCTGATCGATCAGTTCGGCCATCACCCCAGCGATCGTGAGGGCGTCGAGGTCCTCTCGGAGGCGCGGGAACGCGTCCACCACCTCGACCTGGGTGATGGTGTCGAGCTCCCGTCCCTCATAGAGCACCGCCTCGATCACCGTGAACGGCTCGAGCCGCCCCCCGAAGCGGCTCTTCGTCTTCCGGACGCCCTTGGCGACACAGCGGACCTTTCCCCGCGCGGGCGTGGCGAGGATGACGACCTTGTGGGAGTCACCGAACGGATACGTGCGCAAGACGATCCCGAGGTCGTTCCGCAACGCCATGCCGGGAGGGTACCGCCACCCGTTGTCTCCCCTCGGCCCTTTCGGGTCAGGCGAGTGCGTCCATGGCCGCAGCGAGGTGGGTGTCCCTCGAGGTGAGTCCGCCGGCGTCGTGCGTGGTGAGCGAGACGCGCACGGTCGTCCATCGGATGTCGATGTCCGGGTGGTGGTTCATCCGCTCCGCCTCGATCGCGACAGCCGTCACGAATCCGATCGCAGCCCCGAACGAGTCGAACGTGAATGATCGACAGAGGGCTCCATCCACCACGTCCCAGGCGCCGTGTTCGACGAGGAAGAAGGTCACCTCTGTCTCCGAGAGGCGTGCGTGGTCCGCTGGCATGCTCACATCCATGGGTCACCCGAGGTATCGGCAGCACCGGTCCGGAACTGAAATGGGGGCGCTTCGGATCGGACCACGATGCGCTCCTCGAGCCACGGTCCCGCGGCTGCAAGGGCGATGGCGGACACCACGAGGAAACCTCCCCCGCCCGCAACCCAACCAGCGAGGGGCTCGGCGAGATGCATCTGGTCCCAGCGGTGGAGCAGGAACGCCCAATCGTGGTCGCCGCCGATCAACGGCAGCCGTTCGTACGGGGCATCGGCGATGTACACCGACACGTCATGCATGCTCGCCCCCGTCCAGGCGACGAGCACCGCCGACGCGGCGAGGTCACCCCGCACCAGCCAGAAGTAGCCAGCGAGGCCGAGGGGGACCACGACCTGCCACACGGACCCTGCGAGGAAGTGCACCACCTCCCCCGCCCAGATGAAGAGCAGGTGGCCGAGCTCGTGCATCCCGAAATCGAAGTGCCCGAGGACCGGCACGCGTACACCCCGTACGAACGGGAAGAAACCGATGAACGCACATGCGGCCATCGTCCCGGCGAAACGGAGCGTCCGGCGATCCATGATGCACCATCGGCACACCACGGCCCTGGGTGGAGGAGTTGCTCCGTAGCATTCGATCGGTGCGAATCCCGAACAGCCCCGGTGCCGCCCTCCGCTCGGCACTCCTGCCGGGGTGGGGTCAGTTCGCCACCGGGGCCAAGGCCCTCGGCGTCATGCTCCTCGGCGTGGATGTGGCACTCGCTGCCGGGATCGCGATCGTCATCGCCGGAGGGCCACTCGATCTCCTGGGCCTCCTCGTCCGCCCGGGCACCGTCGTGTGGGTGGCACTCGGCAACGTGGTCGTCCTCGCCTACCGCACGTGGGCGACGTGGGATGCGTGGGAGCGATCCGGGGCGCGCGGTCGCACGCTGCTCCTCACCCTGCTCATCGCACTCGTCGCCATCCCCCACGTGGTGGCCGGCGGGATCCACGCCCGCTTCGCGCTCGCCCTCGACCGGGTCTTCAACACACCCTCGCCGTCGGTCGCCACGAGCCCCAGGATGCCACCCTCTACGGCACACCCGCCCGACGAGGCACCGACCACCACTGCCGTGGCGAGCACCACGACCACGCCCGACGTCGCCGGATCGACGCCCGCCACCGTCGCTCCCCCGCCCTGGGGGGAGCACCTGGTGGTCCTGCTGCTTGGCGGCGACGCCGGCCCGGGGCGCGACAGCGTCCGGACCGACGCCATGCTCGTCCTCGCGGTCCGCAGCAGCGACGGCGCCGCATCCCTGTTCTCGCTCCCACGCAACCTGCGTGGCTTCCCCTTCGCTGACGGCGAGGGTTTCGACGACATCCTCAACGCCGTCTACCGATTCGGGCTCGAGCACCCCGACCGCTTCGATGGGCCCGATCCGGGGGCGACCGCGCTCGTCGGGGTCGTGGAGGAACTCATCGGGGTCGAGGTGGACCACCACCTGCTCGTCGATTTCGAGGCGTTCCGCGCCGGCGTGGACGCCCTCGGAGGGGTCACCGTGCCCGTGGCCCAGCAGATCACCTATCCCGGCTTCCGGCTCGCGGACGGATCGACGGTCGACGTGGTGATCGAACCGGGGCTCCGGGAGCTGGACGGCGACCTGGCGCTCGCCTACGTGCGATCTCGCCGAGAGGGCACCGACTACGGGCGGATGGAACGCCAGCGGTGCGTGCTCGCCGCCCTCCTCGACCAGGCCGAGCCCGGCCGCGCGCTCCTCTCCCTGCCATCACTGCTGGGCTCCTTCGAGGACACCGTGCGCACCGACATCCCTCGCGACTCGCTCGGGGACATCATCGGGCTCTTCGGGTCCGTGGACCTCGACCGCGTCGGCCTCATCACATTCGGGCCCCCGGCGTGGCACGCGGGGTGGGTCGAGGGCGGCTGGCCCGTACCCGATGTCACGAGGATCCGGGAGGCGGTGGCCGACGCGCTCGCCGGCGCCGACCCGCTCGATGCCGGCCTCATCCCGGCCACGGCCTCATGCGGGCTGGGGTAGCGGACCGCTAGTCGAATCCGAGGCGGTCGAAGAGCAGCGGCTGTTCCTGCCAGTCCTTCTCCACGACGACCCGGAGGTCCAGGAAGACCTTGACCCCGAACTTGCGCTCGAGCTCCTCGCGGGCCTCTTGCCCGCAGGTGCGGATGAGCTCGCCCTTGCGACCGATGACGATGCCCTTCTGGCTGTCTCGCTCGACCACGAGTGCGGCGTCCACATGGAGCGAGCCGTTCTCTCGTGTCTCGAGGTCCCGGACATCCACTGCGAGCGAGTGCGGGAGCTCGTCGCGCAGGCGGTCGAGGTACTTCTCCCTGATGATCTCGCGGATCATGAACACGTCGCGCTGGTCGCTCCGCATCCCCGGCGGGAAGTACGGGGGGCCCTCGGGGAGCCGGGACAGCACTTCGGCGGTGACGACATCGAGGCCCTCACCCGTGAGCGCCGACACGGGCACGTAGGCGGCGAACTCCCACTCGGACGCCTCCACGAGCATCTCGGCGGCTTCTCCCGGAGCGGCGACGTCGATCTTGTTGATTACGGCGATCACGTCGATGCCAGCGGCGCGGACTCGCTCGGCGACCCGCCGGTCGCCCGGGCCGATCGGCTGGCGGGCGTCGAGGACGAAGAGCACCACGTCGGCGTCCTCGACCGACGCGTCGACGAGGGTGTTCAGGTGCTCGCCCAACGCGGTACGCGGGCGGTGCAGCCCCGGTGTATCGACGAACACCGCCTGGACCTCGGGCTCACCCTCGTCGGGGACGGTGAGGACGCCCCGAATGGTGTTCCGCGTGGTCTGCGGGCGCGAGGAGGTGATCGCCACCTTCTCACCTACGAGCGCATTCACGAGGGTGGACTTCCCCACGTTCGGGCGACCCACGACGGCGACGAATCCGGATCGCATCAGGACTCCGGACGCACTTCGAGGGCGGTGACCCGCACCTGGGCGACCCGACGACCCTGCACACGCATCGTGCGGAACTCGTGGCCGCTCTCCACGAAGCGCTCCCCCACGCGTGGCACCCGTCCTGCCAACCCGAGCATGAGGCCGCCCACGGTGTCCCACTCCTCGTCGGGGAGGTCCACGCCGAGGAGGGCCGCGAGGTCTTCCACGGGCAATCGGGCATCCACGAGCAGAGCGCCGTCCGACTGGTCGATCACGAGTTGCTCCTCTTCGTCGAACTCGTCCTCGATCTCACCAACGAGTTCCTCGAGGAGGTCCTCGATGGTCACCAGGCCCGCCGTCCCGCCGTACTCGTCAACGACGACCGCGAGGTGGTTCTTCTCCGCCTGCATGACACGAAGCAGGTCCGGCACCCGCTTCGTCTCGGGGACGAAGAAGACGTCGCGCATGAAGTCGGCGATGGGCACGCCGGCGCGGCCTTCATCGGTGATCCGCAGGAAATCGCGCGCGAATACGAGTCCCACGATGTCATCCACGCTTTCGCCGACCACCGGGATCCGACTGAGGCCGGTCTCCACGAACACGTCGAGCGCGTCGTCCGAGGTCGCGGTCGACGGCAGCGTGACGAGGTCGGTCCGAGGGGTCATGACTTCTCGGACGAGGGTGTCGGAGAACTCGAGGACCTGGGTGATGAGTTCGCGTTCCTCACGATCGCGCTCCTCCTCGACGTCGTCCTCGGCGACCTCCTCCTCTTCGTCCTCATCATCACCCACCAGGTCGTCGGCGGCCGCCCCGAAACGAACAGCAGCCTCGATCAACGGAACGAGTGCGTAGGCGAGGCGACCCGGCCGGCTCCGACCGATCCTGCGAGGGACGAGGTCGCCGAGCACCACGATCACCACCCACATGCCCACGAGCGACAGCGCGAGGACGCCGCCCTCGAGCACTGACGCGAGCGCCCACGCCCCGGAGGCCGCGGCCGCAACGTGCACGGAGGCGATCACCACCGACGTGGCGGGCTGCAGGTGGGCTCGCGCGGCGAGGAGTTCTGCGACACGACGGGCGGCGTCGTTGCCCTCAGCGGCGGCATGAAGTGCGTCGGCCCGGTGGGTACGGAGCAGCGATGCCGCTGCAGCGCGCAGCAACCCTCCGACGACGAGGAATGCGACGGCCAGCGACACAGCAACGACACTCACGGCCTCGTCCTCCCCACCTGGGAGAGGATCTCGGCCTCTCGGCGCTCCATTGCCTCGGCCTGCGCGTCGTCGGGATGATCCCAACCCATGAGGTGGAGGATGCCATGGACCACCATGAGCGCCAGTTCATCTTCGACGTCGACGCCGCGCTCGACTGCCTGGGCCCCCACCTTCGTCGGGGCGATGATCACGTCACCCAGGTGGAGCGGAGGACCCCCGGGCGTGGCAGGAGGCGGCGTGTCCGGCTCGAGTTCCTCGAGCGGGAAGGCGAGGACGTCGGTTGGCCCCGTTCGCCCCATGAATCGCTCGTTGTACCCGGCGATTGATTCGTCGTCGACGAAGAGGATCGTGACCTCGGTGTCCTCGGCGTATCCCTCGTGGTCGAGCACACGCTCGGCGAGCGCCTTCAGCATGTCGACGGGAACGTCCACGTCCTGTTCGTCTGCGACGAAGACCGTCACGGGGTGGGGCCCTCGGAGTCGTCGGGCGGGCCATCGGGATCCGGGACGTCGGGTGGGACCTCGGGGCCGGGGCCGAGGGCCGGGCCACCGTCGTGGGCCTCGGGGAAGTTCGGATACGGGATCCGGTGGTGGTAGTGGCCGACGAGGGCCTCGGTGAACGCCGCCTTCACAGTCGTCAACTGGCCCAGCGTGAGCGCCGACTGGGAGAGCTGGCCATCGCGCACCTTCTCGCCGACGATCTGCTCGACCACCTCGGCGATCCGATCGGGGGTCGGGTCCTCATCGGTGAAGATGGCACGGGTGGCGCCCTCCAGGGCGTCAGCCATCATGAGGATCGCCATCTCCTGGCTGCGCGGCTTGTGGCCCACGTGGCGGAAATCCTCCACGTTCACGTTCTCGCCGCCGAAGCGCTCACGGGCTGTCTCGTAGAAGTAGCGCATGATCCCGTCACCGTGGTGGCAGAGGATCCCCTCGGCCACCTCGCTCGGGAGCCCGTACTTGCGGGCGAGTCGCATCCCGTCGGTGACGTGGTCGCGGATGATGCCCGCGGACTCCTCGGGTGTGAGCTGGTCGTGGGGATTCGTCACGCCGAACTGGTTCTCGATGAAGTACATGGGGTTCTCGGTCTTGCCGAGGTCGTGGTAGTACGCGGCTGCCCTCGCAAGCAGTGGGTTGGCACCGATCGACCTCGCCGCCCGGTCGGCCAGGGTGCCGACCATGAGGGAGTGGTTGAACGTGCCCCACGCCTTCTCCTGGAGGACCTGGAGGGCCCGGTGGTTGCGGTCGACGAGTTCGAGGAGACGAAGCGAGGTCGTCACGTCGAAGATCCCCTGGAGGATCTCCACGAGGAAGATGCCAACGATGGAGCTGATCCAGCCCATCACAGCAGCCAGGCCGGTCGCCACCAGCACCCGACTCGAGAACGCATCAGCGGCGGTCTCCGGGGTCACGAAGAACCACGCCGTCGCGAAGGCGATGACGGCCGAGGCCACGCCGGTCATGACGATCGCCCGGCGTTGGTCGGCGTTGTTCGAGATGGCCGATACCACGGGGACCGGGGCCACCGTGGACAGGGCCGCATAGATGACGAATCCGGCATCGCCGAACACGACCCCGGCCATCGTCCCGAGGGCGAGAGAGGCGAGCACGGCGATGCGGGCGTCGAAGACGATCGAGATCATGAAGCCGAACCCGGCCGCAGGCAGGGCGTACCCGATCACATCGGCGTAGTCCCCGAGTGCCTCAGAGGCGAGCTCCACGCTGCGAATCGCCAAGGCCGCCAATACGAGGATGAGGCCAAGAAGGGAGACGCGTCGGTCGGACGCCCAGAACCCCGGCCGGAACCGGGCGAGGTAGGAGAAGATCATGAGCACGAGGACCGCCGACAGCACCCCGAGCGCGCCGTAGCCGACCGGGTCGGGCCTGTTGAGGTCCAACTCGTCGATCGCCGCCAGCGCGGGCTGGGTGATCTCCTGCCCGACCCCCACGATGAGTTCTCCGGGGGAGTACTCGACCAGCACGTCGGACACGAGCTCCGCTGCAGCATCCTGCTGCTCGGCGAAGAGCACGGGATCCTCGACGCGGTTGGCCTCGAGGAAGACACCTGCAAGGTCGGCAGCTGCCGCAGAGGCCGCCTCGTCGGGTTGGCCGTCGATGATCACGAGTCGCGTGGCGGCCGACTGCTTGATCTGGGCACGAACTGCGGGGACCTCGCTGGTCTCGATGCCCCCCTCGAGGGCGTCCCCCGCCGCATCGAGCGCCCGGGCCTCGACCTGGGAGAGCTGGGGGGACCGGCCTCGTGCGATACGGATGATGTCTTCCCTGGCCACATCGACAAGCGTCGCCACGGTGGCGAGGTCGAGGTCCGGGTAGGCGCCGAGGAGGTTCGACTGGGCGGCCTCGCGCGGCACGTAGTTCGGTCGGAAGACGAACGACTCTGCATCCACGTCACCGGACGCGTCGAGGTCCTGGCGCTGGTTCGCAGAGGAGATCACGAGCGAGGCGGGCAGGCTCGGGTCCTCGAGGTCGATGGCGACGATCACCGAGCCGTCGGCCACCACGTCCTCGGCGGCGAACGACCCGTCGGCGCCACTGCTCACGGTGGTCCACAGGCCATCGGAGCCCACCACCGTCACGTCGATGCCCACCAACGGAATGTCGACCCCTTCGTCGAACACGAGATCGGCCTCGTCCCCAACGTCGAGGAACACCGTCCCCCGCACGGTGCCGAGCACGGGGGGAAGCGTCGTGGTCGTCGTCGTGTCGGTGCCGTCGACGGGGACGGTCGTGCTCGATGACGTCGTCGTGGTCGGGTCCGGCTCCTCGGGGAGCGGCGCGACCGAGATGACCGGCGGGGAGTCGACCACGGAGGTCTCCACCTCGTCGAGCACCTCGGAGATCCGGCTCCTCACCTCGCCCTCCACGGTGCCGTCGGTCCGCAACACTGGCTCGACAGCGGCACGGGCCACCTCACGCGCCGCCTCGGTCGCCTCCTCGTCCACCACAGTGATCGAGCGATCCGCGGTGAACTCCACGTTCGAGATCGCGCCGAGTCCGAGCGACACGCCCTGCTTGCCCTGGCCGATGGCCAGGGCGCCGAAGACGACGCCGGCAGTCATCAGGAAGATCACGACGCGTCGGAGCATCGCTGGCCGGTCGAGCATCAGCGGCCCCGCTTCCTGGGTGACGACTCCTCAAAGCGTTCGTAGGCCGAGACGATCCGCGCCACGATGGCGGCCCGCACCACGTCCTTGCCCGTGAGGCGCACGAAGGCCACGTCGTCGACGCCATCGAGGATGTCCATCACGACGCGGAGGCCCGAACGGTTGCCCGAGGGGAGGTCGACCTGGGTGATGTCACCCGTGATGACCATGCGGGAGTTGAACCCGAGTCGTGTGAGGAACATCTTCATTTGCTCGGGGCTCGTGTTCTGCGCCTCGTCGAGGATG
>CAZRJG010000019.1:0-38889 GCA_964600365.1 uncultured Acidimicrobiia bacterium
CACCCGATCGGCCGGATCGAGCTCGGTGACGTCGTCACCTCTGAAGTGCACATGGCCTTTCGTGACGTCGCCCTCGTGGACATCGAGGAGCCCGGTGACCGCGCGCATGGTCGTTGTCTTGCCGGCACCGTTGGCGCCGAGCAGCGCGACGATCGCGCCGTCGGGCACCTCGAGTGAGATACCTCGCAGCACGAGCACCACGTCGTTGTAGACGACTTCCAGGTTCGCCACTTCGAGCATCTGGGCCTTGTGTCCTCTCGTCGTGTGAGGTTGGTGGCCCGGGGCGCCTGCACCCCGGGCCACCATGGTCATCTGGCGGAACTAGCCGCCGAGGTCGTAGCAGGCGCCGGTGAACTCGTACGCCTTGGTGATCTCCGCTGCGTACGGGCCCACGTCAGCCGACCAGCCAGTGGAGGCCTCGAGGTTGACACGACCGATGTAGTTCTCCCGTTGCAGGCGCTCGTTCGGCTCGCCGACATACGACTCCGCCACCGTGAAGGCGCCGGCGTCGACGCTCTCGAGCGACTTGGCCGCTGCGAGCACGCCCGCACGAGTCAAGTCGTTGTTCTCGAAGGCCTTGATCAGCACCTCGTGCATGATCTTGCCCTCCACGAGCCCCTCGAGGTAGTAGTCCGTGTCGGGCGCATCGGCGTTGTACTGCCGGAACAGTGCAACTGCGTCTGCGGCACGGTCGTCGGACCACGGAGTGGCGTAGAACGACACGAAATAGTCGCGAGCAATCGCGTCACGAATCGGGCTGCCCTCGGCGACGAACGCCGGATTCCACGTCGGGCCGTTGCCACTCCAGGTCGCCTCGAAACCAGCGGCGATGGACTGGCCATACGTTGCCGAGAACACGCCAGGCGTCGTCGTCATCCACACCATGTCGGCGCCGGACTGGACGATGCCATCGGCGACGGCGGCGTAGGTCGTCTCGTCACCAGGGATCAACTGGCCCGCGCCGTTGTAGACCACCTCGAGACCAAGGGCCTCAGCGGCAAGCGCTGCACCGGCGGCGCCATCGAGGCCGTAGTCACCAGGGATCGACGCAATCGCAATCGTTGCGGCTCCCACCTCACCCGACACGTACTCGATGCCGTTCATCGACTCGATGCAGTAGGGCGTGCCGTGCGGAAGCAGGTTTGCGTTGTAGTTGGGATCCGACCAACCCGAGTACCAGGTGAGCGGGATGGTGAGCATGTCGTCATCGGCGAGCTGCTCGAGGATGGCAACCGTGTGCGGGGAACCGGTCGAGTGCTGGATCGCCACGACGTCATCCCGGATCTCGTCGTAGAGCTGGACGTGGGTGTCCACCACATACGCGGTGTCCACGATCTCGAGCTCGACCATGTATCCGTTCACGCCGCCATGGGCGTTCACATCCTCCCAGTACACCCGGATTCCCTCGACGATTGCATTCACGAGGGGGGCGAACGGGCCGGTGAGGTCCGAGAGCAGTCCAAGCGTGATCGTCATTTCCTCCGTGTCGACGCCGAAGTCCGTGGCGAGTTCCATCGGCGCCTCGGTGTCTGCAGGTGCCTCCGTGTCGCCTGGTGCCTCGGTGTCGCCCGGTGCCTCAGTGGCTGCGGGCGTGTCGTCGGCGGGCGCCTCGGTGTCGTCGCTGCCATCGCCGTCGCCGCACGCAGCGACGATGAGCAGCAGCACCGTCAGCAGCGCCAGCCACTTGCTCGTTGTCTTCATCTTTCTTCTCCTCCGTGCTGTTTCTGTCTCATGCCGGCGTGGGGGCCGGCGGCGGAAAGGGCGGAACTCGCCCAAGAAAAGGATCAATAGGTGAACGGCCACCCCTTCCAGTAGTTGCGGATCCGCAACCAGATTCCGTAGAGGCCGAGCGGTTCGAAGATGAGGAAGCCGATGATGAAGAGGCCGAACAGGACGGCATTCGTCTGGTCGACCGAGAGCCCGGGGCCGACGCCTGGGAGTGTGTGGACGATCCCGAAGTCGTCCGGGCTCGTCGCCACGAAGAGGTCCCCCACCCACGCAAGGACGCCCTCACCCGAATCGATGATGTCGGCGATCCAGTCCGTGCCGTCGCGGACAAGCCTGGGAAGGATCATCACGAAGACCACACCCATGAGCGTGCCAGAGACGGTGCCGGCGCCGCCGATCACGATCATCGCGATGAACTGGATGGAAAGGAGCAAGTTGAACCGCTCCGGGATGCTTCGACCGACGAAGGACATGAGGAGCGCTCCGGAGATCCCGGCGAACCCAGACGACAGGCCGAAGGCGAGGAGCTTGTAGCCGAACTCGTTCACGCCCATTACCTCGGCTGCGACGTCCCGGTCCCTGATCGCCTGGAATGCACGACCGGTGCGGCTCCGCTGGAGGTTCTTGGCAAGCAGGATGGCGATCACTGCGATGGCCAACACGAACATGTACGAGAGGATCTCCGAACTCACCTCTCGACCGAACAGCACCGTGTCGTCGGCAAAGGAGAAGAGGGGCTCCTCCTCCTTCCACAACCGAAGCTCGAGATCGGGGTGGGTCCGTCCCGACTGGGATCCTCCGGTGAGGCCGTACCAATTCCGGAACACGTACTCGCCGATGATCACGAGCCCGAGCGTCACGATGGCGAGGTAGAGGCCGCGCACCCGCACCGCGGTCGGCCCGATCAACACCCCGATCAGCGCCGGAACGATGCCTGCCGCGGGGAGCCAGATCCAGATCGGGAGTCCGAGGCCGATGAGCGGTCCGCCCGGATCGCCGCCGAGTGCAGCGGCCGTGTACGCCCCGACCCCCAGGAAGAACGCGTGGCCGAGTGAAACCTGACCAGCGAGACCGGTGAGCAGGTTGAGTCCCAACGCGCCGATGGCGAGGATGAACACCTGGCTCAGCAACTTCACCCAGTCGTTGTCCCCCAAGAACCCGAACCCGGGGACGATGCCAAAGGGCGCGAGGAGCATGAATGCGGCGAAGACGGCCATGAAGGTCTTCTTCGTCCAGGTGTTGAGGAGCGCCTGGTCCTCTTCGTAGCTCGTGTAAAGCAGCGGCCGGCCCCTCATCGGCAACCTCGCATGGTTCGGGCACCGTCACACACGGCGGATCTCCTCCGTACCGAAGATGCCATAGGGCCGGACGATGAGGACGATGAGCATCACGATGTAGGACACGATCCCGCCGAAGCCAGCCCCCAGGAACTCGAACTGGAGGTAGGACACCGCTGCCGACTCGGCGAGGCCGATGATGAAGCCTCCGAGAATCGCACCCACCACCGAGTCGAGGCCTCCGAGGATCACGACGGGATACGCCCTGAAGACGAAGAACGCCGTCTCCGCATCCACACCTGCCGAGCGTCTGGGGAAGACGGAGATGAAGAGGCCAGCGATCGCGGCGAGAACGGCGCCGATGGCCCAGGCCGTCGCAAAGATGCGACCGACATTGATGCCCTGCGCTCGGGCAGCCTCCTGATCGAAGGCCGTCGCCCGCATGGCGATGCCGGTGCGGGAGCGGAAGAAGAGCGCCACCAGGCCCACAACGATGAGCGACGTCGCGAACTGGGCGACCTCGCTGTAGGCCATCGTGACCCATCCGAGGTCGAGGATCTGCGTCCCCCACGGGTCGCCGAGCGGTCGGGAGTCGGTACCGATGATGTCGTTCGTGATGTTGCGAAGGGCGATGTCGATGCCGAGGGTCACAAGTGCAACAGCGAACATCTCCTCACCGACCATCGGGCGGATGAACAACCGCTCCACGACGATCCCGAGGACCGCTGCCGCGGCGAGTGCCATCACCACCGACAGTCCCCAACTCAACCAATCCGGCGCACTCGGCATCCAGCGGCCCGGAATGTTGAAGATCGAACCGAACGCCGCAACGAGGTACGCACCCGCGGCCGTGAGTGCGCCGTGGGCGAAGTTGAGGACCTGGGTCGCCTTGAAGATGATCACGAGCCCCATGCCGAGCAAGGCATAGATGGAGCCGAGCGAAAGGCCCTCGGCGATCATCTCGGCGAACCCATTCGGGCTCGAGCCCACCTGCGCGAGGAGTCCGATCACCGGTACATGTCCTCCACGAGTTCTCCGAACATGTCGATCATCGAGGAGCGCTTCACCTTCTGCGTCGCCGTGAGCTCGCCGTCCTCATGGTCGAGCTCCTTGGGGATGAGGCGGAACTTGCGAATGTGCTCCACCCGGGCGAACTTCTCGTTCGTCTCGTTGACCGCTTTCTGGACCAGTTCGATCACCTCTGGCTTCTCCGAAAGGTCCCGATACGTCGTGTAGGGGATGCCCTTTCGCAGCGCCCAGTTGCCCACGGTGTCGAGTTCGATGCCGATGAGGGCGGAGAGGTACTTCCTGCCATCGCCGATCACCATCGCTTCCCGGATGTAGGGGGAGGTCTTGAGGCTGTTCTCGATCTCCGACGGTGAGATGTTCTTGCCACCCGCAGTGATGATGATGTGCTTGATCCGGTCGACGATCTTGACGTGGGTGCCGTCCACCCAGACGCCCACATCCCCGGTCTTCAGCCATCCATCGTCGGTGAAGGTCTCCCGGGTGGCATCGGGCTTGTTCCAGTAGCCCATGAAGTTGCCCGGGTGCCGCGTCTGGATCTCACCCGTGTCGGTATCAATGCGGAGCCCGATCTCGGGGTGCGGCTCGCCCACAGTCCCGAGCTTCATACGACCACCGAAGTTCGCCGTGGCAACGGCGCTGTTCTCCGTCATGCCGTAGAGCTCGTAGACCGGAACGCCGACACCGAGGAAGAACTCGAGCACCTCGGGGGCGATCGCAGCGGCGCCGGAGCCGGCGTACCGGCACTTGCGCAGGCCGATCCGATCGAGGAGCGCACGGAACACGAGCGGACGCCAGATAGCGTTGAGCACCTTCGCCTTCATGGTGTAGTGCCCGCCATTGCGGACCCGCTCACGCCCGATCGTCTGCGCCGATGAGAGCGCCGCCTTGAGCATGAGGCGCTTGAACCGCGTGGCATCCTGCCCCTTGATGAGGACGCCGGCGTGGATCTTCTCCCAAATGCGGGGAACGGCAAAGAAGATCGTCGGCTGGACCTCCCGCAGGTTCATCTGCACGGTGTCGATCGACTCGGCGAAGTTCACCTTGAGGCCGGCGGCCACGAGCGTCCACGTCGAGAAGATGCGCTCGGCCACGTGACAGAGGGGGAGGTAGGTGAGGATCTCGTCACCGGAGTGGGGCGCAACACCGTCAGGGCGAACGGAGGCGTCCATGAACTTCTGGATTGCGTACTCGCAGTTCTCGTTCGAGAGCATCGCGCCCTTCGGAGGACCCGTCGTCCCGGAGGTGTAGACGAGCGTCATCACGTCGTCGGATCGCGCCTCGGACATGTGTTGCTCCACGAGTCCGGGGTTGGCATGGCGGTGCTCACGCCCGATTTCCAGGAAGTCGTCCCAGTAGAGGAGTCGGTCATCGTCGTAGTTGACGACGCCCCGCGGCTCGACGAAGAGGACCTTGCGGATCTTCGGCAACTCGTCGGCATTGTCCATCCACTTGTCCACCTGCTCTTGGTCCTCGGCGAAGTGGACGACGGAACCGGAGTCGGAGAGGAGGTAGTGCACCTCGGCCGCGGGATTCGTGGGGTAGAGGCCCACCGTGATGCCTCGGATGGCGACCGTTGCGAAGTCGAGGATCATCCACTCGGGGCGGTCCTCGGAGTGGATGGAGACGCGATCACCGGGTCCGACGCCGAGGGCGAGCAGGCCGTGCGCTGCATCCACCGTGAGGTCCCACACGTCCTGCCAGGTGTACTCCTGCCAGATGCCGAAGTCCTTCTCGCGCATGGCGACGGCGTCGGAGCGGGTCGACGCCCACTCCTGCACCCGGGACGTGACGGTCCGAAATCCCGAACCAGTGTGCGGTGTGCCGTGCTGCTCCAATGTCGCAGTCACCCAGACTCCTCCAGAACTCACAAGGTGGCGACACCATAAACGGTCGTTCGCAAACCGCCAGAAAAACCTCCCAGAAAATGAGCGGATGTTCCCGGTTCCAGCGCATCGGAGCGTCTCCGATACGATCGGGGACATGCACATCGCGGTGCGAGGCACCCCGCTCGACGTCGAAGCCGTGCGCCGAAAGGTCGAGGACCCCGGCGCAGGAGCCGTCGTGGTCTTCACCGGTGTCGTGCGCGACCACTCCCCCGGCCACGAGGGCGTGACCCACCTCGAGTACGAGGCCTTCCTCGAGCGGGTCGAGGACGTGCTCTCCGAGGTGGCCAGCGAGGCCGCCGAGCGATGGGATCTCACCGGGATCGCGATCGAGCATCGCGTGGGCAGGTGCGAGGTGGGCGAGCCGACCGTCGTGGTCGCCGTCTCCTCTGCCCATCGGGGTGAGGCCTTCGAGGCCGCCCGGTATGGCATCGACGAACTCAAGGCGAGGGCGCCGATCTGGAAGAAGGAGTTCTGGCCCGGCGGCGAGAAGTGGAGCGAGGGCGCCTAGACGCGTCGCTCCACCCACCAGGTCGCCATCGGACCCTTCCCCTTGATCTCGATCTCGCCACGCGGTGTGCAGGCGAACTGCCCTTCGACGAGCCGGAACGTCCCTTCGGCGACCTGGAGACGTCCCACCTCGCCGTGCGACTCCATCCGTGCAGCGCAGTTGACCGTGTCGCCCCACACGTCGTAGTGGAACTTCGTCGTCCCGATCACGCCCGCGACCATCGGGCCGCTGTTCACCCCGATGCGAAAACCGAGCTTCCGACCGTTCCTCGCTGGCACGCGCTCCACGGCGTCGAGCATCGCGAGCCCGAGATCGACAAGCACCTCGGCATGGTCCTCGCGTGGGGTCGGCACACCTGAGGCCACCATGTAGTTGTCCCCGATCGTGCGGATCTTCTCGAGGCCGCGTTGCTCAACGAGCCGATCAAAGGTCGTGAAGACCTGATTCAGCCACTCGACCGCCTCGGCCGGCTCGAGTTCCGCGAACAGCGGGGTCGAACCGACGATGTCCGCGAACAGGACACTCGCCGACTCGTACTCGTCGGCGATGACCCCCGCGCCGTCCCGCAGGAGTGGTGCCACCTCACGGGGGAGCACGTTGAGGAGGAGCTCATTCGCCCGCGCGCGCTCCTCGACCGCCGTTCGCACGAAGTAGCCGGCAAATGCGAAGAGCACGAGCGCCGAGACCGAGAGGTTCGTGACGAAGAAGAAGGTCCTGACTCCCTCGTCGACGTCCACTGCCGAGCCCTGGAGCCTCCCATCGGCGAGGATGGCCACAAGGAGGAGTGCGACGTACACCACCACCCAGGGGACGGCCTGCCGGATCGGGAAGAACAGAAGGGCGGTGAGCGGGCCGATGAGCGCCCACGCCATCACGAACCCCGAATCGGCGAGGCCGCCGATGCTCACTTGGATCGCAGTGGTGACGCCCATGATGAACACGATCTGGGCAACCACCACGATGCGGTGGTTGCCGGTGAGATGGCTCACACCCATCGCGAGCCCTACGCCTATCACGAAGAGCACAGGAAGGGCGGTTGTGAGCCCCCATCCGAACACGACTGCATACATCACGGTCCACGCAATGCCGGCTGCGGTGCACCCCCCGGCAACGATGAAGGCAGCAACCTTTTCGCTCGTCACCTCCTCGCTGTCACCCTCGACCGCAGCGAAGGAGCGCACCCGTTCGAGGATCGTCCACATCTGGCGCACGATAGGGCGGGGAACGTTGGTGCCGAGGGCCGAGCGACAACGGTCCTCATCAACTTCTTAGGTGCCAGCCGCGTCCGTAGGACCTCGGCTCTTCGTATCCTCTTCGAAAGCCCATGAACGAAGAACGCCCCACCCTCGACAAGCTCACCAAGGACTACTGGCCGGCGGGCCCCATCCCCCGACCCGAGGCGCCCAGCGCCTCTTCGGCCCTCTTCGAGAAGTCGGCGCGATCGACGCGACGCATGGATCTCGTCCTCGTCGCCGTGCTCTCCCTCATCCTGGGGGCGGGCGGGACCGCAGCCGGACTGCTCGGCACGGACCTCCTGCAAGATCGGATCACCGAGCGCGCCGAAGAAGTCGTCAACGCCGCGCTTGAGGACTTCGAGCCGCCGACCGACGTCGTGACCCTCTCCCCAGCAGCCACCGACGGGGCGGGCGACTCCATGCAGTTGCCCTTCAACGACGAGCAACTCGACTCTGACCTCGGCGCGATCGTCGCCGAAGCACTTCCCTCGGTCGTCCGCGTGGTCGTCTCCACTGAGATCACCGGCCCGGACGGACCCGTCTTCGAGCCGATTGGGACTGGCTCTGGCATCGGCCTCACCAATCAGGGCCACCTGCTCACGAACAACCATGTCATCGATGAAGCCGACCTCATCCAGATCGAGCTCGTCGACGGACGCGTGTACGAGGCCGAGTTGGTCGGTACCGACGGACTCACCGACGTCGCCGTGATCAAGGTGGCCCCCGGACTCATCCCTCCCATAGCCCTCGGCGCATCCGACAGCGTCTCGATCGGCGACCGGGCGATCGCCGTCGGCAACCCGCTCGGACTCGAAGGCGGCCCGTCAGTCACCGTTGGGATCATCTCGGCATTCGGGCGCCAGCTCGACATCGTCACCCGCACCGCGCCGCTTCAAGGCCTCATCCAGACCGACGCACCCATCTCTGGCGGCTCGTCGGGCGGCGCCCTGCTCGACGCCGAAGGTCGACTCATCGGCATCACGACGGCCAAGAGCGTCGGCGAATCCGCGGAGGGGCTCGGCTTCGCCATCCCCATCGACCTCGCCATCGGCATCGCCACAGACCTCATCGAGTCCGGGTCGATCGACCACCCGTTCCTCGGCATCCTCGGTGCCACCGCCTACGTGGAGCTCGCCGACGGCGCCTCCCAACCGGCCGGCGCCCGCATCGTGCGGATCCTCGGCACGGAGGCCGACGACCCGATCGAGCAGTCCGCCTTCGGCACTGCCGGCGCAGCCATCGACGACGTCATCGTGGCGGTGAACGGGGAACGCGTTCAGACCATGAACCAACTCGCCACCCTCATGCGGTTCTACCGTGCAGGGGACGTGATCACGGTGACCGTGGTCCGCGACGGCGAGCAGGTCGACCTCGAGGTCGAGCTCGCATCCCGACCCGAGGGAACATGACAGACAACATCTTCGAACGACTCTTCGAGCTCTTCAACCAGCCCGGATCGGTGAACTGGGCGCTCGCCGAGGAGCTCAGTTCCAGCCTCGCCGGCGAGGCCCAACCGGTGGACCCCTGGCTCGCCGATGAGTACCTCGAGCTCGGATCGGTGGCGATCCTGCAGACCGAGGCCATCGACATCCTCCCTTCACTCTCCGGAGAGAAGATCGATCCGGTGGATCGCGCCGTGTGGGCGAAGGACAACCTCCGCTCGTTCGACTACCTCGCCGAGACCCTCGGCGGCGGAATGGGGGCCGCCGCAGGACCACTCCAGCCGCTCATCTCGGCGATGGTCGGCATGCAGGTCGGCTCACTCGTCGGCACGCTCTCGCACCACGCCCTCGGCGGGTTCGACGTCGGCCTCCTCGCCATCGCCCCACGCGGCTACCTGATCGTCCCCTCGATCGAGGGATTCACGAAGTCCCATGAAGTCGACGCGAAACAGGTACGCCTGTGGGCAGCGCTCCACGAGGCAATGCACCTGCGGATCTCCCGCCACTCCTGGCTGGGCGAGCGGTACTCCGAGTTGCTCCGTTCATGGATGGAGGGGATCGAGTTCGACGCGCAGGGACTCATCGGCAACCTGCAGGGCATGACCGACCCCACCGCCATGCAGGAGGCGATGGAAGGGCTCGGCGACCTGCCGTCGCTCCTCGGAGACTCCGCCAACCAAGCCGACCGGGACGACGCCGTGGCGCTCCTTGCCCTCGTCGGCGGGCTCCGTCGTCACCTCATGGAGGACTTCCGCTCCTGGCTCCCCGACCTCGATCGGATCCGTCTCGGCCTCGAACGACGGAGCGACGAGCCCGACGCCCACGCTGCCATGGCCATCGCCCTTCCCGACCACGGCCAGGTCGTGGATGCGGCGGCCTTCTGCGCCGAGGTGGAGCGCCGTTGGGGCCGTGAGACCCTTGGCAGGGTCATCGCCACGCCTGGAACACTCCCCACAGCTCGCGAGCTCACCGACCCCGTCGGATGGGCGGCGCGGGTCCTCCTCGACGACGGGTCGTTCGACCTCGGGGAGTGACCCGTTGGCCCATGTCGGGCCGGTCACTACAGTGCGGTCGATGTTCGGACTCCGACCCACAGAACTCTTGATCATCCTGGCGATCATCCTCGTGCTCTTCGGGGCGAGGAAGCTCCCGGGCCTTGCTCGTTCCCTCGGCTCTTCGGCCAAGGAATTCCGCAAGGGACTCGAAGAAGGCGATCAGGCCTCCCTCGAGCAGGGCGAGCAGGAGAAGAACGAGACCGGCCAGTCCTGACGCAGCGAAGGGCGGGGGTGCTCGTCCTCGACCTGCGTGTGGGTTGGCCTCAGTCGATCGCCGCGAGCGCTGTCGCGTAGTCGTCGAACGAGCGCGCGTCCCCGAGCGACTCGGTCGCGATCACATCCCTGACGATGCCGTCGGCGTCGAGCACATAGGTCGCCCGCGTCGCCACCCCCAACTGCTCGTTGAAGCAGCCGTAGGCCGCCGTCACCTCTCCATGGGGCCAGAAGTCGGAGAGCACCGGGAACGCGAACCCCTCCTGCCGCACCCATTCCTCATGCGTGGAGCGGGCGTGGGTGGTGATGACCACCACGTTGGCGTCGAGTGACTCCAGCTGGGACATGTTGTCCCGGATCGCACACGTCTCACCGTCGCAGATCCTCGTGAAGGGAAACGGGATGAAGACCACGAGTGACTTCCTCCCCCTGAGGGAGTCGCTGTGGAACATCGCCCGGTCCACGTTGGGGAGGTGGAAGGACGGCGCGGGCGTGCCGATGTCGGCTGGCATGGATCGCTCCTCGATCACGGTCGGGGCGAGGCTATTTCCGGCCCGTGGTTACGCGCGCGCCGCGTCCTCGACTGCCCGGTCGAATCGCTCGATGACGTCACTCCACGACCACTCGGCTTCCACGAAGGCCTTCCCGGAGGCCCCCATGTCGGCGGCATGGTTCGGATCAGAGAGCGCGATGACTGCGTCTGTGATCGCCCTGCGGCTGGATGCGACGTACCCAGTCGCTCCGGGCCGCAGGGTCTCTGGTGCGCCTCCTGAGTTCCCGGCGATGACGGGGAGGCCGGCCGCCGCCGCCTCCAGGAAGACGATGCCGAGCCCCTCCCAGTCCAGTCCCAGGAGACGCGTCCTGCACGGTTGGGCGAAGACGTCGGCACCACCGAGCACGGCCCGGACCTCATCGTCGTCCAACCCCGAGCGCACCTCGAGTTCGACGCCCCTTCGCGCGGCGCGACGTTCGAGCGCCCGACGCTGTGGGCCATCCCCAACGAGCAGGAGTCGCCCCTCCCACACCGGCACCCGCGCGAGTGCGTCGATGAGCCGGTCGTACCCCTTGCGCGGGACCAGTCGGCCCACCGAGACGATCGTGGGGGTCCCGGCGCCACGGGCGACGGAGGCCCCTTCGCCCATCTCCACGCCAACGCCCAGTCGAAGGGCATCCCTCCCCGACAACCGCTCGACCACACGCCGGGTGTGCTCGGAGACCGCCAGCACCATCGCAGCCTCCCGGAGGCTCCGTCGCAGATGTGAGCGGACCACCGGGATGGCCGCGGCGACCGAGACCTCGGCGCCATGGCAGAGGACCATGTACGGACGCCCCGTGCGGTCAGCGACCGACGGTCCGAGGAGCGCGGGCGGATGGGGGGCCCCGAACCAGACGAGGTCGGCGTCCCAGGACTGCACCTCGTCGGCAATCCGACGCGCGGTGCCCCTGGTGGGCCACATGAAGCCATCGGGGTTCCGCACCTCCCGACCGCCACCTTCGGCGCCGGGGTGGGCGGGGGCGAGCACCCGCATGTCGTGGGAGGTTCGATCGACGAGACCCCGCAGGTAGGTCTGGATGCCACCGACGTCGGGCGGCCAGTCGTTGGTGACGAGGAGGACCCGCACCAGCGCTACACCGCCCGTGTGGCGACGCCGGCCGTTGCGAATGCCTCATGGCGCCCACCAAGCCCGACCTCGCTGAGGACCGTTTCCTGCATGGCTCGGAGGCTAGAGGTCAGCGCCCACCGCAGAGGCCTCACCCAACCAGGGTGCGAGTCCGTACGCACTGAGCCGCGCGCCCGACTCGAGCACGATGAGTTCAGCCATCCCGGTGTTGGGGAGGACCGCGAGTCGGGGTTGCTCCGGCCACCCGAGGCCCATGCGGTCGAGCACATGGGCCTTGATCGCCGACCCATGCGAGACGAGGGAGACGTCGCCACCCGTCTCGTCGAGGATCCCGTCGACGGTTCGCCGCATCCGCAGGGCGAGGTCGCCCCACGTCTCGCCATCCCCGCCCCTCGGGAGGTCGTCGCCGTGGTCGTAAATGCGCGCTGCAACCTCGGGCGAGGCTGCTCGGAGTTCGTCGAAGGTCAGGCCCTCCCACGAGCCGGGCTCGAGCTCTCGCAGTCCCTTGCGCACGCGGACATCGGGTGAGAGATGGCCCGCGGTGGCTTTCGCACGTGGAGCGTCGGACGCGTAGACGGGCCCGCCGGGGAGGAAGGACGCAAGTCGGCTGGCCTGTGCAACGCCCTCTGTGGTGAGGCCATCGCCGCCGCTCCCCTCCCACGCCCCAGTTCGATTCCCGGTCGACTCGGCATGCCGGATGAGGCGAAGTCGACGGGCGTCGCGCAGGAAGTCCGGGATATCCACGAGCTCCGGGTCGAGGTGGGAGTCGTCGTTGAACCGAGTGAGGCGAAGGCTCCCATCGGACCGCACCTCGAAAGAGGTGATCGAGGTGTTGTGGAGGGGCGCAGTGGGGCTCATCGGCCAGCGGGTGCCGAACATCCCTGCCGTGAGACCTCCGATGACACCGCCATGGGAGACCACGAGGACCTCATCCCCTTCGTCGTGTTCGGCAATGAGCGACGAGAGCGCCTGGTGGATGCGCTCGTGGAACTCGGAGATCGACTCACCGTCCTCACCGATCCTGACATCCTCGCCGGCGCGCAGGCCCTCGAGGACATCGGGGTTGGCGGCGTAGGTCTCGGCGATCGGCCGACCGGCCCACCGCCCGACGTGGATCTCGCGCCATCTCGCATCCACCTCGACGGCGTGGGGGATCCGGGCCGACGTCTCGAGGACACGCTCGATGTCCGATGAGAGCACCCGGGTGAACCGGCGGCCCTCGAGTCGCTCGCCCAAGCGACTCGCCTGTACGCGACCATTCGGGTTCAGGCCCCTGCCTCCCCACCCCTGCCACACCCGCTCAGCGTTGTCGGGCGTCTGGCCGTGCCGGACGAAGTGGAGGCGCATCGACGGGAGGGTAGGTCGAGTCCGGGCCTCGGCGACAAGCGTCGTCAGTCCGCCTCGAACCGTGAGGCAAACCGTTCTCGCAACACCGCCTTCTGGACCTTGCCCATGGTGTTCCTGGGGAGTTCGGCCAGGCGCTCGATCGCCTTCGGAATCTTGTACGAGCTCAACCTGGTTCGGCAGGCCTCGACGACCTCGTCGTCGCCGGCGTCACCAACGACGACCGCGACCACCGCCTCGCCGAAGTCGGCGTGGGGAACCCCGATGACTGCGCTCTCCATCACACCCTCGACGCGGTCGATGACGTCCTCGACCTCCTTGGGGTACACGTTGAGGCCACCACTGATGACCATGTCGGAGGTACGCCCGACGATCTCGTGGTAGCCGTCGCCATCACGCACGGCGAGGTCGCCCGTCACGAACCAGCCGTCGTCGGTCCGGGAGGCGGCGGTTGCATCGGGACGGCACCAGTAGCCGGGGGAGACCGTGGGCCCTCGGACCTCCAGCACACCCACCTCACCTGCGCCTGCGAGGGTCCCCTCCTCCGATCGCACCCTTGCCAAGAGACCCGGGAGGGGGACTCCGACCGAACCCGGTCGCCGCTCACCCTCGAGGGGGTTCGAGAGCGCCATCTGGATCTCGGTCATGCCGTACCGCTCGAGGATCCGATGGCCGGTGCGCTCCTCCCACTCGCGGTGTGTGGCAGCGAGCAACGGTGCAGACCCCGACGTGAAGAGTCGCATGTGGCGAACCAGGTCTTCATCGAGTCGCTGCTCGGCGAGGAGCCTCGTGTAGAAGGTCGGAACACCCATGAGCACCGTGGCCGCACCGATGTGCTCCACCACCGCATCGGTGCTGAACCGCCCGCCAAGGAGCACGGTCCCCCCGGTGAGCAAGAAGGGGTGGATTGCGACGAACAACCCGTGGACGTGGTGGAGCGGCAGGAGGTGGAGGATGGTGTCCGCCCCTGAGATCCCCCACGCCCAGACCAGTGCATCGGCATTCGCGAGCAGGTTGCCGTGAGTGGTCATAGAGCCCTTGGGGCGACCGGTCGTGCCTGACGTGTAGAGCAGGCATGCGAGGTCGTCACTCCCCGGGATGTGATGGGGTGCGGGGCCGGATCCCAGCTCACCGACCCCGACCACGGGAACGGAGTCCATGGAGGGCGCCGGGTCGGCCGATGGCACGACGACGATCGTGGGCTCGGCGTCACCCACGAGCCATGCCAGTTCGTCGGAGGTGGCAGCCGGCGACACCGGATTGAGCACCGCGCCCGATCGCAGGGCGGCGAGGTGGAGGACGAGCGACTCCCAATCGGGACCCATCACCGCGGTCACACGGTCGCCGGGGCGGACCCCGCGTGCGACGAGTCCACCCGCCCATCGCTCGGCGGCCTCGCGCAACTCCGCGTAGGTCCACTCGGTGCCCTCGGCGAGGGATACGAGGGCGAGGGCGTCGGGGGTCCGCTGGGCCTGCTCGAGGAATCGGGCTATCACCGTCACGCCCAGGATCGTAGGGACGCGCCTAGAAGATGAGCGCCGTGCCGATCGCGGCGAGGGCGGCGCCCGCCCACGCTCCCCCGGCGGGCCGCTCCCGGGTGACGAGCCAGATGAGGGGCAGCTGGAGCACCGGCGCGGTCGAAACGAGCACCGACACGACGCCTGCATCCCCGTCCGTGAGCGCCGCGAGCACGAGCGTCTTCCCGATGGCCATCCCGATCGTTCCCGAGAGGAAGACCACCGCCACGAGCCGCGCCGTGAGCCGCACCTGTTCGCCACGGGCTCGACGTTGCCGCTCCAGCCACGGCGCCAGGACCACGAGGCCCACCGTTCCCACGATCGAGCGGATGGCAGCTCCCGCCCAGGGATCGAGGCCGCCGTCGAAGACGGGGTCTGCGACCACGATCCCGATCGCTTGCCCGAGGGCACCCAAGAGCCCGAAGCCGACTCCGACCGCAAGGCTCCCCCGCACCTCCTCCCACGTGTGCGACTGCCCGGGACGGGTGCCGAGGGCGATCGCAAGCGCAACCCCCACGAACACCAGCGCGGTCCCCATCAAGGCACCCACCGAGAATCGCTCGCCGAGGAACGCTGCGCTGAGCACCGCAGCCATTGGGGCGTTCGCGGCGAAGAGGATGCCCGTCCTCCTCGGGCCGAGCCGCGAGAACGCCGTGAAGAGGGCTGCGTCGCCGATCGAGAGGCCGATGAACCCCGAGATGGCAAGGGGGAGCCAGTCGGTCGCCTCGACCGAGCCCCATCCCCCGGCCGCCCAGGCCACGCCGGCGAGGAGCACCGACACCCAGTACATCCGGATCCGGGTGAATCGGGGCCCACCCAGCGTCCGCGTCGGCCTTGCGGCGATGAGGCCACCGATGGCCCACGACAGGGCTGCGGAGAGGGCGAGGAGCTGGAACGGCATCTGATCGGTGGGGCTCAGTGATCGCCCGGCACGGGACACGACCCGAGCATGCAACTGCCGGGCCCCGAGGGGCCCGGCAGTCTGCTGACGATGGTGGACTGGCTACTGACGACGAACCATCAACCCACGAAGGCCGTGGCGAAGATGAGGCTCACGATCGTCATCACCTTGAGGACGATGTTGAGCGCCGGGCCCGAGGTGTCCTTGAAGGGATCACCCACCGTGTCGCCGATGACGGCCGCCTTGTGGGCGTCCGATCCCTTGCCACCAAAGGCACCCGCCTCGATGAACTTCTTGGCGTTGTCCCATGCGCCACCGGCGTTGGCCATGTAGATGGCGAGCAGGAAGCCCGTCACGAGGGCGCCGGCGAGGAAGCCACCAAGGGCCTCGACGTCGATGAACCCGATGATGAGCGGAAGTGCGATGGTGAGGCCACCCGGCAGGAGCATCTCACGGAGCGAGCCCGCGGTGGCGATCTCCACGCACTTGGCGTACTCAGCCTTGGCGTTCGGGTCACCCTCCTTGAGGCCGGGGATCTCACGGAACTGGCGACGCACCTCCTCGATCATCGTGTACGCCGCCCGCCCGACCGCACTGATCGTGAGTGACGAGAAGAGGAACGGGAACATCGCACCGAGGAAGAGGCCGATCACCGTTCCCACGTTGAGGAGGTTGATCTCCTCGAGGCCCACCGCACGGGTGAACGTCGAGAACAGGGCGAGTGCGGTCACCGCCGCCGAGCCAATGGCGAAGCCCTTGGCGATGGCTGCAGTGGTGTTGCCCAACGAGTCGAGGGCGTCGGTCGCCTCACGGACCTCGGGGTCGAGGTGCGCCATCTCGGCGATGCCACCCGCATTGTCAGCGATCGGGCCGTACGCGTCGACGGCGATCGTGATGCCGAGCGTTGCGAGGACACCGATGGCGGCGATGGCGACGCCGTAGATGCCGCCCTCTCCGCCGAGTGCCCAGTCGCCGGCCCAGAAGGCGCCACCGATGCCGAGGACCGTCACGATGACCGAGTAGGCCGCGGACTTCTTACCCTCCGCGATGCCGGCGAGCACCACCGTTGCGGGACCCGTCTCCGCCTGCTTGGCGATGTTCTTGACGGCCTTGTAGTGGTCGGACGTCGAGATCTCGGAGATCTTGCCGATGCTGAAGCCCACCAGGAGGCCAATCACGACGGCGATCCAGAGTCCGATCGGGTTGTCGATCTTGTCACCGAAGAGCATGTACACGAGGCCGAGCACGCCGAGTGCAGCGAGGACCATGGCCATGTTGGTGCCCCGGTGGAGCGATGCGGCGAGGTCGTCGGCGCTCTTCGGCTTCACGAAGAACGAGCCGAGGATGGATGCCACCATTCCAACGGTCGCAACGGCGAGCGGGAACATGATCGTCTCGGCGAGGAAGTCGCTCGTGGCGAACACGATGGCCGCGAAGGCGATCGGGGCGACGAGCGAGCCCACGTAGGACTCGAAGAGGTCGGCGCCCATGCCGGCCACGTCGCCCACGTTGTCGCCCACGTTGTCGGCGATCACGGCGGGGTTCCGAGGATCATCCTCGGGGATACCTGCCTCGACCTTGCCGACGAGGTCGGCGCCGACGTCGGCTGCCTTCGTGTAGATACCGCCGCCGATACGGGCGAAGAGGGCGATCGAGGAGCCACCGAGGCCGAGGGCCGTGATGATCTCTGCACCGAACTCGTGGTCACGGAAGATGAGCCATCCGACCGCAACGCCGAGGAGGCCGAGGCCGGCCACCGTGAAGCCCATGACGGCACCGCCGCGGAAGGCGACGGGGAGGGCCCTGGGGATCCCACCGAGGCGAGCGGCCTCGGTCGTGCGGGCGTTGGCAGCGGTGGCGATCCGCATGCCGATGAAGCCGGCAAGGGCCGAGAACACGGCGCCGACCACGTAGGCGGCTGCGCGCAACACCCCGGCTTCATCAATCATGAAGACGGCGATGAGAATCGTCATGATCACGACGAACGCCGCCACCCAGGTGTACTCAGCCTTGATGAAGGCCATTGCACCCTCGCGGATGGCTGCAGCCAACTCCTTCATGCGGTGGTTGCCCTGGGGCTCCTTGTTCACCTGGATGGCGAACCACCAGGCAAGCGCAAGGGCCGCAAGGGCGGCGCCGATCGCGACGTACAGGTACAGATCAATGGCCATGTGGGGTTGCTCCGTGGGGGGACGCCTAGAACGGCGGCGAGTATAGGTTTTCGACCTCCCCTACCCCCACACCCGGGACCACCGATGCGCCTTCGCCTCCTCACACCCCTCCTCGCGGTCCTCCTCATCGCAGCCTGCGGTGGGGACTCAAGGTCCCCGACGACGGCCCCCACGGCCTCCGAGGCCCCTGCGGTCGCCACCACGTCGACCGAGGCCCCCACGACCACGGCGGCCGAGGAGGCGGTTGCGGACATCGATGTCTATATCACCGTGGTCAACGGCTCACCCGGGCTCGCCGACGCCGTGTCGGACCTCTATCGCGCCGCGGCAGGGGCGGACCCGAGCCCACTCCTCCCCGAAGGGCTCGGCGCCCACGTGGCAGGCAGCGCACAACCCGGCCTGGGTCGGGAGCTCACCGCCACCACGGGCATCCTCCCGAACGGCGACATCGCCGTGGTGACCGATGGCACCGACGTCGTGTTCGCCGCCAACGAGGAGGACGGTTGGGAAGTCGTGGGCGCGACCCTCCCGTCGCTCGGTCTCGAGCCGTGGCTGGGCGAGTCGGTTCGCCAGCTCTATGTGATCGGCTCGGATGCCCGCCCCGGCGAGAACCCACTCCGATTCCGCGCAGACTCGCACCACATCATCACCCTTCTCCCCGACGGCTCCGTGGGATCGATCGTCGGGATCCCCCGCGATGCTTGGGTGGAGACGCCCGAAGGTGACTTCGACAAGCTCACGAACGTGATGGCCTCCCACGGACCCGAACGGATCCTGGAGACGGCGCGGCTGCTCACCGGACTCGAGCTCGAGGGATACGTGGTGACCGGGTTCAAGGGCTTCGTGAACCTCGTGGACGACTTCGGCGGGTTCGAGATCGACATCCCGTTCGCCATGGCGGAGCCGAAGTCCGACGCCTACTTCTCCGCCGGGGTCCAGCGGGTGGACGGGGCCGGAGCGCTTGCGTTCGCCCGGAATCGCACCATCACGGGCGGCGACTTCACCCGCCAGCTCCACCACGGCCTCATCATGCAGTGGGCGATGGCCGCCACCCAGACCCGCGACATCACCGAGCTCCCTGCGCTCCTCGAGACCCTCACCACGCACACGTGGACCGACCTCCCCCCCGGCGACCTCCTCACCATCGGGGCCCTCGTGTGGGAGCTCTCCCCCTTCGACCTCACGAACGTCGTCGTCGAGGGCGACCAGGCCCGTCGCGGCGGGGCCGCAGTGGTCGTGCTGCGTGAGTCCGCCTTCGAGGTCTTCAGGAACCTCGCCGAAGGCCCGATCGCGCCATAGCGACCACACGGCAGATCCCCCTGAAGGGGGATGGGACCCGTGAGCGGAGCGAGCGGGAGGGGGGTGAAGGATGTGCTTCCCCATCCCGTCCCTGAGGAGGAATCTACGAACGACGAGAAGAGCGAACCCGTCGTACCCTTGCCCCGTGCCCGAGCGCTACGTCCCGATCCTCCTCGAGAACATCGACCGCACCGAGCCGCACCATGCCGATCGGCTCGTCCCCGACCTCCCGGTCCGGGAACTCCACCCCATCTTCCACGGGTGCTACGACTGGCACTCCGCCGTGCACTCGCACTGGTCCTTCGCCCGGATCGGGCGGGTCGACGTACTCCTCGAGCGAATCACCCCCAGCGCCGTCGCAGGCGAGCTGACGACGCTCTCCGCAGCGGAGGGTTTCGAGCTCCCGTACGGGCTCGCATGGCTCCTCACTCTCTCCTCGGAACTGGGCGAAGGCCTTCGCGCCGTCCTCGAGCCCCTCACCCGCATCGCCAGGGACCGCATCCTCACCTGGACGGGCGCACAGGTCGATGAATCCGGCCTCCATCGCCAGACCGCGTTCTCGGCGTGGCTCGCCCTCCGCTGGGCCCGCATCGTCGGGGACGACGCACTCGCCCGGGCAATCGAGGAGCTCGCCCTCCGGACGTGGGGCGACCCGACACCGCGCACCCTCATCGGTGAGGCAGGACCCACCGACTTCCTCTCCCCCGCCCTCTGTGCTGGGGCGCTGATGGTCGAGGTCGCAGATGAACCGGGCGAGTGGCTCAGTCGGTTCCTCCCCGCGCTCGACCATGACCTGGCGCGCACCGAACCGGTCATCAACCCCGACCCGACCGACGGGCATGCCACCCACCTCGATGGCCTCAACCTCTCCCGCGCCTGGGCTGCGAACCGCATCGCCCTGCACGCCGACACCTCGGACTTCACATGGCACCACGCCGAGGCAGGGCTGGCCGCATCGACGACCCGACACTTCGCCGGATCCCACTGGCTCCCAACGTTCGCGGTGATGCTGCTCACGGACCTCGCCATGCCGCCCCGCGGGTACGCTCGCCGACCATGAGCGACGTCCCCGCCGGCATCGACCTCGCACCGGTCTCCGAATGGCTCGAGGCGCACATCCCCCCGCTCCGCAGGCCTTTCGCCTTCGCTCGCATCTCCGGCGGGCACTCGAACATCACCTATCGCGGCGAGGATGCGACCGGGTCGGCGTTCGTGCTGCGACGCCCTCCGCTCGGCGAGGTGCTCGCGACCGCGCACGACATGGCACGAGAGCACCGTGTGGTCTCTGCCTTCGTGCACACCCCGGTCCCCGTTCCCGAAACGCTCGGACTCTGCGAGGACCCTGAGGTGAACGGCGCCCCCTTCTACGTGATGTCGTATGTGGAGGGCACCGTCCTCCACGATGCCCATGCTGTCGCAACGGCCTTCCCGCGCACTGCGGAACGACACTCCCTCGGCATGCACGTGGCGGCGGTCCTCGCCGACCTCCACACCGCCGATCCCGACGAGATCGGCCTCGGCGACCTCGGGCGACGGGAGGACTACGTCGGCCGTCAACTGCGCCGATGGAAGCAGCAGTGGGACGCCCACCACCAGCGCGACATCCCCGACATGGACGCCGTGTTCGACCGACTCCTCGCATCGATTCCCGAGCAACGGCACTCGACCGTGGTCCATGGTGACTACCGGCTCGGGAACATGCTCGCGACGCCCGAGGGGCGCGTCGCCGGCGTCCTCGACTGGGAGCTGTGCACGCTCGGAGACCCCCTCGCCGACCTCGGCTACCTCCTCAACACCTGGTCGTCCGCCGACGAACCGGGCGTCGAGGGCGTCGGCGACTCCCCCACGACGATCGGTGGATTCCCCTCCCGGGAGGAACTCACTGAGGCCTACGCCTCCACCACCAGGTACGACGTGGGTGGCATCGAGTGGTACCGAGCCTTCCAGTACTGGCGCCTCTCGGCCATCGTCGAAGGCGTGTACACCCGGTACGTGCTCGGGGCAATGCCAAGCATCCCCGACGACCTCGAGGAACTCGGCGCCCGTGTGTTCGCACTCGCCGCCATGGCGCGCAGAGTGCTCGAGGAGTAGCCGTGCGAGACCTCTCCGCGTTCGAGTACGTCGGTGGCTTCACCCAACGGGGTGAACACGCCTCCCACGTCGACGCCATCCTCGCCCAACTCACCGGGCACCGTCCCCCGATCCACCACCACGGTGGACTCACGATGGAAGACATCTCGCCCGGCACCGCCACCTTCAGCCTCCCCGTGGGGCCGAGGTGGCGGCGGAGCGACGGCGAGGTGGCTCCTGCAGCGACGCTGTTCCTCTGCGATGCGCCGTTGGGGACCGCCGTGCTCTCGGTCCTCCCCATCGACAAGGTGTCACCCACGGCGGAACTCTCGGTGTTCTACCTCGCGCCGATCCCGACCGAGACGAACGGGCTTCGGACCACCGCCCGGCTCGTGTTCGAGGACGGGGTCACGGGGTTCTCCGAGGCCGACATCGTTGCCGACGACGGGACAGTCGTTGCGAGGTCGGTGACGAGGATCGCCATCACCCCCGCCCCGCCCATCGATCTCCCCCCTGGCCGCGACGAACCCGCGGAGTTCATCCCCCATCACCTCCGGGACGAGGGTATCGGAGGGCCCGAGCATCCCTACCTCGTCCTCCACGGGATGGAGACGGTGGCGGTGAACCCGTCGATCGCCATCCTGCGGTTCGTCACGAACGCATGGCACCTCTCGTTGGCAGCCAACCTCTACGGTGGCACGCTCGCCGTCCTCGCCCAGGCAGCCGCCGATGCGCTCGCCGAAGCGGCCGCCCCGGAGGGGACGGTCGCCATCCCACTCGACCTCAAGGTGCAGTACCCCCGACCCATCGGGCCCGGGGAGACGCTGGTCGCCGAAGCACGCATGGTGCACGCGGGCCGGAGGATCTTCTTCGGGGAGGTGTTCGTGCGCAGGGACGACGGGAAGGTCGTCACGCTCGGGACGAGCACGCATCGGTTTGCGTGAGGCTCGGCCCTGCCGAGCCGTTGCCAGTTGTCAGAACGGACAAGGGGCTGCCCGCATGGGCCGCCCGTTCGTGGATTGATCGGGGAACGACGGTTCGGAGGATTGCTGCTGGGGGAGGACCAGCGCTCCTCTCCATCGGCGGCGACCGCCAACACGCAAGATCTCTACGCTCGATTCCTGTGGGACGTCCTGAAGTCGTGGTGTACGTGGGGATGTCGGTGGATGGGTTCATCGCCCGGGCCGACCATGGGCTCGACTTCCTTGCGGTGGACACCGGCGGGGACGACCTGGGGTTCGGCGAGTTCCTCGACTCCGTGGATGCGGTGGTGATGGGGCGAACCACCTTCGATGTGCTCTCGGGGTTCGACGTGCCATGGCCCTATGGCGATCGACCCGTCCACGTGCCCACGCACCGCCCGCTCGAACTCGCCGATGACCGTCCCAGCACGGTGGTCGCCGTCTCCGGGACCCCGGAGGAGATCCTCACCGGAGTGGGAGGCGCTCGCCGTGTCTACGTCGACGGGGGCGCCACCGCGCGGTCGTTCCTCACCGCGGGACTCGTCGACCGGATCATCCTCACGAGCATCCCGGTCCTCATCGGGTCGGGCTCCTCCCTCTTCGGCCCACTCGACGACGACATCCACCTCACCCTCGAGTCGATGCGCGCGTTCCCGAACGGGATCGTGCAACGGGAGTACGTCATCCGGCGATAGCCTCCCTGTGATGAGGATCACCGTCTGCCAACTCACGAACATCGGAGGGATCCTCCCCGAGGAGTGGGACGCGCTCGCCCACCACGTCGCGGAGGAGGAGAGCGACCTGCTCCTCCTCCCCGAGATGCCCTTCTCGCGATGGCTCGCCGCCGACTTCACTGTGGCCCCCGAGCAGTGGGCCGAGGCCGTCGAGCACGCGAAGGAGTGGCTGGGGCTGCTACCCGACCTCGCGCCGACCGCCGTCGCCGGGACCCGGCCGGACGTTGTCGACGGCACGTTCACCAATAGGGGGTTCGTCGTGGACGGGGACGGTTTCCGCGACGTGCACGACAAGCACTACCTCCCCAACGAGTCGGGCTTCTGGGAACGTCGGTGGTACGAGCCCGCTGCGGCCTCATTCGAGTCGTTCCCGCTCGGCGGCGCCACGGTCGCGATGCTCATCTGCACCGAGATGTGGTTCTTCGAACACGCCCGGGCCCTGGGGAGGGAAGGGCTCGACCTCCTCCTCGTCCCGCGCGCCACGCCCCACGACTCACTCGACACGTGGATTGCGGGTGGGCGCAGCGCCGCGGTCACCGCAGGCGCCTACTGCGCCTCCTCGAACCTCTACCGCGCCGCCGGCGGTCCCGCCGACCTCGGTGGCCTCGGTTGGATCATGGACCCCGACGGGGAGGTGCTCGCCGTCACCGACCAGGCAGAGCCGTTCGCAACGGTCGAGGTCGACCTCGCCGTCTCTGTCGCAGCAAAGGACACATACCCCCGCTCCGTGCCGGGGGCACACGGCCGAAGCGAGGCCTGACGCGCCGATGCCCGGCCGGAGCCGGGCATCTGACGCACTGGGGAGGGGGTGTGGGTCAGGCCACCCGAGCGAGCCGCTCCACCCGCACCACCGTGCGGCGGTCCATGAGGCGGGCACCCAGATGGACGAGCGTGAGGCCAAGGCGCTCACCGACCGTCTCGGTGCGGTCGACCCACATGTCGGCGACGTGCACCGAGGCGGACTGTCGGCGGACGTCGGCTTCGCGGGCTTGGGCGAACTGGTGGGTGAGGTACTGGTTCATGAGGTGACTCCAGGGTCGAGATAGGTGGACAGGAACGAGAACGCATCAGGGAGGACGTCGGTGCGGAGCTCGTAGCGAGACTCCTTCTCGTCCTCACCATCCATCGTGTGGCGAACGAGCCCTGCGGCTCGGAGCGTCCGCAAGTGGTGATGGGTCGTGGACTTCGCCATGCCGAGGTAGTCGGTGAGCTCCATGAGTGAGGCCGGGTTCGCCGCGAGGTGGCGGAGCAAACGCAGGCGCCGCTCGTCGGAGATCGCCTTGAACAACGCCACCACCCAAGAGGGCGGGGTGTCGTCGTCGGCATCGAGGGCCTCCTCGGACACGGGGTAGAGGAAGTACCTCGTCCCCCCGAATCGGAACATGAGGTTGAACGGACGAATCAGGAGACTCGGCACGAGCACGATCTCCTCGACTCCCGCCTCCGGCGTGTAGGCAATACCGTTCGTCACGCTCTCCACGAGCTGTGGGATGGTCATCCGCCGCTCGAGGAACCTGGTGAGCTCCGCGTCGTGGGCGAGCGTGGAGCAGAGCTCATCGAGCATGGGATCCAACGGCGCCGAGAGTCCTGCGACAAGACCGACCAACCACGCCTTGAAGGCAGCGGGGTCGGCCGACGGATCGAACACACCGTGGTCACAGGGCCCGTCGCACTTCGCCTGGGCACTGAATGCACGGACGAGCATCTCGGGATCCACCGCTTCGAGGTGGGTGGCCAAGTCGGCGAGCGTGCCGGCTCCCGACCCGTCGACGAACGGGAGGAGGAACGTCCATGCCGCGCCGTGGTGGCTGCGCAGCCTCTCCAGATCCTCCTCGGAGTCCCTCCCCGGGACGGCGGAGGCATCCACGACGCCGCGGATGCGCTCGATTTCGAGGAACTCGTCGAGGTGATCGATCTCTGCCTGGGAGATCCAATGCGCCACAAGCGCCTCGATCGCCGGTGAGGCGAGCACACGCAGCCGGAGGGGCATCGGGTCGTCGAATGTCGTGGAGAGGAGGGTCATGGATGTTTCCGTATCTATCGGATGGACTGAACCTTATCACACTGTTCGATGTTTGTCGAACGGTTTCATGACATTGCTTCCAATCGATGGGATGGGCCATCGATGTGCCCTCCCCCTTGACCGGTACGCTTCGCCCCATGCAGCCCCTGCGTGCCCGACTGATCGCCGCCGTTGCGCTGCTCCTCGTGGTTGCGGCCCTCGGCACCGGCGCCTACGTCTGGCTCGAGGACATGACGCTCCTCGATGCCTTCTTCTTCACCGTCATCACGATCTCGACCGTGGGGTACGCCGAACCGACGGGCGGCTTCACCCAAGGGGGCGAGTTCGCGACCATCTTCCTGATCGTGGTCGGTGTCGGAACGGTCTTCTACACCGCAACCATCGCCCTCGAGTACGCAATGGAGCAGTTCCTGGGTGGCACCATGCAGGATCGCTTGGAGAAGAGGAGGATCGCCCGGATGCAGGGACACGTGATCATCTGTGGCTACGGCCGCGTGGGTCGGCACATCTGGGAGGTCCTCGAGAACCGCGGCCTCGACGTGGTCGTCGTGGACAGCGACGAGCGGCACGCCCAACAGGCGCGCGACTCGGGGATTGCGGTCATCGAGTCCGATGCCACCGACGACGACGTCCTTGCCGAGGCGGGCATCGACCGGGCATCGGTGCTCATCGCGTCGGTGCGCACGGATCCCGACAACGTGGCGATCGTGCTCTCGGCACGGGCGAAACGGTCGAGCCTCCGCATCATCGCCCGGGCCAACGAACCCCAGGCCGAGCGGAAGCTGCTGCTCGCCGGCGCCGACCGGGTTGTCATGCCTGCCGTCGTGGGCGCAGAGCGGATGGCCATGATGATCACGCAACCGGACCTCGCCGACTTCATCGACCTCCCCTTCGAAGGCGGCCTGGTCGAACTCCGGGTCGAGGAGCTCTCGCTTCCACCGACATCCCCGCTCTCCGGGAGGAAACTCTCCGAGTCGGGTATCCGGAGCGGATCGGGAGCGACCCTCATCGCGGTCATCCCCATGGACGGCCAACCGGTCCTCAATCCGTCCGCCGACTTCGTCCTTCGTCCGGGGCAGCGACTCGTCGCCGTGGGGGCCGGCGAGCAGATCCAGTTGCTCCGGCGCCTTCTCAAGGGCTCATGAGCGACGACCAGGACTCCCTCCCGGGGCTCGGCCCGGTGCCCGAGCGGGGACCGCGCACACTCCGCGATCTGGTCGGAGAAGCCGGAGCCCGATCGGGCTCGTCGCCGATGGAGACCTTCCTCACCACCCCGGAGGCAGCGGGAAGCGCTGAAGGGCGGCTCCGGCTCGGCTTCCCGTCGTCCGACCAGCTCGCCCGCTTCGTCGCCGGCCAGCACCAACGCCTCCTCGAGCACCTTGACCTCCCTGCGCCGCTGCGACTCGTCGGGGGAGGCCACCTCGAGCGGAAGCGTTTCTTCTCCGGTGGCAGGGTTGCGGCCCCCGACCTCGTGCTCGCCGGTCCAGAGAACGAGCTCGTCCTCGTGTTCACGATCTCCCCACTCACCGAACCCCTGCGGCTCCCTGGTCCCACGTCGCTGGACGTCGTCCGCTCCCTCGGCCACGAGGTGGTGGGCGTCCTCGTGACACCCGATCCGCCGGACCACCTCGTCGAACGAGTCGAGGAGTCCCTCGCCCGCTCCGGGCCCTCCACCCCCATGCACTGGGTCCGCTATCGCATCGATCTCGAGATCGTCCGCTGATGGAACCGCGACGCGTCTGCGTCGTGGGCTCCTCCGGCTCCGGGAAGACGACACTTGCGAGGCAAATCGCAGGCCACCTCGGCGTCCCCCACATCGAACTCGACGCGCTGCACCACCTCCCCGGGTGGCAGCAACGCCCGACCGAGGACATGCTCGCCCTCGCCCGTGCGCAGATGGGAGGCACGGGTTGGGTCGTGGACGGCAATTACTCCGCCATCACCATGCGAGGACCCATCTGGCAGGAGGCCGACACGGTGGTGTGGCTCGACCTCAGCCGTTGGCGGGTGATGGCCCAACTCGTCCCGCGCACGCTCGGACGGGTGCTGCTCCACGAGGAGCTCTGGAACGGGAACCGCGAGCCATGGCGCAACCTCTTCGTCTGGAACGACAAAGAGCGCAACATCCTCCTCTGGTCGTGGCAGACCCACGGGCCCATTTGGGAACGGTACGAGGCGGCGCTCACTGATCCAGCCTTCGCCCACCTTCGATTCGTGCGGCTCCGCTCCCGAGCCGACGCCGAGGACTTCCTCTCAGGCCTCTAGGCCAGTCGGCCTCGCTGGATCGACCGCACGACGGCGATCACGCCGAATGAGGCCGCCGCGCCGGTGATCGCCACCAGCCACTCGACGGGCCCCAATGGGGTCGTCTCGAACAGCGTCTGGCCGGGCGGCGTGTAGACGACCGCAACATGGAGGCCGAGTGACACGAGCACTCCCCACAGGAGAAGGCGGTTCCCGGCGAGCGGAGTGACGAAAGGGGAGGCGCTGAGGGCCCGGACATTCCATACGTGGAGGAGCTGGGTGAGGACGAGTGCGGTGAAGCCAACCGTGCGAACGCTCTCCCACTCGAGTCCGCCTGCGACGCCCCACCAATACGCGCCGAGCACGCCCCCGGCGAGCACTGCCCCCTGCCACGCGAGGTCGAGCTGGCGGCGCACGGAGAGCATCGAGCGCGAGGAGTCGGGCGGGCGCCGCATGAGGTCGTCGCTGGCCTTGTCGACGCCGAGGCCCAGGGCAGGGAGACCGTCGGTCACGAGGTTCACCCAAAGGAGCTGCGTCGCGAGCAACGGCTCGCCGCGAGAGCCCAGGAGCAAGAAGCCGACGAGCATCACAAGGACTTCGGAGATGTTCGCCGAAAGCAGGAAGGAGACGACCTTGCGGAGGTTGGCGTAGATTCCCCTCCCCTCTCGCACTGCGTTCACGATGGTGGCGAAGTTGTCGTCACTGAGCACCATTGACGACGCCTCCTTGGCCACGTCTGTGCCACTTCCCATCGCCACGCCGATGTCCGCCACATTGAGCGCCGGCGAGTCGTTCACGCCATCGCCCGTCATCGCAACGATCCCGCCGCGGGACTGCCACGCCTTCACCAACTTCACCTTGTCGGCGGGGTCGACCCTGGCGAACACGCCATACCGTTCGACCTCAAGGTCCTCCATTGCGATCTCCCGCAGTTCGGCGCCACCCATCACGCCACCGTCGATGCCGAGCTCCTCGGCGATCGCGCGGGCCGTCACCTCGTGGTCCCCGGTCACCATGACCACCTTGATCCCCGCGGACTCCGCATCGCGGACGGCATCGAACACCTCGGCGCGGATCTCGTCGGACATGGCCACGACGCCGATGAAGGAGAGCCCCTGCTCGAGGGACTCGCCCACCTCGCTCGGCGGCCGGTCGAACTCCCCCACGGCCAACGCGAGGGTTCGCAGCCCGCGCCCTGCGAACCCGGCGATCGTCGCCTCGAGCGCCGTCGCTTCCTCCTTGGAGATGAGGCGACGTCCCGCGGGGCCCTCCACCCAAGCGCACCGGGGGAGCAGGACCTCCGGCGCCCCCTTCACCGCGAGAAAGGCCCCCTGCCCGTCGAGATGGAACGTCGACATGAGCTTCCGGGACGAGTCGAAGGCGATCTCGTCCACCCGAGGGATACCGACGCGGATCGCGTCGACGTCGAGCATGATCGACGCCATCTCCACGAGGGCGACCTCGGTCGGATCCCCCAGGCGCTGCCCATCGACGATGCGGGCGTCGTTGCAGAGGGCAGCCACCCGTGCAATGAGCTCGCTCCTGCGATCGCCGGGGAGATCGGCCCGATCGTCGATGGTGCGATCCACGAACGAAATCGCCTGGACCGCCATCTCGTTCCGGGTGAGGGTGCCCGTCTTGTCGGTGCAGATCACCGACGCCGATCCGAGCGCCTCCACCGCCGTGAGCCGTCGCACGATCGCTCGGGCATCGGCCATGCGTTGCACGCCCCGGGAGAGCGTGATGGTCACCACGGCGGGTAGCCCCTCGGGGATCGCCGCCACCGCCAGGGCGACTGCCATCAGGAACATTGCCTCCGGTGGGAAGTCCCGGAGCACGCCGACGCCGAAGATGACCAGCGCGATCAGCACGACCAGGTACCCGATACGGCGCCCCACCCGGGCGAGTTCGACCTCGAGGGGCGTCGGGGGTTCCTCATCGTCGAGCAAGGCGGCGATTTGGCCCACCTCGGTCTCCATGCCGGTCTCCACCACCACCGCACGACCCCGGCCCACTGCGACCGAACTCCCTGCGAACACCATGCAGGAGCGATCCCCGACGGCTGATCCGGGGGCCACCTCCTCGAGGTCCTTCTCCACCGGAAGCGACTCCCCGGTGAGGAGGGATTCATCCACCCGAAGGTGGCTGGAGAAGACGAGACGCGCGTCGGCCGCGACTCGATCACCGGCCTCGAGGACCAGGAGGTCACCCGGCACGAGCTCGGCGGCAGGAACGGTGAGCTCGGCGCCATTGCGGACCACCACTGCGGTCGGTGCTGACAGCTCCTTGAGGGACGCGAGTGCGTCCTCTGCCCTCGCTTCTTGGCGGTAGCCGATCACCGCGTTGAGGACGACGATCGCAAGGATCACCCCTGCATCGATCCACTCGCCGAGGAGCGCCCCCGATACCCCGGCGGCAACGAGCAGCAACCACACCATCGGGTCGGAGAACTGCCGGAGCCAGAGCTGGAGGCGTGAGGGCCCCTGCGACGCGGTGAGCCGATTGGGACCGACCTCCGCAAGGCGCTGGCGTGCCCGATCGGAGGAGAGGCCCCCCTCGGCGTCGGTTGCGAGCGTGTCGACGACCTCTGCGATGGACCTCGCGTAGGCGTCATCGATCATGCCGGGCTACGACCTCACGCGGGATCGCATCTTGAACCACATGTAGAGGGCCCCGGCACCGGCAGCAACGACCGCTGACCCGATCCCGGCTGGTTTCGAATAGGGGGCGAGCCGCGAACCGAGTGATACCGGCTTGGTGAAGTCGCGCACCTCCCAGCCACGGTGCTGGGCGAGCGAGCGAAGCTCCCGGTCGGGGTTCACGGCAACCGGGTGCCCCACTGCGGCGAGCATGGGTTCATCGGTGATCGAGTCCGAGTAGGCGAAACTCTCACCGAGGTCCAGGCCCTCGCGCTCGGCGAACTCGATGATGGCCTGGGCCTTCGAAGAACCATATGCGTAGAACTCGAGCTCACCCGTATAGGTGCCGTCCTCGTCCACCGCAGAGCGGGTTGCGATGACTTCGTCGATCCCACCAAGGTAGTTGGCGAGTGGAACGACGATCTCCTCCGGACTGGTGGAGATCACCACCACCCTCCGACCCGACTCCTTGTGGTGCCCGATGAGCTCGAGGGCTTCCTGGTAGACGAGTGGGGCCACGACCTCTTCGATCGCCTCTGCTGCGAGCGCCCGCAGCTCGGTGGCATTCCACCCACGGATCAGGGCGATCATCCGCTCCCGCACCTGCTCCATCCGATCGTGGTCGGCACCAAAGGCGGAGTAGACGACCTGGGCGATCGCCGCCTTGGCGACCATGCGGCGATTCACGAACCCCGCGCGGTAGAGCGGCTTGCCGAACGCAAGGGCCGAGGACTTGGCGATGATCGTCTTGTCGAGGTCGAAGAACGCCGCAGAGGACATGGGCGGGAGGGTAGTGAGGCGATGGGAACACACCCCTACGCCTCGGCCGGGGGCTCCATCTGGGTACGGAGGCCCTTCGTCTCATCCAACTCGAGGATCCGCTCGGCGCTGCGGAGCTGCTCGTGCTCCGAGCGCATGAGCTTCTCCTTCATCTCGAGCTCCTCCATCTTCAGCCGGTGCTGGTGGCTCATCACCGAGCGGACTGCGATCGTCACCGCCACGACCAGAGCGATGCTGAAGATGAGGTACGGAACCCACGCCGCGTCGGAGAAGATCGCGAAGATCGGAATCGAGAGTGCCGCCAAGGGAACCGCCAACACCCACTTCCCGAGGTCGTCCTTCGACGAGTCGTGTCCAGCCATGGGAGGAAACCGTTGCCCGGGCGTCGGACTCAGGCCTCTACGTCGCGCTCCATCGCTGCCCGCACGAACGCTTCCCGCTCGTCTGGGGTGAGCAACCCGGAGTCGTCGCCTTCGTAGTCGACGCCGACGGCAGAACCCTCGGACGAGGCCAGTCGACTGAGCGGGCGGTGTGGCGCGAAGTCGGGGAGCGCGGGATCGGTCACCTCGACCACTCGGCCCTCCAGGGCCTCCTCGGATGCCATGTCGGATTCACTCGTCATGACGGCGACGATACCGGGTGGCCCAACGGCCGTCCACAGTGCCAGAACCCGGCGGGCGAGTCCAGGGGTTCACAGCGCACCGACCGCCCCATACCTTCGGGCCATGGCCACCATCGCACTCCACACCGCACCCGATGGGCTGCTCTCCGCCATCGCCCCGCTCGGATGCGCCGCAGCGGTAGGCACCGCCCTGGCCATCGACCTCGATCCTCACGGACTCCCTCTCCCCGGGCGGCGCACTCTTCGGGATCTCGTCGAGGAGGGTCCCACCGCCATGGAGTTGACGCCGGCCCGAAGTGGCACCGCATCGCTGCCGAACGGGGGTGTCAGCGCCACTGACGCGGCCTTGGTGGTCGGCGCCCTCCTCAGGTCCTGGCCGAACGTCGTCCTCCGGCTCGCGTCTGAGTCCGATGCCCCCTCCGACGTTCTGGGCGTGGCGGTTCGCCCGCTCATCCGGGGGGTCGCCGCATCGGAGACCTTCCCGACGCTGTTCCAACCAATCGGCCTGGATGAGGGAGTCAATGGGGCCCAGGGTGCGCGGCTCCCCCGACTCCCGGCGCACACGGCAAGGGCCCTCTTCGCCGGCCGCACCGCCCGGGGGGCGTGGATCCGGGCATGGGGGATGGTGTGGGCTCGCGCGTGACGGTGGTCGAACGCGTGTCGCGTCGGATCATCGACTCGGAGGTCGCCCTCGACCACGCATCCGTGCGCAGTGCGGCGCGGGCACTCCTCGCCGATGAGGCGCCCCTGGCCGACCCCGATGTCGTGCAACTGGTGGTCGACGAGGTGCTCGGGCTCGGTCCGATCGAGTCGCTCCTCCGCCTCCCCGACGTGTCCGATGTGCTCATCAACCGATGGGACCAGGTGTGTTTCGAACGGCGGGGGCTATTGGAGTCGAGCGAGGTCCGATTCCGGTCCGAGAGCCACCTCCGCGCATGCCTCGAGCGAATGCTCGCCCCCCTTGGTCTCCGCCTCGACCAGGGCGCACCCATCGTCGACGCCCGCCTCCCCGACGGGAGCAGACTCCACGCGTCCGTCCCCCCGATTGCGGTCGACGGCACCACCGTCGCCATCCGCAGGTTCACCGATGCCGTTCCCTCGCTGGACGCGCTCGCCGACGGCGGAAGCGTCAGCGACGCCGGCGCCCACCTCCTCAGGGAAGCCGTGGTCGCAGGCCTGACGATCCTCGTGTCGGGAGGGACGGGAGCAGGCAAGACCACCCTCCTCAACCTCCTCTCACGAGAAATCCCGAACGGGGAACGGATCGTCACCGTCGAGGACGCCGCCGAGCTCCGCATCGCCGGGCACGTGATCCGGTTGGAAGCACGGCGGGCCAACCGTGAGGGGATCGGCGACGTGACGATCGCCGACCTCGTGCGCGCCGCCCTCCGCCTCCGCCCCGATCGGATCATCGTCGGAGAGGTTCGTGGACCCGAGGCCTACGACCTCATCGGCGCCCTGAACACGGGCCACAACGGCTCCATGTCAACGGTGCATGCCAACTCCGCCGAGGAGGCCCTCGTCCGCCTCGAGATGCTCGCGCTCACCGGGCAGGCAGCCGTCTCGGGAGGGGTGCTGCGCACCCAACTCCACCGGGCGATCGACCTCGTCGTGCAACTGGGCCGACACGACGGTCACCGGGTCGTTCAGCACATCGCCACCGTGGGCGAAGGACGTGTCACCACCGTGTACGGCCGATGACTGCCATCGCAATCGCCGCCGCCATCCTCCACGGCGGCACAGGTCCCGTCACGACGGCGATCGCGCTCGGCGCCGCAGAGGCCCTCCCCGAATGGATCGTGCTCCTCGCGCTCATTGCGTGGTCCCTTCGCCACCGCCCCGCCGCAGACACGGAGATCGCCTTCCTCTCGGCTGTTGCCTCCCATCTCCGGGCCGGGGTCCCACTCCGCCACGCGCTCCTCGCGGCCCAGCGGTCGTGTCCCGACCTCCCGCTCGCACCACTCCGGAGGGCACTCGATGCCGGTGTCCCCCTCGAAGCGTGCGCACCCCGCCTCGAGGAAGCACTCCCGACCCAGGGGCGCGTAGCCGCCCATGCACTCCGCGTCGCAGCCGACACCGGCGGGCGGATCGCCCCGATGTTCGACCGGATCACCGAACGGGCGGCCGCAGCACTCGACCTGCGACGGGAGGCCCGCGCGGCGACCGCCGCCGCCCGTGCCTCGGCACTGCTCCTCGCCGGGGGCCCCATGGCGATCGCACTCCACCGGCTCCTCACCAAGGACCTCGAAGGACTCCAGGGCACCTTCGCCGCGGCGGGGAGCTCCCTCCTCGTACTCGGAGGCCTGGCGAGCTGGGCCATGGCGCGGCGAGTGTCGCGGTGACGACCGTCCTCGCCCTCCTCCTGGTCGTCGCACTCCCACGGTGGGCGTCGGAGTTCGGCATCAGGCGGCACTCGAAGTCTCCCAGTCCCGACCTCGGGGAGATCGCCGGCCTCCTCTCCGTAGGCCTGCACGGCGGCCTGTCCCTGACCGGAGCACTCACGGCCACCGCCGAGGCGCTGGGCCCAGGGACGGGCAACGCCATCCGACTCCTCCTCCGGTCGGCGCGGATCAGCGGCCTCCGCGACGCCCTCCTCCACGCGCCGGATCCGTTGGGACCGCTCACGCGCAGGCTTGCCGAGTCGGAGCGCACCGGAGCTCCTCTCCTCGCAACCCTCGACGCATTCGAGCGCGAACAGGCCGCCGCCGCCCACGCAACGGTGGTGGAACGAGCACGGGCGCTCCCCGTTCGGCTCACGATCCCCCTCGCCTTCCTCATCCTCCCCGGCAGCGTGCTTGCCCTCGTGGGACCGACGGTCGTCGACCTGCTCGGGCAGGCACTCGCTCCATGACTCCCGCACTCCCCCCGCTCCCGGGCGGCTCCCGGAACGAAAGGATGCAGATGCACACACCACACCACCCCGAGCAGCCGTCGGATGCCGGTCAGGGAACGGTCGAGTACGTCCTCGTGATGCTCGTCGCAGCGGCGATCGCCTGGGCCCTGATCCGGTGGATCCAGGGCGGCGGCACGAACGGCCTGCTCGACGCCCTGGGCGGGTGGCTCGGAGGGCTCGTCGGGATGCTTTGGGGGTGACCGATCGCGGGTCCGCGACCGTCGAGTTCGCACTCGTCATCCCGGCGGTCCTCCTCCTCCTGCTCGTCGTCATCGAAGCCGGAGGACTGGTCCGGTCGCACCTCCTCGCGCTCCATGCGGCGCGGGAGGGCGCCCGGGCCGCGGCGACGACCACCGACCTCGATGCCGTGGTCGCCACCACCCGCCGGGCGCTCGGCGGGGATGGCGCCGACGCGCGCATACGCATCGACCGGGAGTGGGTCGTCGGCGGAAACGCGTCTGTGCGCGTCGAGATCCCAGCGCTCCTCTTCTCGTCGGTCGGGGCCGGCCTCCCAATCCGCGTCCGGGCAGGCGCGACCATGCAGGTGGAACGGTGAACGATCGGGGTTCGGTGACTCCCCTCGTCACCGTCCTCATCGTCGGCCTCCTCGCCACCACCGTCGCGGTGACCTCACTCGGGTCCCTCCTCATCGCTCGGGCCCGTGCTCAAACGGGGGCCGACGCAGCTGCCCTCGCCGCGGCACCGCGCTCCTTCACAACACTCTCCGACGGTCGCTCGGCCACGAAAGCTGCTGCGGAAGGCGCACAGCGCAACGGAGGCCGACTCGTGCGGTGTGTGTGCCCCCACGACCCCTCCCTCCGGGCGCGCACCATCGAGGTCGAGGTGGCCACGATCGCTCCGCTCCCACTCCTCGACGACTTCGAGGTCCGGGCAACCGCCCGCGCCGAGTTCCGTCCGGCGCATCTCCTCAGGGCGGTGACCGGTACGCTGCCGCGATGGCGAAGCTCGGAGCGAACTACTGGCGCCTCTTCTCGGCGTCGGTTGTCTCGAACCTCGGGGACGGGATCGCCGGCATCGCCTATCCGTGGCTCGCCTCGCTCATCACTCGGGATCCAGTGCTGTTGTCCCTCACCGTGGTGGCGGGACGGATCCCATGGCTGCTCTTCACCCTGCCCGCAGGGGTGATCACCGACCGGGTCGACCGCCGGAGACTCATCGCCTGGATGGATGTCTTCCGCTTCCTGCTCACTGGGGGTGTCGCCGCCGCCGTCGCCGTCGGAGCGTCTTCGCTGCCCGCGCCCGGCACCGAGACCTTCGTGCCACCCGCCAACCAGGGGTGGTGGCTCGGGCTCGTGATCGGGGCCTCCTTCCTGTTCGGCATCGCAGAGGTCTTCCGCGACAACGCGGCGCAGACGCTCATGCCGGCCGTCGTGGACAAGGAGCACCTGGAGTCGGCGAACGGACGCCTGTGGGGAGCAGAAGCCACTGCCAACTCTTTCATCGGCCCACCCGTCGGTGGCCTGCTTCTCGGCCTCGCCCTCGCACTCCCCTTCTTCGTCGATGCCGGGACCTTCCTGCTCTCGGCGCTGCTCATCTTCTCGCTGAAGGGGTCGTTCCGGGCCCGACACGAGGGCGCCGTCCCCGATCGGGAGCCATTCCTCACCGAGATCAAGACCGGGGTCCGATGGCTCTTCGCCCACCACCTCCTGCGAGACCTCGGGATCGTGCTCGGCGTGATGAACGCCATGCTCCAGGTGTCCTTTGCGACGTCGGTCTTCTTCGTCCAAGAAGTGCTCGGCCTCGACGCCGCCGCCTTCGGCGTGCTCATGACGGGCGGCGCGGCAGGTGCGGTCGCCGGGAGCTTCCTCGCCCCGAGGGTGTCGGCACGGCTCGGCTCCGGGACGTCGCTGCTCGTCACCCTCGGCGGGTCGGCGCTCACGCTGTCGGTGATCGGCCTCACCTCGTCATGGCCGGTGGTCTGGGTGATGTTCGCCCTGAACTCATTCCTCGCCGTCGTGTGGAACGTCATCACCGTGGCACTCCGCCAGACGATCATCCCCGATGGGCTCCTCGGGCGGGTGAACTCGGTGTACCGGTTCTTCGCGTGGGGGATGATGCCCATCGGGAGCCTGCTCGGCGGCGTCATCGTCGCCCTGGGCGAGCCCGGCCTCGGCCGCATCGACGCACTCCGCGTGCCGTTCTTCGTTGCTGGCGCCGTCTACGTGATCTTGTTCCTCATCGGAATCCGGCGGTTCTCCACCGACCGCATCGAGTCCGCGAGGGCCGTCGCAGAGTGACCGACGGCCCTCGCCGGTTCGTGCCTGCCGCCGTGGGCACGATCCTCTTCCTCGACCTCGTCGCCTACACGGCGCTCCTCCCACTCCTGCCTGCGCTCCGGGCGGGCCTCGGGGTCTCCGAGGTCGCCATCGGGCTCCTCGTCGGCGTGCTCGCCTGGGGGACACTCGTGCTCGGGCTCCCCATGAGCGCACTGACCGACCGGGTGGGCCCCCGGCGCACGACCCTTCTCGGCACCGCGCTCGCAGGCGCGTCACTCATTGCGTTCGGCGCGTCCGCCTCCTTCGGCCTTCTCCTCGGGTTCCGCCTCGCCCAGGGCGTCGCGTCGGCCGCGATGTGGGTTGCCGGCCCGGCGTGGGCGGCGGCCGGGACGACGGGAACGGCACGCGACCGACGGACCACCGCCGTGACCTCGGCTGGCATGGTCGGCACCATCGTCGGTCCCGCGTTGGGGGCGTGGCTGTCTGGCCCCGGAGCCTCCTTGCGCACCTTCTCGATCCTCGGGTGGACCCTGCTCGCGGGCACCGCCGCCCTCACCCTCGCCACGAGGAGGCTCCGCAACGCCGAGCAACTGCGACGGCCTCGCTTCCGCGATTCGACGGTGGTGTGGCGATCGGGTCGCTTCGTGATCGGAGCCGGAGCGGTGGCGGTCGCAGCGCTCACCGTCTCGGCCGAGTCCGTCATCCTCACCCTCGGCCTCGGTGACCGGGGGGCGGGGACCACCCTGCTCGGCATCACCTTCTCGGTCGCCGGAGCGGGTCTCGCCGTCACGCAGGCCGCAAGTCCCCGGCTGTTTCCTCGGTGGCCCGGGGAGCGACGAATGATGCTGGCGCTCCTCGGACTCGGGGGGTGCATGGCGCTCCCTGCGGTCGTCCCGACCATCGGCGGCCTCGTCGCTTCGGTGATCGGCCTCTCCCTCCTCGCTGGGCTCGCATACGGGACAGGGCTCGCCCTCATCTCGGGAGGGGCCGAGGAGACGGGAAGCACCGTCGCCGTGGCGCTCGCCTACTGGACCGTCTTGTGGTCCGCGGGTGCATCGGTGGGGCCGGCATTCCACGGATGGATGCTCGGGAAGGTCGGCGAACCCACCGCGGTCCTCGTCGCCGCGGCGCTCCCCGTCCTCGCCGTCCCCTGGCTGGTTCGCAGCGCACGTCGGGGGCTACGCTGGCCCGCCCCATGAGCGCCACACTCTTCGAGAAGGTGTGGGACCGCCACGTCGTTTCCGAACGACCGGGTGAGCCCACACTCCTCTACATCGACCTCCATCTCGTCCACGAAGTCACCTCGCCGCAGGCCTTCGATGCCATCCGACTCGCCGGCCGAACCGTCCGACGTCCCGACCTCACCGTCTCGACGATCGACCACGGGGTGCCGACCACCGGCCGCTCGCTCGGCATCAAGGACCCGCTCAGCAAGAAACAGATCGACACCCTCGTCGCGAACTGCGAGGAGTTCGGCATAACCCTCTATGGCATCGACGACCCGCGGCAGGGCATCGTCCATGTCATCGGCCCGGAGCAGGGCATCACCCAGCCGGGCATGACCATCGTCTGCGGGGACAGCCACACGGCCACACATGGTGCGTTCGGCGCCCTCGCGTTCGGGATCGGCACGTCGGAGGTGGAGCACGTGCTCGCGACCCAGACGCTTCCCCAGGGCAAGCCCAAGACGATGGCGGTGAACGTCGACGGCCACCTCGGGACCGGTGTCACCGCCAAGGACATCATCCTCGGCATCATCGCCCAGATCGGGACCGCCGGCGGCAACGGCCACGTGATCGAATACCGGGGCTCGGCGATCAGCGACCTCTCGATGGAGGGGCGCATGACGATCTGCAACATGTCGATCGAGGGCGGCGCACGCGCCGGGATGATCGCCCCCGACGAGACGACGATCGCGTACCTCGAGGGCCGACCCCACGCCCCGAGGGGCACCGACTGGGACCGTGCGGTGGAGGATTGGCTCTCGCTCCCCACAGACGCCAATGCCGCCTTCGACACCGAGATCCACCTCGACGCCTCGACGCTCGAGCCGCACGTCTCGTGGGGCACGAACCCCGGTCAGACGATCCCCGTCACGGCCGCCATCCCTGGCCCGCTCGACGTGGCCGACCCGATCGAACGGGGATCGATCGAACAGGCACTCCTCTACATGGACCTCGAACCTGGGACGGCGATAACCGACGTCCCCATCGACGTCGTGTTCCTGGGCTCCTGCACGAACGCCCGGATCGAGGATCTGCGCGAGGCAGCCCGGGTCATCGAGGGCAAGTGCGTGAAGGCCGGTGTCCAGGCGATGGTGGTGCCGGGTTCGGGCCTCGTGAAGCTGCAGGCCGAGGAGGAAGGCCTGGACCGCATCTTCAAGGGCGCCGGCTTCGAGTGGCGCGACGCGGGGTGCTCGATGTGCCTCGCCATGAACCCCGACGTGCTGCAGCCCGGC
>CAZRJG010000020.1:0-36991 GCA_964600365.1 uncultured Acidimicrobiia bacterium
ATCGACGTCTTGGCGTCATTCGTACCCGGAGGGCTCCAGTTCGAGCTCCTCGGGAGCATCTCGATCATCACCCAGCAGATCGTCGCCTTCGGCCTCCCTGCAGTGGTGGTCCTCGGCATCGTCGGGCCCCGGGTGTGGGAGGGCCGCATCGCCCTGCTCATCGACAACCTCGAAGCCGCCGTAACGCTCGCTCAGGTGGAAACGGCCACGAGGCGATCGCTCAGCGACGACCGCGTCAGCCTTCTCACCTGGCTCCCCGAACAGCGCGCCTGGCGCACCTCCACGGGCGAGGACCGCGACGAACCGACCAGTGAGATGTACACGGAGGTGACGCTCGACGGAGAACTGCTCGGGGCGATCTGCCATGACGAAACGTCCGATCTGCCTCTCATGGCCTCCATCGCCTCTACCGTCGCGCTCGCACTCCGCCGCATCCAACTGCAGGCCGAGGTCGAGGCCCGCCTCGAAGACGTGCGTCGTTCGCGGCAACGGATCGTCGAAGCCGCCGACAATGCGCGCAAGGCGATCGAACGCGACCTCCACGACGGGGCACAACAGAGCCTCGTGATCCTCGCAATGAGCCTCGATCTCGAGAAGGCGAAGTTCAGCGATCCCGAGGTCCATCGCGTGCTGGACGAGGCCGCGGGGCACGCACGCCGGGCACTGGAGGAGATCCGCACCCTCTCACAGGGCATGTATCCCCCGGCCCTCACCTCCGATGGCCTCCGCCTCGCAATCGAAGGCCTCGCTGATGCCAGCCCCATCCCCACGACGGTGGCGGTGGTCGACGAACGCTTCGGCCACCGCGCAGAGACGACGGCCTACTTCGTGGTGGCCGAATGCCTTGCCAACGCGGCGAAGCACGCCCGTGCAGACCACATCTCCGTGCAGATCTCGAAGTCCGACGATGCCCTCATCGTCGAGGTGGCCGACGACGGGGTCGGCGGCGCAGCCGCACGGCGGGGAGGCGGGATCGAAGGCCTTGGCGACAGGGTGAGCGCGATCGGTGGGGCGCTGGAGGTGCGGAGTCCGGAGTCGGGCGGCACCACCGTCGACGCCATGATCCCGCTCGAGGCCACCGATCAGCGCTCTGGCTGAAGGCGGAGGATCCGCCCATCGGCCACGGCGACGAGCACCTCACCGTCGGGGTCGGCGCCGAACCCGGTGACGTTCCCTAGCCGGTCCACGACGCCGGACCACGACACCACACCCCCCTCCTCGGTCCACGAGCGGAGCCACCCGCCGCAGTAGTCGCTGAAGAGGTACGACCCCTGCCACTCCGGGAACGCTGCACCGCGGTACACGAGGCCACCGGTGATCGAGCAGGTGCCCTCATCACCGTGCTCCACCTCGATCACCGGGAGGAGCTGGCCGGAGTCGTCGCACCCGCTGGCCGGGGAGAAGCAGTGGACGCCCTCGGTGATCGGCCATCCGTAGTCGACGCCGGCTGCCGTCCACGGGACGACGGACACCTCCTCGTAGCGGTTCTGCCCGACGTCGGCCACGTAGAGGAAACCCTCGTCATAGGTGACCTGCCACGGGTTCCGGAGCCCGAACGCCCACATCTCCGGCACTTCGAAGCCGGGATTCCCGTCCGCGGCCACCGCGGTGCCAGGCGTCGAGACGTCGAAGCGGAGCAGTGCGGCGAGTGGTGTGTCGGTGCGCCGGCCGTTTCCGAACTGGTCGTTCGCTCCGCCCCCGTCGCCAAGGGCCAGGAGGAGCGTGCCATCGGGGAGGAAGACGAGCGGTCCGCCGTTGTGGTTGGCGGCGGGCTGGGACACCTGGAAGAGCACCTGCTCCGAGCCGGGGTCGGGGATCCCCCCATCTGAGGCGAATTCGCTGAGAATCGTGGAGCCGTCGGCCGCGGAGTAGTGGGCGAAGAGGCGACCCACCTCGGGCCAGTCAGGATGGAAGGCGACGTCGAGCAGGCCCCGCTCCCCGCCAGCCCGCACCCGGTCGGAGAGGTCGAACCAGATCGCGCCTGTCGTGTCCGCGAGCCATCCGTCCCGGACCACTGCGAGGATCCTCCCGGTGCCGGGCTCCGTGACCACGCCAACCGGTGTCGCAAGGCCGGAAGCGACCACCTCGAAGGCGATCCCGGTCAGCGGGCTGGGTGGGGGCTCCGTCGTGAGTACCTCGGTCGTCGCCGGGACCGAAGAGGTCGACGGTGCCGACTCCTCGTCCGCTGCAACCGTCGTCGTCGGGAGACCCGCATCGGTGGAGGTCGAGGTAGTGGCTTCGGAGGTCGTGGCGGTCTCGCCGGGCGCAAGGTCCGGCGCATCCGAGGTCCCACCCGCACAGCCTGCGAGCACGACGGCGAGCACCACTGGCAACCAACGCATCGACCTACGCTATCGGGCCGATGCTCCAACTCCGACGCCCCTCCGACGCCGCACGGACCGACGCGCTCGTCGCTGCTGCGTCCGCTGCCCGACATGCCCCGGTCCGGGCTCGCGTCGCTGCGGACGAGGAGACGATCGGGTGGGGCCTCAAGCGCTTCGAGCGAGCCCGCCTCGCCCTCCGAAGGCTCGAGCCCTACGCGATCCCAGGCACCGATCTCGTGTGGGACCACTCCCTCGCCACGGGGACGCGGCTCGTGGTCCTCGCCCGCAGGATGGGCCTGTGGACGGCCGGACCCGTGGAGATCACCCGCATCGAGGACGAGGAGCGCCGCCTCCTCATCGAGTTCGGGACCCTCGAGGGCCATCCGGTGCAGGGCGAGGAACGATTCATCGTCGAGCGCCACCCCAACGGCATCGTCCGGCTCCGCATCGAAGCCTCATCCCGGCCGGCCGCATGGTGGTCGATCGCCATCATCCCCCTCGTGCGACTCCTCCAACGGCGGTTCCGCCAGCGGGTGATCGCGCACGTTCGCGACGTGACCGGATCACGCCGAGCGTCCGTCGCGCGCTGACCACCCACCGGTAGGCTCCCGCACGGAGTCATCGGAGGAAACGGGTGAGCACCATCAAGAACGACCGCCGCACCATCTTCGGCTGGGCGATGTACGACTGGGCGAACTCGGCCTACTCCACGGTGATCGCGGGTGCGGTCCTCCCAGCGTACTTCGCAAGCGGCGTCGTCCCCGACGAGGGCTGGAACAACTGGGCCGCCCAGGACCTGTGGGGGCTCGTCACCGGCGGCGGCGCACTGCTCCTCTTCATCTTCATGCCCGTGCTCGGCGCGATAGCCGACTTCTCGGCATCCAAGCTGCGCTTCCTCAAGGCATTCGCCTATGGCGGGGCGCTCTTCACCACGATCCTGTTCTTCTCGGCGACGGGCGATGTCCTCTTCACCCTTGGGTTCTTCCTCCTCGCCCAGATCGGATTCGTGGGGGCCAACGTCTTCTACGACGGGTTCCTCCCCGACCTCACCACCGATGACACGATCGATCGTGTGAGCTCCCGGGGGTTCGCCCTCGGCTACATCGGCGGCGGCGTGTACCTCGCCCTCGGCTTCGTGCTCATCCTGCTCGGCCCCGACGAAGCCCTCTCGGCACGGATCGCAATCGGCGGAACGGGGATCTGGTGGGCCGGGTTCTCGGCGTTCGCGTTCTCCCGCCTGCGCGAGACCGGCACGGCCGAGACCCTGCCGGGCGGACAGCGCCCCAGCCTCGCCTCCTATGCGTCCATCGGCTTCCGCCGCACGTGGAACACGGCTCGGAAGCTCGGGAGGTTCCCCCATCTCCTCCTGTTCGTGATCGCCTACATGCTCTACAACGACGGCGTCCAGACCACGATCAACATGTCGGCGGTGTACGGCGCGGACACGCTCGAGCTCACGACGCAGGACCTCATCATCACCTTCCTGGTGGTCCAGTTCGTGGCCTTCGGAGGAGCGCTGCTCTTCGGGTGGCTCGCCGGGCGCATCGACATCAAGCGTGCCATCCAGATCAACCTCGTCGTGTGGATCGGCGTGGCCGTGACCGCCTACAACCTGCCCGTCGGCGAGGCCACCCCATTCATCGCCACCGGCGTGGTGATCGGCATCGTCCTCGGCGGCATCCAGGCCCTCAGCCGCAGCCTCTACGGCTCGATGATCCCCGAGGAGGCATCGGCTGAGTTCTACGGCTTCTACTCGGTGTTCTCGAAGTTCTCCGCGATCTGGGGACCGCTCATCTTCTCGGCGGTCGGCCGTGCCACCGGGTCCGGCCGGCAGGCCATCCTTTCGATCATCGCCTTCTTCATCGTCGGACTCGTGCTCTTCTCGCTGCTCGACATCGAGAAGGCGCGGGCCTCGCGTGCCAATTGGTCGATCGAAGGAGCCCAGGCATGACATCACTTCCACCAGACCCCGCCGATCAGTCGCCCTCCGGCGACGCGCCCTCCCCGGCACCAGCGGCTGAACCCAAGAAGCGGCGCGGGAGGGTCCGATGGGGCCTCATCGGGGCACTCATCCTCCTCACGGGGATCCTCATCCTCTCGATCCAGAACACACAACCCGTCGAAGTCCATTTCCTCGCCTGGACGACCGAGCAACTCCCCCTCTCGGTGGTGATCCTTGCCACGGCACTCGGCGCCGTGCTCCTCGATGAGTTGTTCGGCATCGCGTGGCGGGTGCGGCGCAAGCGCCGTGCCAAGGCAAAGGGGTGACCGAGCGCCTCGTCGTGATCGGCGGTGACGCCGCCGGCATGTCGGCGGCGAGTCAGGCCCGCAAGCGGCGACCGGGTTCCGACCTCGAGATCGTCGTCTTCGAACGGTCCCACTGGGTCTCGTTCTCGGCGTGCGGCGAGCCGTACTTCATCGGCGGGGAGGTCGCACGACTCGACGACCTGATCGTCCGTCGTCCCGAGCGGTTCGCAGCCGACGACATCGACGTCCGCACCCACCACGAGGTGATGGAAATCCATCCCGACCGGGGAGTCGTCGCCGTCGCCAACCCCTCAGGCACCACCGAAGTGGGGTACGACCACCTCGTGTACGCCACCGGGGCTGCGCCCATCCTCCCCGACATCCCCGCGGCCGACGCAGGACGGGTGTTCACCCTGCGCACGCTCGACGACGCCGCGGCGATCGAGGAGGCCGCAGGATCGAGCCGGGCGGCCATCGTCGTCGGCGGCGGCTACATCGGGCTCGAAGTCGCCGAGGCGCTCCACGGGCGGGGGATCCACACCACCATCGTGACCTCCGGACACACCGTTATGAACCGGGTCCTCGACGAGGACATGGGCGCCCGGGCGACCGATCGGGTGCGGGCACACGGCGTGGACGTGCATCCGGGAATCCGCGTGCGCTGCCTCGTCGACGAGGACGGCGCCGTGTCGGGCGTCGAAGCCGACGACAACATCCTCCCAGCCGACCTCGTGGTGATCGGCGTCGGCGCGACACCAGAGGTCGCGCTCGCCGAGGCGGCAGGAGTCGCGCTCGGCCCGACCGGTGCGATCCGGGTCGATGCCCGCCAGCGGACCTCGGTCGAGCGGATCTGGGCCGCGGGCGACTGCGCCGAGGCGCGACACCTCGTCTCCGGACTGCCCGTGAACACCCAACTCGGTACCGTCGCGAACAAGCAGGGTCGCGTGATCGGGATCAACCTCGGCGGGGGCGACGCCACCTTTCCGGGTGTCCTCGGCACCGCGATCACCCGGTTCGGCGACACGGAGATCGCACGCACGGGGCTCTCCGAGCGCGAGGCCACCGAGGCTGACATCCCGTACCGAGTGGGGACGGTGGAGAGTTCCACGATCGCTGGCTTCATGCCCGACGCCGCTCCGATGGCGCTCAAGGCCCTCTGCGAGGTCGGTTCCGGTCGCATCCTCGGAGCCCAGGTCGTCGGCGGGCCGGGGTCCGGCAAGCGGATCGACACCTTCGTAGCCTCCATCTGGGGAGGGCTCACCGGGCACGATCTCGCAATGGCGGACCTCTCGTACGCGCCGCCGTTCTCAGGGGTCTGGGATCCCGCCATGATCGCCGCTCGTCGCGCCGCCGACCTCGCCGTCGGCATCACCACCTGACCGAACCCCTCAAGCCGGTAGCCTCGGCGCATGTCGTCCATCTCCCCACGCATCGCAGCGATCGCACCGTCGGCCACGCTCGCCATCACCTCCAAGGCCAAGGCACTCAAGGCCGAGGGGAAGCCGGTCATCGGCTTCGGCGCCGGCGAGCCCGACTTTCCGACACCAGACCACGTCGTCGAGGCGGCGGTTGCCGCAGCGAGGGACCCGCGATACCACAAGTACTCCCCCGCCGCTGGCCTGCCCGAACTCCGCACTGCGGTGGCGTCCCGGATGAGCGAGGGCGGCGTGCCGACAGAGGCAGCCGATGTGCTCATCACCAACGGAGGGAAGCAAGCCGTCTACTCGGCGTTCGCCACACTCATGGGCCCCGGCGACGAGGTGCTCCTGCCCGCTCCCTATTGGGTCTCCTACCCGGAGGCGATCCGGCTCGCCGGAGCCGACACGGTGATCGTGCCTGCGGGCATCGACACGGGCTTCAAGGTGAGCCCGGCCTCGCTCGAGGCACACCGCACGGATCGCACCAAGGCGCTCATCTTCGTGAGCCCCTCCAACCCGACCGGTGCGGTCTACACGGCCGACGAGGTCCGTGCCATAGGCGAGTGGGCCGCCGAGCACGGCGTCTGGGTCCTCACCGACGAGATCTACGACCACCTCGTCTATGGCGATGCCGTCTTCACGTCGATGCCGGCGCTCGTCCCGGAGTTGCGGGATCGTTGCGTCGTGCTGAACGGGGTTGCGAAGACCTATGCGATGACCGGGTGGCGCGTCGGCTGGATGGCAGGGCCCCGCGAGGTCATCACCGCCGCCGGGAACCTCCAGTCCCACCTCTGCTCCAACGTTGCAAACGTGTCCCAGATGGCCGCCTTGGCGGCGATCACGGGTCCCACCGAGCCCGTCGAGCGCATGCACGAGGCATTCGACCGACGCCGCACGACCATGCATCACACCCTGAACGAGATCCCCGGCGTCGAGTGCCTCGAGCCGGAGGGCGCGTTCTACGCCTTCCCCTCGTTCGTCGGCGCGGCTGCGGGTCGCTCCACACTCGACCTCGCCGCCGAGATCCTCGAGGAGTCACTCGTCGCCCTCGTCCCCGGCGAGGCGTTCGGGGCACCGGGCTACATGCGGCTGTCGTACGCGCTCGGCGACGACGACCTCATCGAGGGCCTCGAGCGGCTGCGGGCGCACCTCTCCTGACCCGAAGGTGGCCCGACGGGCCACCGGTACACTCGCTGCCCTCATGGGCACCTCTTCGACGGCGATGCTGCTGGTCGGACCCCGCCGGTTCACCAAGACTCGGCTCCGGGTCCCCGAGGTCGCGCATGGAGGGTGGCTCGCCATCGAGTCGACTGCCATCTCGGGTGTCGAGGTCCAGGCGTGGAAGGGCATCACCCAGCTCGTCCGCTACCCCCTGATCCCCGGACACGAGGTCGTGGGACGGATCGCGAGCGACCCCGACGGCACGTTCGGCCTCCCCACGGGCACACGCGTGGTCGTCGAGGGTGGGATCCGCTGCAATACCTGCGAGCGCTGTCGCAACGGCCTGGCCGTCTGCACCGCCCGACGACCGGCGAACGCGTACGGACGCCTCCCCTCCACCGAGTCCCCCGGACTGTGGGGAGGCTTCTCGGAGATGATGTACCTCGATCCGGGAGCCCGAGTGCACCCGGTCTCCGACACCGTGCCGGCTGCAGTCGCCACGTTCGCCCATGCCCTCGCCGATGCCCGCACCTGGGCTGTCGAGGTGCCGTCGCTGCAGCCCGGCGACACGGTGCTCGTGCTCGGCCCGGGACCGCGCGGGCTCGCAACGACGATCGCCGTGCGGGATGCCGGAGCGTCGTGGGTGGGGGTTGCGGGGCTCAGCCACGACTCCGACCGCCTCCAGCTCGCCTCCCAGCTCGGTGCCGACACCACGATCGACGTCGATCGGCTCGACCTCGCCTCTGCGGTCGCGGACTCCCTCGGGAGGCGGCCCGACGTCGTGATCGATGTGACGAGCCACGACTCAGAGATCATCCTCCAGGCCCTCGACGTGGTGCGGCCCGGGGGAACCGTCGTCCTCGCATCCACCAAAGGGACGAACGCCATTGAACAGCTGTTCTCCGACATCATCGTCATGAAGGAGCTCACCATTCGGGGCGCATATGGATCGACGTCCACCGCCTACGACTGGGCGACCTCCTACTTGGGCACCGACGCGCGGCTCGACGACATGGTCACCCATGAGTTCCCGCTCGATGAAGCCGACCGAGCCATCCTCGCCAGCGCCGGCGAACTCGGACGGGAGGACCTCCTCTCCGTGGCGGTGACGCTCTGATCGCCGTACCGACCCGTGCCTCGACACGGGCATGGATCCTCTACGACCTCGCCAACACGGTGTTCGCCTTCGGCGTCACCGGCCTGTACTTCGCCCTCTGGCTGAAGGACGAGGGGCAACCCGACTCGGCGATCGCCCTCCCAACCGCCGTTGCCATGGCGATCGTGGTGGTGGTCGGGCCGTGGATCGGGGCGCGCACCGACCATTCGGGACGCCGGGTCCCGGTGCTCAAGTGGGGCACGCTCGTCACCGTCGCCGCGACCGCGCTCCTCGCATCGTTCGGGGTGGGGATCTCTCTCATGCTCTTCATGGCAGCACTCATCGGCTTCAACGTCGCCGGCGTGGCGTATGACGCCCTCCTTCCCGACGTCTCCACCGACGAGACCATCGGTCGGGTCTCAGGGCTCGGCGTGGGCTTCGGCTACTTCGGCTCCGTGATCGGGTTCGGCATTGGCTACGTCCTGGGGGACGTCCTCGAATTGGGGAGTGCCGCCATCTTCCAGGGCTTGGCGCTCGCATTCCTCCTCTTCGCCCTCCCGTCGTTCTTCCAGATCGTCGAGCCCGAACGACCGGGCCGGAGCGACCCTGCCCCCACCCTCTCACAGGTCTTCTCCCACCTCCTCGCCTCGTGGAAGCGAGCCCGCGCCGTCCCGGGCGTCGCGAGGTTCCTCGTGGGGCGCTTCCTCTACACCGACGCCATCAACACCCTCACCGGCGGGTTCCTGGCAATCTTCGCAACCCGCGACCTCGGCCTCACCGATGGTGAGACCCAGCTCCTCCTCATCGAGGCCGTCCTCGTCGCCATCGTCGGAGGGTTCATCGCATCCCGGTTCGTCGACCGCGTCGGGCCACGCCGCTACCTCCACGCCATGCTCTGGATGTGGGTGGGGGCCCTCGGTGTAGGGATCTACGCGGCCATCACGCTCACCACCTGGCTGGCCTGGGTGCTCGGCGCTGCCGGTGGGATCGCCCTCGGAGGCGTATGGTCCTCGGACCGTGCGTACATGGCCGCTCTCACCCCCCGCGAGTGGTACGGCGAGTTCTACGGCCTGTACGGGACCGTAGGTCGCTTCGCCACGATCACGGGACCGCTGCTGTGGTCGATCATCGTTGACGGCCTGGGGGCCGATCGGTGGGTCCTCGTCGCGGTGCTCGCCTCCCTCGTCGTGGCGGCGCGGTGGATCCTCGGAGGTGTACCCCGTGTCGCGTGAGCGGGCGCTCATCATCGCCAACCCTGCGGCGTCGTCGTTCACGGGCGCGGCGTTCCGTGAGGCCTGCCACGTGCTCTCGGACCGCTGGGAGCTCGAGCAACACTGGCCGGAGTCCCCTGCGATCACGCACGCGCTCACGAAGGAGGCTCCCGACCGAGGGGTCTCCGCCGTCTTCGCCATGGGCGGCGACGGGGTCGTGCACCACGCAGCGCAGGGGCTCATCGGCTCCGGCATCCCGCTCGGCATCATCCCCTCGGGCACGACCAACGTCCTGGCCCGCATCCTTGGCCTCCCCAAGCGCTCGATCCCGGCTGCCCACCACCACCTCGATGCCACTCCCAAGCTCCTTCCCACCATCCGCCTCGAGGTCGGGCGCAAGGGAGGCCTCACGACGATCGCCCACGCGCTGTTCGCCCTCGGGTTCGGATTCGACGCAGACGTCGTCGAGCTCGCCGAAGCCGCCGGCCATCGCAAGCGGACCCTCGGAGCCGCCCACTACGCGATCAGCACCCTGCGCCAACTCCTGGGCTACATGGGACGGCGCCCCCATGCGATCGTTGATCTCGGGAACGGGGAACGTGACGTCGTCGCGACCCAGGTCCAACTCCACGACATCTACACCTACTTCGGCCCGATCCCCCTCAAGGCGGGCCCGTCATCTCCCGGCGCGCTCACGATCGCGACGTACGGTCGCCTCACCCCATGGATGGTCCCCGGTCTCGCCCTCGGGGCACTCACCGGGAACCTGGGACGAGTGTCGAACGTCGAGGTCACAACCGAACAGCGCGACGCGGTGATCACCGCGGTGGACGCCCCGCTCCACGCTCAAGCCGACGGCGAGCCGCTCGGTGAGGTGCAGACGGTGCGAGTGGGCTTCGCCGGCGAATCCCTCTCGGTCCTCTCCTAGGACGCGAAGAGACCCCGGCAAGGGGGTCACCGGGGCCTCTTCTGTTGCGGGACATAGAACGCCGATGTGCGATGTCGATGCCAGGGAGCTCGAGTCGCCGGCGCTCTACGCCCTCACAGCATAGGCCGTCGTGCGTCATCACCGGGGAGCGTGCCGGCCATCCCCGCCACGTGGAGCGCCGGACCGGCTGCCGCCCGATACCGCGACCCCAGATGCGCATCGGCCGCGTGGGCGGACTCCGCCGCCACCGCTTCGCGGAACCCCTCCCACGTACGACGCGCAGCGGAGGAACCCGACGCAACCGCCGCTCCACCCACGCCCACCCCCACGGCACCTCCGACGAGCGCCACGACGACGAGCACTCCGACGAGGTCGGGGATCAAGAGAGCACCCACAACGGCTGACACCACGACAGCCGCCATGGCCCACGCGACCACGCGGCCCGCCCACCACCACCGCTCTGGCTCGATGGCCAACTCCGAGACCGAACTGGTCACAACATCTCGGGCGATCGATCGGACCCCCATGCCGACCGCAGACCGATCCCACTCGCCCTCCGGTGTGAACGGGGCGACGGCAGCGAAACGCTGCTCGGCGACGGCCATCGTCGGAGCGACGCCCGCTGATCCCTCCCACGCGGAGACGAGCCGTCGGTGTCGCTCCCGGGCGACCGATGCCATGTCCCGGGCGGAGCCGTGCCGAAGTGCGTGCAGCGCCCAGCCGAACGGCCCGCCCCCGCGAACGGATCCTTCGGCTCGGGCCGCCTGGAGGAGCGAAGGCGGGACCTGTTCGGGCGCGAAGCCGCCCACCACTCGATCGACGAGCTCCGACCGAACCTCCTCCCACGTCGGCACATCCTCGATCCCGGCTGGGATCGACTCCCGTGCCGCGTCGAGCGCCAGCTCCTCGAGTGCTTGGGCAGGGTCGTAGTCGCCGATCGAGGCACGCACGGCGCCCGCCACGGCGTCGATGCCAGAGGGCACACCCGACGCTGGGTCGGCCGCAACGGGCAGTACCTGGCCCTCCCATCCCAGGGAGCGGGCGAACGAACCAAGGTCGTCGAGCACCGACGTGCGCTCGTCCGGACGAAGCAGGTCTGACTTGTTCAGGACCACGACCACCCCGGGGAGACCGGGCCCGCGATGCCGGGCGACCATCTCGGCAGTGCGTGCGTCGTGGTACTTCACCGGATCGGCGACCCACACGACGACGTCGGCCCGCGGGAGCACCCAGCGGGCCGCGAGGGCATGGCCCTCTCGGATGGAGTCGGTGTCCGGCAGGTCGATGACGACGAGGTCGGGGGCCGCCGGGTCGCGCACCCGATCGAGCACCCCGAAACGGTCGAGGAGCCGATCGACCCACGGTAGATCCGTATCCGGGAGCCAGGCGATCGGCTCCTCGGTCGTGGGACGAGCCGTGCCGACGTCGGAGACCGAGGCACCTGCGAGCGCATTGAGCAGGCTCGACTTGCCCGAACCCGTCCCCCCGATCAGGGCGACGACTGGATGCTCCGGAGGGTGCTCCCGCCGTTCATCTGCCTCCTCGATGAGCCGTCGGGCGCGGGCGACGGCGGCCTCACCGGTCACCTCCGCCACTGCATCGACGAACGGAAGGCCCTTCACGATCCACTCCTCAGGGCGCGCACCCCCGCGACGATCGGATCCAGGTCAGGAGTCGCCTCATCCAAGAGCACGAGCACCGGCTCGGTGGCCGCCTCCCGCACCTGCGCCACTACCTCGTCCCACCCCTTCTCCCGTCGCAGCCACGCCTCCGCCGGGACGGCGACGATTGCGTCGAGGTGGGATGCTCGGGGCTCGTGGAGTGCCGCCAGCGCCGGCTCCTTGCGCCAAAGGGCACGGACGCCTGCCCAGGCATCGAGCGCCTCCACGGCGAGCCGCGCTTCGACTGCCTCGAGCGCCCGGCCGGTGGGGCGGTCGCCGGAACGCCGGAGTCGGGCCGCGAGCACCGAGCCGGGCACGTTCGATGTCCCACGGTCCGGAGGCGCTTCCACCTCCCGCGCCGACGCGACCGCGCGCACGGACGCCTGCGCACGTTCGACTGCGTCCCGCCACCGCCATCCGGCATCGAGGAGCTCATCGGCGGCCGCAGCCGTCGCGGTCACTGCGCCCCCGAGCACGAACTCGCGGGCCACCCCGAGGTCCTCCTCGGCGATCTCGACGAGCAACGAGAGGATGTGGCCCACTGCTCCCCGGGGCGGGCCGAGCGTCTCTGGATCGATCGGCTGCTCGACGACCGGAATGACCTCGGCGGCGTCGAGCGGCAGACCCCGTGTACCGGCGCGCCGGGGCAGGTCCGCCACGACCCGAGCAGCCGTCTCGGCCGTACAGCGGTTGAGCACGTGGACCATGGGTACGTCCCTGCGCAACCCGTCGACGACCCGGTCCCACGCCTCCCGGTCGCCGTACCGCGCCGGTGAGGAGACGAAGACGACGACATCCGCGGCGGCGAGCAGGGCATCGGCGATGGCCCGGTGGCCGTGGATCGCCGAATCGAAGTCGGGGGCGTCGACCACCACGAGGCCACCCAGCTCCGGGCGCTCATCGACCGCGACCTCAGGGGACACGCCGCCGAACTCCCAGTCCCGCACTCGAGGGGCGTGTGCCGGATGACACCAGGCGACCGGGGTTGCCGTGGTCGGACGAAGTGCCGATGCCGCCGACACCCGTCGGCCAGCGAAGCCGTTGAGGAGCGTCGACTTGCCGACTCCGGTCGGACCCGCGATCACCGCAAGCAGTGGGCCTCCGCGCTCTTGGAGGGCAGGGAGCAGCGTCCCGGACGCGAGCTGCCAGACCCGCCGCCGGTGCTCGTCCAACTCGCTGGGGACCAACGGCCAAGGATCGGTACACGCCTCGGCGAGGCGGCGTACTGCCTCGTATGCCTCGAAGGTGTGGGCGCCCTGCACGGCGCGCATTCTGGCAGGAAGCGACCCGGGGCCATCAGCCGGCGTAGAGAGAGGCCCCACTACACTTCTGGCGCTCCAGGGGGGACTCGCCGAATCCATGAACGCTCGCCTACGCATTGCCGCGATCGTTGCGCCCATCGGGCTCCTGCTCGTTGCCGCCACGCTCTACTTCATCGACGTCGCCGTCCACCGCGACTCGGTGCCGCGCGGCGTCGTCGCCGGCGACGTGGCGCTCGGCGGTCTCACCCCCACCGAAGCCGAACTCGCCCTCGGGGACCTGGACCGGGAACTGCGTGCACTTCCGATCACCGTCAGGGTCGACAGCGCCTCCGCCGACGTGGCCGCTGCGGACCTCGGACTGTCGCTCGACGTCGAGGGCCTGGTCGATGCGGCGATGGCGGTCGGACGCGACGAGTCGGCACTGGATGCGCTCCGTCGCTGGGTGCGCAGCCTCTCGTCGCCGACGGAGATCCCACTTCTTGCCACCTCGGACCAAGAGGCCATGGCGACCGCCCTCGCAGAGCTGTCCGGCGAGCTGGTGGGGGCTCCTCCCTTCGACGGCGCCGTTCGATTCGAAGGCGGCAACGTGCGCGTCGAGCAGCCACGGGCTGGGCTCACGATCGACGTGGCAACCGCCCGACCGCTGTTGGAGTCCTCCTTCCTCAGTGCCCAGCACCCCGACGTCGCCCTCTCCGTCGTGCCCACCGCGCCACGGCTCACCCCGACACACATCGAGGCCGCCCGACGTGAGGCCGAACGACTCCTGGGAGGGCCCGTGACCCTCGTCGTCCCCGTGTGGGCCGAACCGGGTGCCGAGGAACCGGACAGCGAGAGCGATGAGGACCCGGAAGCCCTGCCCCGGCTCACCGAGTTCGTGTACTCCGTGGACGACCTCGGTGCAGCACTCGTCACCTCGATCGTCCCCGACGGCGATGACTTCCGCATGGAGGTCGCGCTCGCCCCCGAGATCCTCGCCGAGCAGATCCTTCCATTCTCCGACCAACTCGCGGTGCCACCCGTGGACGCCGAGCTGACGTTCGATGAGGAAACCTCCCTCACCTCGATCGTGCCCTCCCAGCCGGGCCAACGCATCGATGTGACGTCGTTGGCGGCAGTGGTCGGGGACGCAATCGCGTCCCCATCCCGAACCGCCGACCTCCCACTCATCGACGGCGCCGAGCCCGAGGTGACCACCGAGTACCTCGAGGGCCTCGACATCCGGCACATGGTCTCCTCCTTCACGACCTACCACGACTGCTGCCAGGCACGCGTGACGAACATCCAGGCGATGGCCGACGCGGTCAACGGCACGATTGTCCTCCCCGGGGAGGAGTTCTCACTCAATGCCGTCGTCGGCGAGCGCACCGAGGAGAAGGGGTACCTCCCGGCCGGGACGATCGTTGCCGGCCTCCTCGAGGACACGGTCGGCGGCGGGGTCAGCCAGTTCTCCACCACCCTCTACAACGCCGTGTACTGGGGCGGCTACAAGGACGTGCGTCACACGCCCCACTCGTACTACTTCTCCCGGTACCCGGAGGGCATCGAGGCAACCCTCAACTGGCCCGACCTCCACAACATCTGGCGGAACGACTCGGAGTCGGCCGTCGTGGTGCGCACCCGCTACACCGGCACCTCGATCACCGTCGAACTGTGGGGGAACAACGACGGACGCATCCTCTGGGGTGACCACCGGAGGGGCCGGACCCGGATCGACGTGCGAGCCGAGGGGGGCCCCAACGCACGCATCGTCTCGTCGTCGGTGACCGGCCGCTTCAACGAGACCGAGCCCCGACCCGAGTACTCCCCCGACGACACGGTGAAACCAGGTGCGTCGATCGTGGACGACGAGGGCGGCGTCGGATGGTCCGTGGGCGTCACCCGCATGGTCACGCAGGGCGTCGAGGAGTGGGTCGACCAGTGGAACGTCCGCTACTCCCCGAGGCCGATCCTCACGAGGGTGCACTCTTGCATGCTGGACGAGGACGGTGTAGCGCTCCTCCCCGAGGAGGAGTGGATGCTGACCTGCCCGGAGAACCTGCCGCCGCTCGTCGATCTGCGTGGCCCCGGATCCGCCACCGCGGGGACGCCGATCACCCTCGAGGCGATCGCCGTCGACGACTGGGACGAGCACGTCACGATCGGGTGGACGGGAGCAGACTCGTTCTCCGCTCCGGCGGGCGTGACGACAGAGGCGACGTTCACCTCCGCCGGGTCCTATGTGGTGACGGTGACGGCCACCGACCTCGACGGGAACGCCGCGCAGGCGACGATCGAGATCGTGGTCACCGCCCCGTAGGGTCAGGCCTTGTTCTCGTCCCAGTGGACGAAGAAGTTGCGCACCTCGTACTCGGCTGCGGCAAGGCCCTCGTCGGACCAGCCACCCTTCGCCCGCACGCTCGCAACCGAACCGGCCACGAACACGTGGTCAACGGCATCGAGGGCCTCGAACAGCCTGCGGGCGAGCACGGCGGGGTAGGTGGCGGACACCTCGGTGTCGGCGATCGACCCGTACGACTCGCCCGCCTGGCCCGCGAGGCTCCGATTCATGTCGAACATGGCGACGTCACCGATCACGGTGCGGCCCTTGAGGATGATCGTCTGGCCCATGGTTGCTCCTCGTGCGGTCGTGCGTGGCCGCAATCGTAGGGGGTCCAAACGCGATCAGTCGGACGCCCCAAAGCGACGGGCGCCACGCCGGGATCGTTCCCCGATCACGTGGAGCTTCAGGAGGTTCGTGGATGCCTGTTGGTTGGGTGGGATCCCGGCGACCATCACAACCACTTCGCCGCGTTCGGCGAGGCCGTCCTTCTCAAGTTGCTTCTCGGCAGCAGCAAGCATGAGGTCCGTTGTGTCCCGCCGGTCGAACATGAGCGACTCCACGCCCCGGTAGAGCGCCATCCGCCGATACACGTCCGGCTCGGGGGTGAAGGCGATGACCGACGCTTCCGGCCGATACTTCGAGAGGAGTCGGGCGGTCGTGCCCGACTCGGTGAACGCAACGATCGTCTGGAGGCCGAGGTCCTCGACCACCTGCACCGCCGCCTTGGCAGTTGCCGACGCAAACGTCGGGACCTTGCTCAGGAAGTCGACGCGCACCTGCGCCGGAGCCGCATCGGCCTCCTCGCAGATAATGGACATCACCTCGACGACGCGCACTGGGTAATCCCCGACGGCCGTCTCCCCGGAGAGCATCACTGCGTCGGTCCCGTTACGCACCGCATTGGTGACATCCGTGACCTCGGCCCGGGTGGGACGCGGGGCGTGGATCATGCTCTCGAGCATCTCGGTCGCCGTGATGGAGACCAGCGCCGCCCGGTTGGTGCGTTGGAGGATCTCCTCCTGGATGGCAGGGATCCGTTGGATCGGGTACTGCACGCCGAGATCACCACGGGCGACCATCGCCCCGTCCGCCGCTGACAGGATCTCATCGAGGCGCTCATAGCCTGCCGCGAGTTCGATCTTGGCGATGATCGGCACGTCTCCGGCGATCGCCCGGACCCGTTCGATGTCCGCAGCACTGCGCACGAACGACGCCGCAACGTAGTCGACGCCGATCTCACGGCCGACGACAAGGTCCTGCTCGTCCTTTTCGGTGATGGTGGGGGTGTCGAGGTCGCTGTCGGGGAAGGCCACTCCCTTGCGGTCAGACACCGTGCCGGAGATCTCGACGTCGGCGCGCAAGCGATCCGCCGCCACCTCCGTGACCCGCAGTCGGACGAGGCCGTCGGCGAGCACGATCCGGTGGCCGACCTCCACGTCGCGCAGGAGTCCTTCGTAGACGATGGGGATCGCCCCGCCCTCTGCGACGGTTGCGGGGATCACTTCGACCGACTCGCCCCGAGAGACCTGCTGGGGCCCATCGGGAAACGCGCCGAGCCGGAGCTTCGGCCCCTGGACGTCTTGGAGGATCCCGACGGCGCGCCCTTCGGCCGCGGCGGCCTCCCGGATCCATCCTGCCATCCGGCGATGGTCCTCTGCCGTGCCGTGGGAGAAGTTGAGCCGAGCGACATCCATGCCGGCAGCGACCATTGCCCGAATGACCTCGGGGTCCTCGGTCGACGGGCCCATGGTGGCGATGATCTTCGTGCGCCGGGACATTCGTGGAAGAGTAGGTGCGATGCCGGGGGCAACGACGCCACGGGGCCCGAGGCACCGCTCTCGGGCGGCGGGCGCGGCCTAGCCTCATCCGGTGCTGCGCATCGGGATCTCGGGATGGTCGTTCGACGAGTGGAAGGACGGCTTCTACGACGGGGTGCCCCGCTCCAAGTGGCTCGCCCACTACGCCGACCACTTCCCGACCGTCGAGGTGAACTACACGTTCCGCCGTACGATGAGCCCCTCCACCGCTGAGAAGTGGCGTGCAGCGGTCCCTCCCGGTTTTCGGTTCGCGGTGAAGGCCCATCAACGCATCACACACACCCATCGACTCAAGGATCCCGGAGAGCACCTCCCACACTTCCTCGAGTCGCTCACCCCACTCGGCGAGGCGCTCGGGCCCGTGCTCTTCCAGCTTCCGCCGCACCTGCCCCGCGATGACACCCGGTTGGCGGCGTTCCTCGACGCACTCCCCGAAGGACTCAGCAGCGTCTTCGAGTTCCGCAACGAGACCTGGTTCGCCGATCAGGTGTACGAGTTGCTCCGTGCGCGGGGCGCGGGGTTGGTGATCTCCGAGACCGATGATCGCCCCGCTCCCGAGGTCGTGACGGCGCCGCAGGTGTACGTCCGTCTCCGCAAGGAGGCATACTCTGACCACGACCTCCGCGGGTGGGTTCGTCGGCTCCGAGACATCGAGGCCGACGAGATCTGGGTCTTCGTGAAGCACGAAGTGGAGAGCCCCCGACTGGCAACGAGACTGACCGAGCTCATAGACGAGCACTGAGGAGAGGAACCGCATGCGATTCGGAGCCTTCGTCCCCCAGGGATGGCGACTGGACCTCGTCGGGATCGAGCGAGAGGACGAGTGGTCGACGATGGTCGACGTCGCCCGGACGATCGAGCGCGCCAGCTATGAGTCCTTGTGGGTGTACGACCACTTCCACACCGTCCCGGTGCCGACCCAGGAGGTGACCTACGAGGCGTGGACCCTCATGGCGGCGCTCGCCACCGTCACCGACACGGTGCGCCTCGGTCAGATGTGCTCGTGCAACTCGTACCGGCCCCCCTCCTATCTCGCAAAGGTCGCCGCATCGATCGATGTGATCAGCGGCGGTCGCGTCGAGATGGCCATCGGCGCCGGCTGGTACGAACACGAGTACGACGGCTACGGCTACCCCTATCCCAAGCCGTCGGTGCGGATCGGGCAACTCCATGAGGGCGTCGAGATCATGCAACGCATGTGGACCGAGGACGAGGTCCACTTCGATGGCGAGCACTACACCCTCAAGGGCGCGATCTGCCAGCCGAAGCCACTCCAGGATCCCCACATCCCATTCTGGATCGCGGGCGGGGGCGAGCAGCTCACCCTCCGGGTCGCCGCCCAGTACGCCCAGTACACGAACTTCGGCGCCGACCTCGACCAGTTCCGCCACAAGTCGGAGGTGTTGCGCGGCCACTGTGCCGACCTCGGCAGGGACTTCGACGGGATCACCCGGTCGACGAACCTCAATGTGATCTGTGCACCGTCCGAGGCGGAGGTCGATGCGATCGAGGCACGACTGGTCGATCGGTACCGGCCGTTCATCGGGGACGAGCGCGCCGAGGCGATGCCACGGCGGTGGAACCTGATGAAGGGCACACCGGAGCAACTCATCGAGCGACTCCTCCCCTGGCGGGACGCCGGTCTGGGGTACCTGGTCCTCTACATGGCCGAGGCGGCGTATGACACAACCGGACTCGAGCTGTTCGCCGCCGAGGTGATCCCTGCCCTCGCGGACTGACCTGATCGTGCGGATCGGCATCCCGGTCAAGCCGTTCAGGGTGGCCAAGGCCCGGCTCGCCCCGCTGCTCGATGCACCCGGCCGGGCGCGTCTCGGCATGACGATCGCCGCGAGGACGATACGAGTAGCCAGCAGGGTGGGCTCCCCCGCCGTGGTCACCGGCGACGACGCCGTCGCCGAATGGGCCGCGGCGCACGGCGCCGGCGTGATCCGCGAGCAGCCCGGCGGGCTCGACGGGGCAGCCAGCGCGATCGTCGCCGACGCCGATGGCAGACCGTGGATGGTGCTGCACGCCGATCTCCCGCGGGTCTGCCCCGACGACCTGCGCCGTGCCGCCGACGCGCTCAGCTCCGTTCCTGCGGTCCTCGCCCCCTCATGGGATGGCGGCACCTCGCTGTTCGGCGGGACCGGGCCCGCTCGGTTCTCCTATGGACCGGGGAGCTTCCACCGGCACCTGCGAGGGTCGCCGGGCGCACTCGTCCTCGTGCGCCGGGGGCTGGCCCTCGACCTCGACACGCCGTCGGACTACCGCGCCTGGCGGCGGTGGTCGGCGGCTACGGACGGAGGCGCTTGAAGGCTTCGGCGAGGGAGAGACCCACGGGCATGCCGAGGTTCGCCGACCACTCCCGCATCCGATCAGTGAACCGCTGGCGCTCGAGGTCCCCCGACTCGGCGCCGCCCATCGTGGTCGTGCCCTGGGAGGAGTGTTGGAGGAGCGCGCTCACCTTCGTGTCGAACGTTGCCTCGATGTCCTCGTGATGGTCGACTTCGTCAGCGGACCACAACAGGATGTCCGTGGGACGATGCTTGTCGAGCCCCTGCTCGGGGAAGAAGAGGTGGTCTCGGGCGGCGACGACGGCGTCGATGGCCGCCATCCCCACCGAACGATGGTCGGGGTGAAGCATGTAGCGCTTCCAGGGATCGTGGCTGAGGATGACGTCTGGTCGCTGGGTGCGGATCCACCAGACGAGTTCCTTGCGGAGCTCGACCGTGTTCTCGACCTCCCCGTCCACGTGGTCGAGCATCACGACGTGCCGGACGCCGAGCACGTCGGCCGCCTTGCGCTGTTCGCCACGGCGGGTGGCGATGAGCGTCTCGGGATCCATGTTCGGGTCCCACGTCCCCTTGGAGCCATCGCTCACGACGAGAATCGTTACGTCACAACCCTCCGCAGCCCACTTCGCGAGGGTGCCGCCGGAACCGAACTCGGCATCGTCGGGATGCGCTCCGATGGTCATGGCCCGGGCTGGGACCGGGAGCGGATCGACCGTGCGATCGACCTGGTCGTAGAGGTTGGATGCCGTCGTCATGGTCGCCGAGGCTACGACGGATCGCCCGCTACGCCGACCGTACATCGAGCCGGGCGAGCGCCACGGTCTGGCGTCGTGCCCAGAGCCAGATGACGAGGAGCAGGACCCCTGCACTGGTGACGACCGCAGGGGGAGAGAACACGTCCGCCAACCATCCTTGGATGAGGCCGCCCAGCGGATACGCGCCGGTGAAGGCCATGATCCGGAGCGCGAGAACCCTCCCTCGCATGTGCTCGTCCACGAGTGTCTGGGTGGCCGTGTTGGTCGTGGCGATGAGCGCGAGGAATCCCCCACCTACGACGATTGCGGCCAGGAGCCCGAAGGCATAGGAGCGAGAAAGCCCGAACGCAATGATCGCCCCTGCGTACACCGGCATCGAGGCACGAACGACCACGGAAGGGGTGATGTCCCCGAACGCCCCTGCGATCCATGGTGCCACCAGGATCGCCCCGAGCCCGAGCGCCCCCAGGAGGTAACCGAGCGCTTCCGGGCCCACCCCGTAGATGTCCTCGGCGAAGACGACGGTGAACTGCACGATGGGATAGCCAAGGAATCCGACCATGACAGCGACGAGAATCGAGAGCGTGATCCCCGGCTTCGTGCGCAGGTAGCGGAGCGCCTCGCCGATACCCGCCACCACCCGTGCGGTCCCGCCCTGGGGGGGAACCCGCTGGGTGCGGATGAGCAGGAGTGCGACGAACACGGCGGAAAAACTCACGGCATTGAGCAGGAAGGCCAGCGCAGGTCCGAAGCGCGCGAGCACGATGCCACCGATCATCGGCCCGATGGCCCGCGAGGCGTTGAACTGGACGGAGTTGAGCGTGATCGCCGACGGAAGGTCCTCACGGTCCACGAGCGTGGGGACGAACGCCTGCCAGGCAGGGACCGTGAGGCCGGACGCCATGCCCCCCAATGCCGTGAGCACGAGGATCCACCCCGGTGTCGCCAACCCCGTCTGCCACACCACCCAAAGGGCGACTGCGAACACTGCGGCGAGGCTCTGCCCCACCAGCAGGATTCGCTTCCTGGAATACCGATCGGCGAGGATCCCGCCGAAGGGGGCCAGGAGCATGACCGGGATGAAAGTGGCAAAGGTCGCGAGCCCAACCCATGTGGCGCTCCGGGTGAGTTGGAAGAGCACGTAGGGGATCGCCACTCCCTGCAGCCACGTGCCCGAGTTGGAGACGAGGGCGCCGGTCCAGAAGACCGCGTAGTCCCTCGTGCGCAGGGCACGCAGCGCGTAGGAGAGTCCGGACGGGGTCGAGGGCGTCTCCACGCTCAGGCGCCGATGCGGTCGAGCAGGTGCCGCACATGGGAGAGCCGATCCCGATCGAGTGAGAAGTGGCTCCACGTGCCCCGCCGCTCCCTCGTCACGATGCCGGCGGCGAGCAACTTCTTCAGGTGGTGGCTCACCGTGGCCTGGGAGAGCCCGAGGGGTGTCTCGAAGTCACACACGCACAGGTCGTCGCGTGCGCCGAGGAGTTCGACGATGTGGACCCGGGCGGGGTCCGCAAGCGCCTTGAAGAGCGAGGCGGCTTCGGCATCGACCGCCACGTCGGTGGCGGCGACGGAGCAACAGGGAGTGGGCATCACCGTACCCTACATTGACATTCATCGATACATGGGATACATTAACATCGACATTCATCGATCCAAGGACCTGCCATGCAGCCACGTATCCAACTTGCGCTCGACGTGACCAACCTCGACGCGTCGATCGCCTTCTACTCCTCCCTCTTCGGAGTTGGACCGGCCAAGCAACGCCCTGGCTACGCGAACTTCGAGGTCCCCTCCCCTCCCCTCAAGCTCGTCCTCATCGAAGGAGCCGAGGGTGGGCGCCTCAACCACCTCGGCGTCGAAGTGGGCTCGACCGAAGAGGTCCGCTCCGCCGATGCACGCCTCCGATCCTCCGGGCTCACCGCGTGCACCCAGGAGGCCACCGACTGCTGCTACGCCGTCCAGGACAAGGTGTGGGTCACCGATCCGGACGGCGCACCCTGGGAGTGGTACACCGTCCTCGCCGACAGCCACACCGAGGAGTTCGAGGCGTCGGAGATCCCCGAGGCCTCCCCCGCCTGTTGCTGACGCCGCTCCCCGGCCCCGGCTCCTATCCTTCCACTGAACGCAACCCGGAGAACGGATCGTGAGCGAACTCGTCGTCGTCATGACGGGTGGAACCGGTGGCCTCGGCACCGCATTGGCTAAGCGCCTCGAGCGACGTGGCGCCCGCGTCGCGGTGACCTACCTCATCCCCGAGGAGGCCGAGCGATTCGAGGCCGAAGTGGGGATCCCTGAGGATCGTCTGCTCCTCCGCAGGGTGGACGCCACGAACCAGTCCCAACTCGATGCCTTCATGCAGGAGACCGTGGACGCCTTCGGCGGCTTCGACGCACTGTGCTGCCTCGTGGGGGGCTGGGCAGGTGGACGGGACATCGACGAGACCGACGACGTCCGCTTCGACCGCATGATCGACCTCAACCTCCGTTCCTCCTTCTATGCGCTTCGATCCGCCATCCCGCACCTCAAGCGGCGCGAAGCCGGCCGGATCGTCCTGGTGGGAAGCCATGCTGCGAAGGACAACCCGCCCGGTCAGGCAGCCTTCAACGTGAGCAAGGCTGGGGTCGCTGCCCTCGCTGCCTCGGCAGCTGCCGAACTGGCCGAATACGGGATCACCGCCAACGCCGTGCTGCCCTCGGTGATCGACACCCCGGCCACCCGACAGTCGCTCCCCTACGCTGATTACGTCGATTGGCCGACTCCCGACGAGATCGCCGGTGTCATCGAGTTCCTCTGTCTCCCCGAGTCCGGTGTCGTGAGCGGCGCAGGGATTCCCGCACGGGGGAATGCGTAGGGGCGGCAACCGCGGTTTCCCGGGGGATCTCTGACTCGAGGCGAGCGGGAGAGATCCTCCTCCCCCCTCCCACGTCCCTTCGGGCCGTGGATCCCATCCCCCCCTGGGGGGATCTGCTGCTTTGTCCCGGTGAACGCGCGAAACCCCTCCTTGCGGAGGGGTTTCGCGTGGCAGCCCCGACCAGATTCGAACTGGCGTTACCGGCTTGAGAGGCCGGCGTCCTAGGCCACTAGACGACGGGGCCGTGGGTTGTGTTCGGTCACGGTGTGACCGGCTCGGGGGGGAGGACTCGAACCCCCAATGGCTGGACCAGAACCAGCTGTGTTGCCAATTACACCACCCCCGAATGGGCTCGGGAAGGCTAATGGATCCCTTCCGCTGTTCAAACCCTCACTCGGGGACTGAACTGAGCAGGATGAGCGCCTGCACGGCCTCCGTGGAGAGCTGACCAGTTGCCCTCGCGACGATCGTCCCGTTGGCGTCGACGACCGCCCAACCGGGGAACGAGCCGATGCCAAACGCGTCCAGCGCCGACGTGTCGACGTCGTCCATCACGACAGGAGCTGGCCACCCCTCGCGAACGAGCCAGGCAGCCGGAGACCAGTTGTCCCGGGTCCGGTTGGAGGCCGTTGCGACGGCATAGAAGTCGACGCCACTCAGCGACGACTCGCCTCCGAGGAGCCCCACGAGCTCGGGTACCTCGGCCTGGCAGAAGCCGCACCAATGGGCGAGGAAGACGATGATCTTGGGAGTGCCGTCGTTGAGGATCTCGACCGTCTCGCCGTTGAAGTCCTCACCGCGGATCTCCGGCGCCACCATCCCCACGGCGCCATCGTCGGAGACGACGCCCTGTGCGCCCGGGGCGAGCGGCGGCAGGGTGCCCGTGACGTCCACGTCACCAAAGCCCTCCACCTCGTAGCCCGACCCACCGGTCCCCGCGGAGAGGAATGTGAGGACGAACACCCCTACGACGACCACGAGGCCGACAACGACCCAGATGGCCGACCGACTGTTGTTGGCGGTCTCGCTCATTCCTTTTCTCCTTGGAATCGGATGATGTAGTGGGCTGCGACGGCGATGAGCACGAAGCAGCCGGTTGCCATGAACGGAATCGAAACGAACCCGAACTGGTTCACGTACTTGAGGGTGCACGGCGCCGTGGCGCTGCAGGACCCACCATCGAGGAAGTCCAGGACCTGCGTGAGGTAGTGGTACGACCCGATGGCGGCACCGACCGTAGCCTGCGCGCGCAAGTACCACATGAGGCCCAGATCCCGCTTCCACAGGGCGAGTCCCGAGAGGAAGGCGATCGGGTACATCGCAATGCGCTGGTACCAGCAGAGGCGGCAGGGTTCGAAACCGAGCGACTCGCTGTACAGGAGCGATCCGATGGTCGCACCGAGGGATACCACGAAGATGAGGGCGGGCAAGAGCCTGCCGACCTCGGACCAGACTCGCTCGCCACGACCGGCCAGGAGAAAGCCGATCCCTGCGAGGGCCACGGCGAGGCCGAGCAGGGTGAGGATGGCAGAGGACTGGGAGAGGACCTGGTACATGGAGGGGGAAGGATAGGTGATTCGTCAGAGACCCGCGACGGTCTCATCGATGAGCTGGTCCACCACTGCGGCAAACGCTGCGCGGGCGTCACCCGTGGCGTCGAGGGTCGACTGGAACGTGACACGCTGGCGATCCGCCGACGTGCCGCCGGACACGATCTGGGTGATCCGCCCCACATCGTCCACGACGCCCAGCGCCTCGGCGTCCTCCGCGACGAGCTCGAGGATCTCCTCGGCCAGCACGGCGAACGGCTTCGTCTCCCCCTCTCCGAAGTCGATGAGTGCCAGCTCGGAGAGCGGATACCGCTGGGCGCGCCACAGGTTCTCCTCGATGAGGAAGTTGGCGTAGAGCCTCCAGCGCTGGTTGTCGACACGCCGGCGCCAGAGCATGCGCAGCAGGCAAAGGTAGAGGGCGGCGACGGCGACCGAGTCGTCGACGAACGGGCACACGTCCGACGCCCGGAACTCGAGGGTCGGATACCGGTCCGACGGTCGGATCTCCCACCAGATCTTCGTCGCGTCCTCGATCACGCCCGGGCGGATGAGGGCGTCCACATGACGCCGGTAGCCGCTCCACGTCTCGAAGTCCTGGGGAGGGAGACCGGTGCGCGGCATGGCCTTGAACACCGACTTGCGGTAGCTCTGCATCCCCGTGTCCTCACCGTCGAAGAACGGGGAGGAAGTCGAGAGGGCGAGGAGGTGGGGGATGAAGTAGGTGACCTGGCTCATGAGATCAATCCGCAGGTCCTTGTCCTCGATGCCCACGTGTACGTGCATCCCGCCGATGAGGAGGTGTCGGAGCACGGCCGCCATGTCGTGGGCGAGCGCCTCGTAGCGCTCCTTGTCCGTGGGGATCTGGTCGCGCCAACTGCCGAACGGATGCGTGGAGGCCGCAACGATCGCCATGCCCTCGCTGTCGGCCACCTCGGCCACCGTGGACCGGAGCTGCCGGAGTTCTGCCCTGGCCTGGGACACCGTCGTCGCCGGCGACGTCCCGATCTCGATCTGGCTCCGCATGAACTCGGGCGCCACCCGGTGCCCGAGGAGCTCCGTGCAGGCCTCCATGATCGTTCCCGGGGGATCGCTCACCAGGTTCCGAGACTGGCGATCCACGAGGAGGTACTCCTCTTCGATGCCGATGGTGAACTCTGGGACGGGCACGGGCATGAGACGCAGCGTACCGGTCGCCGCGTCCCGCGCGACGGCCGATGGGGTGTGCCGGCAGACCTCCGGTAGCATCCCCCTCGCCCTGGCCCCGTCGTCCAGCGGCCTAGGACGCCGGCCTTTCAAGCCGGTAACGCGGGTTCGAATCCCGTCGGGGCTACCAGTAGGAGGGGCCCGCCATTTGGCGGGCCCCTCCTACTGTCTGACACCCCGCCGGGGTACACGAACCCGGTGGCGCAGCCACGGGTACGAAACGACCAACGGGAGTGGCGAGGGCGGGGTTCCCGCCCGCAGCCTTGACGAGCGCAGCTCATCCCGTCGCCAGGTCACAACAGCAGGTCCCCCTCGAGGGAGACGGGAGGGGGGTAAGACTCCTCCCCCCTCCCACGACCCTTCGGGCCGTGGGGCCCATCCCCCCTCCGGGGGGGATTCGCTTCGAGGCGTCGGCGACGCCTCCTACTCCATCGCGGCGAGCGCCCGCCTGATCCGAGCGAGCGTGGACTCGCGTCCCAGCGCGTCCATCGACTCGAAGAGCGGCGGGGAGATCGCCGAGCCGGTGAGCGCCACCCGGATGGGCTGGAGGACCTTGCGGGCAGAGAGCTCCTCGACGTCCATCCACTCCCGCAGCCCGGACTCGATCGACTCCGTGGTCCAGTCACCGAGGTCCCCGAGCACGGCGAGCGCCCCCTCGAGCGACGGACGAGAGAACTCCTTGGTCATCTGCTTGCTCCACGACGACTCGTCATACGCGAACTCATCGTCGCCAACGAACAGGAACCGGACCTGATCGGCCGCCTCATCGAGTCGCTTGGTTCGCTCCTGGACGAGCGGTGCGAGCGATCGGAATGCGGCTTCCTGCCCCTCGGAGAGCCCACCCAGGGTGGGGAGCACGCGAGCGACGAAGTCGGCCGGGTCGAGCGCACGGATGTACTCGCCGTTCAACCATTCGAGCTTCTTCGTGTCGAACACCGCCGTGTTCTTCTGCACGGCATCGAGGTCGAACAACGCAACGGCCTCCTCCCGTGTGATCACCTCGCGATCGTTACCGGGCGACCATCCAAGGAGGCACATGAAGTTGAACATCGCCTCGGGGAGGAAGCCTTGCTCCCGGAAGGCACGCAGCGAGGTGTCCCCATGGCGCTTCGACAACTTCTTGCCATCGGGACCGAACAGCAGCGGCAGGTGTGCGTAGATGGCTGGCTCAGCACCCATCGCCCCCGCGATCGCGATGTGCTTGGGGGTCGAAGAGAGAAGGTCCTCGCCACGGGCGACGTGGGTGATCTCGTAGTCGACGTCGTCGACGGTCGAAGCGAGGTGGTAGGTGGGGGCGCCACTCGTCCGCACGATGACGAAGTCGTCCTGCGTCTGGGGCGTGAACCGCATCTCACCCCGGACGAGGTCCTCGAACACGATGTCGTCGTCGGGCATCCGCAACCGGATCGACGAGGGCTCGCCGCCCTCTGCGCGGGCCGTGGCCTCGGCGGCGGGGATGGAGGCGCACCGGCCGTCATAGCCGGGGGGCCGGCCTTCTCGCTGGGCCTCGTTCCTGCGCTCGTCGAGTTCTTCCGGGGTACAGAAGCACCGATAAGCGACGCCCGAGGCGAGAAAGCCCTCGACGACCTCGGCGTAGCGGCCGAACCGATCGGACTGCCGGTACGTCCCGTGGGGACCCCCGACGCCAACGCCCTCGTCCCAATCGAGTCCCAGCCAGCGGAATCCGTCCAGGATCTCTTCGAGGTAGCGCTCCTCGGACCGCTCAGTGTCCGTGTCGTCGACGCGGAGAATGAAGGTCCCCCCGTGGTGACGGGCGAATAGCCAGTTGAAGAGCCCCGAGCGGACATTCCCCACATGGAGGGAGCCGGTGGGCGAGGGCGCGATGCGAACACGAACGGTCATGGAGCGATCTTGGCGTCACCCCCCTCCCAACGCCAACACGTCGGCGACTGCGGGTACGCGCTACACGACCTGGTTCGACAGTACCCCGATGCCCTCGATCTCGACGTCCACGCGATCGCCCGACACGATCGGGCCCACGCCCGATGGCGTCCCAGTGAGGATCACGTCACCGGGGAGGAGGGTCATGACCCGGCTGATGAACTCGATGAGCTCGGCGACCCCGAACACGAGGTCGGCAGTCGAGCCATCCTGACGCATGTCGCCGTTCACCGATGTGGTGATGCGCAATCCCTCCAGAGGATCGAACTCGGTGGCGATCGCTGGACCGAGCGGGCAGAACGTGTCGTACCCCTTCGCCCTCGTCCACTGTCCGTCGGCTCGCTGGAGGTCACGTGCAGTGACGTCGTTGGCCACGGTGTACCCGAGGATCACCCTGCTGGCGTCTTCGGCGGCGACGTTGCGGGCGAGCTTCCCGATCACGACGGCCAGTTCGCCCTCGTGGTGCACCTCGGCCGAGTCGGCCGGAAGCTGGACCGCGGCACCGGGCCCGATCACCGAAGTCGCTGGCTTGAGGAAGATGATGGGGCGGTCCGGGACCTCCGAATCCATCTCGGCGGCATGGTCCACGTAGTTCTTCCCCACGCACACGACCTTCGTCGGGAACACGGGGGCGAGCAACTGCACCTCCTCGTAGGGGATCACGACGTCGGTGTCGGTCTCGAACTCGACGAGGGGTGACCCCTGCGCGAGGCGCACGCCGTCGGGTTCGGCGGTGCCGTACTGGATGCCCTCGGGCGTCTGGAGGCGAACGATCTTCACTGCGACAGCTGCCCGGCGACCCAGCGGCGGGCGATCTCGGCGTCGCCGTGGAGGACCTCAACCGGGATCGAGGCCACGAAGGCGCTCCCCTTCGGGTGCTCGTGCGTCGTCGCATCGAGGATCCCACGCCGGCGGGCAGATGCCGCGTCCTCATCGTCCTGGCCGAAGCCGAGCAGGGCGGCCGCCACGGCGGCATCCTTGGCGACAGGAGCCCGACCGATGGCCGATGCCCGGGCGCCGATCACAGCAACGAGCACCGCGTCGAGGCGCTTCGACCTCGCGTTGGAAGGCACGTGGTGGCCGAGGAGGTGGTAGGCGAAGCCGATGTCCGGGCCGGGCCGTCCAAAACCGGCACCGATGACGTGCGCTTCGGGGGTGAGAACCTCCCCGGGGCGGGTCGGGATCCATGTGCCTGCAGGCGGCGCAAGCGACTCCTTGGGGGCGTCGGAGCGATCGAGTTCGACGTTGGGTTGCTGTGCCATCAGACGAGCGTGAGCCAGTGGGAGTAGCGGTCGATACGACCCCGAACGAGATCGGCAAACGCAGCCTGCACCATCCGGGTGATCGGACCCGGGGTGCCGTCGCCGACTGGCCGGTCGTCGATCTCGCGCAGCGGGGTGACCTCGGCGGCCGTGCCACAGAGGAAGACCTCGTCGGCGTAGTACAGGGACGCCCGGGTGAGGCTGTGCTCGTGGACCTCGATGCCTGCGTCGGCGAGGAGGTGCATCACCGAGTCGCGCGTGATCCCCTCGAGGCAGCCATCGGCGATCGGTGGCGTATGGACCACGCCGTCGTTCACGACGAAGACGTTCTCGCCGGATCCCTCCGAGATGAAGCCGTCCCGATTGAGCATGATCGCCTCGTCGTAGCCGGCCCTCACCGCCTCGGTCTTGGCGAGGATGCTGTTGAGATAGGCGCCGGTGCCCTTCGCCGAGGGGATGAGCGATGCCTGGTCGATCCGACGCCACGAGGAGAAGCGGCCCCGGATGCCATTCGCGATGCCGTCCTCGCCGAGGTAGGCACCCCATTCCCACGCCGCGATCATCGTGTGGACGCTCGCACCCGCGGGGTTCAAGCCGATCGAGCCGAGTCCCAGGAACACGAGAGGGCGGATGTAGGCGGCGGGGAGCTCATTGGCCCGGACGACCTCCAGCGCGATCTCGCAGAGTTCGTCGGCAGTGTGCTCGAGGCCGATGCCGTAGGCCTTGCAGCCCCGTACGAGGCGGTCCATGTGCTCCTTGAGTCGGAACACCGCCGGTCCGTCGTCCGTGGCGTACGCACGGATGCCCTCGAAGACCCCGGACCCGTAGTGGAGGGCATGGCTCAGCACGTGGACCTTCGCCTCACCCCACGGGACCAGCTCCCCATCGAGCCAGATCACCTTGGATGGTTGCATGGGGAGGGAGGATAGGGCACGGGGCAAGAACCCGGTCACCCGGCCCTAACCTGCCTGCCCATGCTCCCTTCCCAACTCGACCAGTTCTCGACGCCGTCCCGGCCCGCGATCTCCCCCGATGGCACCCGCATTGCCTTCACCGTGTCTCGCATGAACCTCGAGGAGGATCGATACGACAGCGAGGTGTGGCTCTGGGACCGAGGGCGGGGCGCCCGACGCTTCTCCGCCGGGCCCGGCGACAGTTCGCCGACGTGGTCACCCGACAGCACCCGGCTCGCCTTCCTCCGCGCGGACGGCGGCGTTGCGCAAGTGGCCGTCATCGCAGTCGACGGGGGCGAGGCACACACCGTCACCGACGCACCGAAGGGGGTGCGTGGCGTGCAGTGGCACCCTGACGGAGACCTGCTCATCGTTCACTGGGTCGAGTGGGAGGACTCCTGGGCCGACCTCGATGACGACGAGCGACAGCGGAAGCCCCGCCGCATCACGCACATCCCGTACCGCTTCGACACGATCGGATGGCTCCACACCGATCGCCATCGCATCGCCACCGTGCCCGTCGAGGGCGGCGAGCCGACCTTCCTCACCGATCCCCTCCGCGGGGTCATGAGCCCACGGGTCACCCCCGATGGCTCGGCGGTCGTGTTCCTCACCGACCTCCGGGAGGGGCTCTCCGACATGCGCCGAGCCGTGCACCGAGCAGCCATCGACGGGAGCGGCTCCGAGGAGATCGGGCCCCTCGGGAGTTGGAGCTCCCTCACGGTCGCACCCGATGGCACCGTCCTCGCCACCGGCTTCCCCGAACCCATCCCCTGGCCGTCCAGCCAGACCCTGTGGCGTCTCGAGGACGGTGCGTGGGAAGAGGTGGTGCCCGGATTCGACCGCAGCCTCATCCTCGTCTTCGGGACGCCGCTCGCACCCCAAGCGACCGCCAACGGCACCATCGCCGTGCTCGAGGACGCGGGCCGGGTCGGCCTCATCCGGATCACCGAGAGCGGCGGCGTCGAGACACTCCTCGATGGCGACCGCGCCGTCACCGGGGTGTCGGCGACACCCGATGGGAATGCCATCGCCGTGACGATCTCGGAAATGGACCAGCCCGGCGACCTCTGGCTGCTCGGCCCCGACGGACTGGAGCGCCTCACGACCCTGGATCCCGAACCCCTCCCCTTCGTCCCCGGCGACCACTTCACGGTCCCGGGACCCGGGGGTGAGATCGACGCGTGGATCTTCCTCCCGCCCGGCGACGAGAAGGTGCCGCTCCTCCTCAACATCCACGGAGGGCCGGCATCCCAGTACGGGTTCGGGTTCTTCGACGAGTTCCAGGTCTATGCGGCAGCCGGCTACGGCGTCGTGGCCTGCAACCCCCGGGGGTCGTCGGGTAGGGGGACGGAGTGGATGCGGGCCGTCGTCGGAGATGGGTGGGGCACGAACGACCTCGAGGACATCCGCCTCGTCGTCGATGCTGCGCTCGCACGCGAACCGAGACTCGACCCCACACGGCTCGGCGTGATGGGTGGGTCGTACGGCGGATTCATGACCGGCTGGATCCTCGGCCACGAGGATCGTTGGAACAGCGCGGTGGTCGAGCGTGCGCTGCTCTCGTTCACGTCCTTCGCGGGGACCTCGGACATCGGGCACACCTTCGGGACGTACTACCTCGGCGCCGAGATGCCCGACGGCTACGACTACCTCTGGGAGAAGAGCCCCCAACGCCTCGCGGACAAGGTGACGACACCAACGTTGATCCTGCACTCCGAGTCCGACTTCCGGTGCCCGATCGAACAAGCCGAGCAGTTCCTCATGCAGTTGCTGCGCAACGGGACCCCGGTGGAGATGCTGCGATTCCCCGACGAGAGCCACGAACTGAGTCGATCGGGGAAGCCGGCGCACCGTAGGGAGCGATTCGAGGCGATCCTCGGCTGGCACGAACGCCACCTGCGCTGACTACGCGCCCAGCGCCCCCCGGATCTCGGCGGTCATGCCCTGCCATGACGAGCCCGTCCAGTACGGACGGAATCCCATTGCCACGTTGATCCCAAGCATCGCGTCGTTGGACTCCGCGTTCCAGGTATCGATCCATCTCGCATCCGGGTAGCGACCGGCGACGTCGAGGAAGAGGGCTGCCTTGAGCCAGCGCCCGATGCCACGGTTGCGGTGGCCCGGGTCCACCGCCGTATCCCACTGCTCGAGGATCACGGGCATCGCCTCGTCATGGGCCAGCGCCGTGTAGCCGACCCAGTCGCCGGTGGCATCCTGGACCGCAACGAGGATGTGCACTGCAATCCCCCGCGCCTCGAATCGTTCCTCCAACCCCCTCCAGGCCCCTGGCGTCGTGAAGACGTCCTCTTCGACGGCGTCGTCCTTCGGCGCGGTGTGCATGAGGTTGGTCGCGTCGCACCACTTGTCGAGCAGTCCATCGTCGATCGGCGGGGTGAGGCGGAGGAGGGAGTAGCCCGACGCCCGCTCGGGTGCCCGTTCCACCCAGGACTCGAGGCGCGGCCGATCGGTCCCGGCGATGTCGAGACGACTCAGTCGCTCAACGTACACCCGGGCGAGCCCGGCACGCTCGAGCAGCGCCTCCTCCGGTCTGTCCATGAGGACGAAGGTGTCGATCCGGATGCGCCCATCACCCTGCAGCGAGTCGAACAGGGGTGTCCAGAGCGCCCGGGCTGCGCCCCTTCCCCGGTACTCGGGGTCGACCCACACCCAACACTCGGCGTTCTCGAGGTTCTGCCATTCGTGGGCCCGATACCCGGCTGTGCCGATCGCCGTCCCGTCCTCGTATGCCAACCAGCGGGGGACCACCATGTCCGGCAACGGTGCGCGCCAGGCCACGAGTCGGCGCTCCCACGGGAACGGCGGGTCGTCGGGCTTCTCGTCGCGCTCGTACTGGAGGTGGAGGCGATGGAGCTCCCGGAACTGTGATTCGGGTGCCGTGCGCGTGTCGACGGCTTCGACGATGATCGGCATCCCCCGACCCTAGGAGGCCCTCCTCAGACGAGGCCTGCGAATACCCAGCCGATGCCCAGTGCCCAGAGGCCGGCAACGATGTCATCGGCCGTGATCCCGACGGCTCCCGGCAGGCGCTCCGCGGCGGTGACGCCGGGGAATCGCTTCGTCGCGTCGGCGAGGCGGAACACCGCCCACGCCACCACGAGGGCCCACCCACCGAGCCCGACCGCTGCGACGAGGGTGCCGGCGGCCTCATCGACGACGACCCAACCGGGGTCATCCCCTCCCTCGGCGAACGGGCGGGCCGACCAGAGGGAGAGGAGGGAGACGACCACCGCCCCGAGGAGGCACGCCCACCATCCGACCTGGTTGAGCCACCACGCAAGGGGCAGGGTCACTGCCGCCCCGATGGTGCCCGACCCCGTGTGGCTCCCGCGCAGGCGTCCGAGGAGGAGCCCTGAGCCGAACCAGGAGGCGACGAGTCTGCGCACCTCAGGCGACGGGGAACCGGAGGAAGCGGGCCTTCTGCACCCCGGCGAGCCCCCGGATGTCGTCCACCTGGTCGTTGTCCAACGGCTGGTCGAGGGCGAGGCCCATGAGTGCGGCGTGACCGGTCACGGTCGATCGACCCACCACCATGTTCGCCACGTTGATGCCGATGTCACCCAGGTAGGTCCCCACCCTGCCGATCACGCCGGGCTGGTCGTCCTGGCGGATGAGGAGCATGTTCGCCCCGAACGGGAGCTCGATCTCCATCTCGTCGAGGCCGATGAGGGTCGGGCCCTTCGTCGTGAGCGTCGCGGCCACGGACGGGGACCGTTCCCCAAGGGTCCCGGACACCCGCACCGTCGAGACGAACTCGCGGGAGTGAGAGGAAGTGGCCATCACCACGTCGATGCCGCGCTCGGCTGCGAGCTGGGCTGCGTTCACGTAGGTGACGTGCTCCGACGACACGTGCGCCAACGCCCCCTTGAGGAACGCCAACTTGAGCGGACCACACGGGTGCTCGGCGAGCTCACCTGCGATGGAGAGCTCGATGCGGGGAGGGAGGCCCCGCGCGAGCGACGTGAAGAGCTTGCCGAGGTACTCGGCCGTCGTGAGGTACGCCGTGACCTTCTCATCGGCGGGCGGGCCGAAGTCGACGTTCACCGCGGACGCGACGAGCTCGCCCGACAGCGCCGCAACCACCGCAGCGGCCACGTCCGTGCCGGCCTTGTCCTGCGCCTCGGTCGTCGACGCACCCAGGTGGGGGGAGAGCACGATCCGGGGTTCTTCCACCAGGGGTGAGTCCGGGGCGAGCGGCTCGACGTCGAACACGTCGAGCCCGGCGCCTTCGACCTTCCCCGACCGCACCGCCTCAACGAGGGCGGCCTCGTCGACGATGCCACCCCGCGACGCATTCACGATGCGGACCCCGTCCTTCATCTTGGCGAACGCCTCCGTGCCGATGAGGCCGGCGGTCTCGTTCGTCTTGGGGAGGTGGATGGTGAGGAAGTCGGCCCTGGCGAGCACGTCGTCGAGCGGGAGCACCTCGGCGCCGAGACGTCGTGCGCTCTCGACGGAGACGTAGGGGTCGTAGGCGAGCAGTGACATCCCGAACGCCGATGCCCGCCGGGCGACGAGTGTCCCGATGCGACCGAGGCCGATGATACCGAGCGTCTTCCCGTGGAGCTCGACGCCCTTGAGCTGTGCACGCTCCCAGCGACCGTCCCTGATCGATGCGTCGCCCCGGGGAACGTTCCTCGCCTGGGCGAGGAGGAGGGCGAAGGTGTGCTCCGCCGCCGAGATGATGTTGGCCTGCGGCGCGTTGACAACCATCACGCCGCGAGCCGTCGCCGCAGCGAGGTCGATGTTGTCGACGCCGATCCCCGCCCGACCCACGACGCGGAGCCTCGGCGCTGCGGCGAGCAACTCGGCATCGACGTCCGTGGCCGACCGCACGACGAGCGCATCGGCGTCGGCGAGGGCAACAAGGAGTTCATCTCGAGTCGCACCAGCGAGGTTGGCCACCTCACCGGCCCGGCTGAGTGCTTCGATCCCCGAGGGTGCGATCTCCTCGGCGACTACGACCTTCGTCATCGTCTTCCTTCGTTGGTTGTGCTGATTGTCCCGCATCCGACGCCGCACGGGAAATCCCCCTGACAGCCGTTCGGTAGATTCCGACCATGCACCCGTTCGACCGGGATCTCGAGCTCACGTCCACGGCCCCGCACCACTGGTCGGCCCACATCGAGTCGCGATGGAACATCGGCGAGGTCCCCAACAGCGGCTACCTCCAGGCCCTCACCGTCGCAGCGATGGGACGTGAGCTGGAGCACCCCGATCCGTTGACCGTCACGACCCACTTCATCAGCCCGGTCTCGGCAGGCGAGGACGCGGTGATCGTGGTCGAACCGATCAAGGACGGGAGGTCGACCTCCGTCGCGATGGCCCGCCTCCTCCAGGAGAATCGGGAGCGCCTCCGGACCCTTGGCACGTTCTCGGACCTCGACGAGTTGTCGGGCGCGACGGTGCAGCGCGCCTACCCGCCCGACTTCCCGCCACCCGACGAATGCCTCGGGCGCGAGCCGGACGACGCTCCATTCGAGTTCGTCCGCCAGTTCGACATCCGGCTCTCCCCCGACCTCGCGCACTCCTCCGCTTCGGAGATCGGCGGATGGATCAGGTTCCGGGAGCCCCGTGCCCCGGACCTCGCTGCGATGCCACTGTTCGCCGATGGCTTCCCGCCCACCGTGTTCAGCATCGGCGTCTTTGGTTGGGTCCCGACCCTCGAGCTCACCGTGCACTTCCGGGCGCGTCCCGAACCGGGGTGGTTGCAGTGCCTCTTCACGACGCACCTGATCCGCGACGGCCACTTCGAGGAGGACGGTGTGATCTGGGATTCGTCGGGCAGGGCCGTGGCCCAATCGAGGCAGCTGGCTCGGATCCTCGGCGGTTGAGGCCGCCGGGGGCGGCTACCCGGTCGCTCGGACCCTCAGGATCTCGGAGACCTGCTTCGGGTCCGCCTTGCCCCGCGTCGCCTTCATCACCTCACCCACGAAGAATCCGGTGAGCCGCTGCTCGCCACCGGTGAAGCGGGCGAACTCGTCGGGATTGGCGGCGATCGCCTCGTCCACTGCTGCTTCGAGCGCTCCGGAGTCGCTGATCTGGATGAGGTCGCGCGCCTCGGCGACGGCACCGGGGGCACCCTCGCCTGCAAGGACCCCTTCGAGGACCGAGGAGACACCGTTGCTGGAGAGCTTCCCCTTTCCCACGAGTCCGGCGAGTTCCACAAGGTGGCTGCCCGCGAGCGGTGTCGCCTCCAGCTCGGACTCGGTCCGGCGCAACCAGGTCGTCACGTCCTGGAGCAGCCAGTTGGCCGCCTGCTTGGCCGCAACGCCTCCCTCGACGGCGGCCTCGAAGACCGCCCCGTACGCCGCCTCGGCTCCCACGAGCAATTCGGCGGCGTGCGCATCGACGCCCAGCGTCACGTACCGTTCGGCCCGGGCGGCGGGGAGCTCGGGGAGTCCGGCCCTGATCGGTGCCACCCATGACTCATCGAAGTGCATGGGGAGGAGGTCCGGCTCCGTGAAGTATCGGTAGTCGCTCGACCCCTCCTTCACGCGCATGGAGTGCGTCCTGCCATCGGCCTCGTCCCAGTGGCGCGTCTCCTGGACGATCGTCCCACCCGATTCGAGCACCGCCACCTGGCGGACCGCTTCGAAGTCGCAGGCCCGCTCGAGGCTGCGGAACGAGTTCATGTTCTTGATCTCGACCTTCGTCCCGAGTTCGGGGTCTCCGACCTGCCGGACCGAGATGTTGGCGTCGAATCGCATCGACCCCTCCTCCAACTTGGCGTCGGAGACACCGAGTGCGAGGAC
>CAZRJG010000021.1:0-36486 GCA_964600365.1 uncultured Acidimicrobiia bacterium
TGACGGAGGGGGGATCGTCGGTGACGACGGCATCGACACCGTAGTCGGCGAGCTCCTTTGCCTCGGCCGGGTCGTTCACCGTCCACACGCCCACGAGGAGGCCCTGGCCGTGGATCTCCGCGATGCGGGAGCGGTCGGCGAGCATCGTTCGCTCGGGGACCACGAAACGGTGCCCGCGGACGACCGCTTCCTCGATGGCATCGTCCAGCGACGTGCCGGGCTCCACGAGCACGCCGGTGAGCACCCGGGGCAGGCGCTCCTTCACCTCGGCGAGGGTCGGCCAGTGGAAGCACGTGACCACATCGCCGGGCCGGGCGAGGGAGGCCGCAGCGACCGGTCGGTCGAATGAGGGGTCGAAGTCGGGGTCGCCGGGGAGGTGCTTCAGCTCGATGTCGAGTGGGAGCCCGGGGAGCTCGGCGAGCAGCTCGGCGAACGTGGGGATGTGGGACGTCTCGGGCAGCTGTCGGAGTTGGTTCGAGCCGTGCTCGGCGAGCACCACGCCATCGACCACCGGGTCGTGACTGAGGATGGCCACGCCGTCGAGCGCCCAGCGCACGTCGATCTCGACGAAGTCGGTGTGCTCGGCTGCAGCGCGGAACGCCTCCAAGGTGTTGTCGCGGTAGGCCGACTTCCAGCCTCGATGTCCTCCGATGCGCACGTCTCCACTCCCGATTCGCGTCCCAGAATGGCCCAAGCCTAAGGTCCCTTTGCCGCACGGCACGAAAAGAATTCCCCGGAATCCCTTGCAGGTCACGGACATCGCCTTTAAGGTTGTGTCCGTTCAAACGTGACTATCCCGGCTTGTGATAGTATTCACAAGCCGTTTTCGTGGGAGATCGAAATCGTGCTGACCATTCCTTCACCGGACACGGTGATCGCAGCCGACTGGAGGGAGATTGCCCTCTGTCGGGACTCAGAACCAGGCCTCTTCTTCCCTGTGGGGACGACGGGCCACGCACTCGAACTGATCGACGAGGCCAAGCGCATCTGCGGTGAATGCCCCGTCCAGGAGAGTTGCCTCCAGTACGCCCTCCAGACCAACCAGGAAGCTGGTGTCTGGGGTGGCTACGCCGAGGACGAGCGCCGTCGCCTTCGCAAGCGTTGGCTCGCCGAGCGGCGTCGGCAGCGCAACTAGCGCTTCGCCAAGTCCTGCAGTGAGCCCCCGGCCATCGGCCGGGGGCTCACTTGTGTCCTGAGTGCGGTTCGGGGCTACGGCGCCGAGAACCCCGCCGAGCGACGGGCCTCGGGGGCGATGTCGATGAAGGAGATCTTCCCCGAGGGGATCCCCACCTTGTGGCCGTCGGTGTCGGTCACCCACAGCACCTGGGAGTCACCCGACACCGCATCCTCTGCCTCCTTCATGAACGAGTCGACATCCTCGACGTCCAACTCGATCTCACGGGAGGAATCGCTCACACCGATTCGCACACGCATCTTCACAACTCCTGAGCGGGGAAGAAGGAGGGTACCGCGAGATCGCCGGGGCGGGTGCGGGGGCGTACTGGGCACATGTTGCACCCCCCTCCCGCAGCCCTTTGGGCTGCGGGTCCCATCCCCCCCTTGGGGGGATCTGCCTTGTGGCTACCCGAAGCTCGCTCGGTTCACCACTGCGCGGACCACCACGCCGCGTCCAACCACTCCCCCGCTGGTCGTGGCCTCTACTTCGAAGGTGATGCGGCGGCGGTCGACGGCGGTGACGCGGGCAGTCGCCGTCACCTCGTCACCGACGCGGTTGGGCGTGAGGTGGTCGATCTCGACACGCATTCCGACCGAGGTCTGGCCGTCATCGAGGGCGTCGGCGATCGCAGCGACCGTTGCCTCCTCGCACAACCCCACGAGGCGGGGCGTGCCGAACACCTCCACGTCACCCGAGCCGAGGGCAATGGCCAGGTCGTCGGGTCCGACGACGAGTGAGGCGGTTCCTGTGCGGCCGACGAGGTCGTCCATCATCCCTCCACGAAGCTGAGGCGGACCCGGCGGCGGGGGTTGTCCCGGTTCGTGTCCACGAGGACGATCGATTGCCAGGTGCCGAGTTGCATGCGGCCGTCGAGCACCGGCACCACGACCGAGGGGGCGATGAACGCAGGGAGCACGTGGTCGCGGCCGTGGCCGTGTGAACCGTGGGCGTGGCGCCAACGGGTCGTGCGGGGCAGCACCGACTCGAGGGCCGTGAGGAGGTCGGCCTCGCTCCCCGCCCCGGTCTCGATGATCGCCACACCCGCAGTGGCGTGGGGGACGAAGACGTTGAGGAGGCCGTCACCGCCGCCGGCGACGAATCGCTCGCACGCGAGGGTGAGGTCGGCGATCGCCTCGTCGACACCGGTGTCGACCTCGAGGACCTCCGAGCGCATCGGCCTCAGACGTTCTCGCCGAGGAAGATCTGGCTCACCGAGGTCTCGGCGAAGATCGCCTCGAGTGCCTCGGCGACGATCGGGGCGATCGAGAGCACCGTGAGGTTCTCGAGCTTCCGGATGTCGTCGGAGATCGGCAGCGTGTTCGTGACGAGTACCTCGTCGAGGTTCGACGCCGAGATGCGGTCGGCGGCCGGCGGGGAGAAGATCCCGTGCGTCGCCACGACCCGGGTGGAGAGCGCTCCCCGGTCGAGGAGAAGGGAGGCGGCGTTGGTGATCGTCCCCGCGGTGTCGATCATGTCGTCGACGATCACCGCATGGCGGTCCTTCACCTCACCCACCACGGCGAGCGCCGAGGACTGGTTGTGGTTCTCGGCCATCCGCCGCTTGTACACGAACGCCACCTCGGCACCGAGGTGCTTGGCGAACCGCTCGGCACGCTTCACACCACCCGCATCCGGGGAGACCACGGTGATGTCGCCTTGGAGCTGGCTCGTGAGGTAGTCGGTGAAGATCGGAAGGGCGGTGAGGTGATCGAACGGACGGTCGCTGAAGCCCTGCACCTGGCCGGTGTGGAGGTCCACCGACACAATCCGGTCGGCACCTGCGGTGCGGAGCAGGTCGGCCATCAGACGGGCCGTGATCGGCTCACGGGGCAACGCCTTCTTGTCCTGTCGGGCATAGCCGAAGAACGGGATGACGGCGGTGATGGCCCGGGCGCTCGCCCGCTTGAGGGCGTCGATGGCGACGAGTTGCTCCATGATGTTGAAGTTGAGCGGCTCGGTGTGCGACTGCATCACAAAGCAATCCGCCCCACGGACCGATTCCGTGGGGCGGCAATAGATCTCGCCATTGGCGAAGACGGAACGCTGCATCCCGCCGAGCTTCACGCCCAGCAGCGTCGATACCTCCTCCGCGAGCGACTCGTTCGCGCTCCCGGAGAAGAGCATGAGCCGTTTCCGGCCGACGACCTCCATCAGCCTTCTTCCTTCCGCTTCTTCTCCTCGCGGCGGGCGCCGATACGGTCCCCGTATCCGGGTATCTCACGTACCTTCGACCGTTCCACCACCAACGCGCCGTCGGGCACGTCTGAGGTGATGACACTACCCGCAGCCGTCATGGCGTTCTTCCCGATGGTCACGGGGGCCACGAGCATCGAATCGGAGCCGATGAATGCACCGTCCTCGATCACCGTGTGGTGCTTGTCCACACCGTCGTAGTTCACCGTGATCGTCCCCGCCCCCACGTTCACGCCCTTGCCGATGTCGGCGTCACCGACGTACGACAGGTGCGGGACCTTGGAGCCGGGACCGATCGTCGAGTTCTTCGTCTCGACGAACGTGCCGGCCTTCGAACCCTCCTCGAACACGCTGTCGGGGCGGAGCGAGGCGTACGGACCCACCTCGACACCGTCGGCGAGCGTGGCGCCCCTGATGACCGAGTACCAGACCTTCACCCCGGCACCGATCTCGGAGTCGCGGATGAAGACGTCTGGACCGAGTTCACTGTTGGCGCCGACCGCGGTGGTTCCTTCGAGGTGGACGCCCGGGTAGAGGCGGACGCCCCGGCCGAGCTTCACACCCTCGTCGAGGTACACGGCCGACGGGTCCTGCATCCACACGCCGTTCGCCATGTGGGCTTCGTTGATGCGCGCGCGCCGTTCGGCGGCGGCCTCGGCGAGTTGGGCCTGCGAGTTCACCCCGCCGATCTCGGTCGCGTCGGCGACAGAAGCGGAGATCTCGGCGTCGCGCTCGGCGAGGTGGTCGACCACATGCGGAAGGTAGTACTCCCCTTGTGCCGTGTCATCCGAGAGCCGCGGCAACTCGGCGGCCAGGTCGGCTGCCCGGAACGCGTAGATGCCGGCGTTGATCTCGCGGATCGTCCGCTGCTCGTCGGTTGCGTCGGCGTGCTCAACGATCCCGGTCACAGCGTCGCCGTTGCGGATGACCCGTCCGTACCCGGTCGGGTCGTCGACGATGGCAGTGAGGAGCGCGACCGCCGAGCGGCGTTCCTCCCTGGCGAGGCAGAGCGCGTCGAGGGTCTCACCTTCAAGGAGCGGCGTGTCGCCGGGGAGCACGAGGATCGTGTCGTCGTCCTGCCATTCGAGTTGGGCCATTGCGAGGTCCGTGGCGTGGCCGGTTCCCCGCTGCTCCTCCTGGAGGCAGGTCTCGGTGCCCGCTGGGAGGGTCTCGGCGACCTGGTCGGCGCCGTGGCCGACGACCACCACCACCTGCTCGGCTGAGAGGTCATCGACGGCGCGCAGCACCCAGTGGAGCATCGGCATGCCGGCCACGTCGTGAAGCACCTTGGGGAGCCCCGACTTCATCCGCGTGCCCTGACCGGCCGCCAGGACGATTACTCGCCTCGCCATCCTCGCCTTACGTCGCTGCTGGCTGGGGGAACAGGACTCGAACCCGTACCGACGGGACCAAAACCCGCTGTGCTGCCAGTTACACCATCCCCCAAGGGAGGCGCGAGTGTAGACGGAGGCGTGTCAAGGGCTTCCCAGCGGCGCCTCTGCGTCGCACGGTGTGACCATGCGAGATCCACGCCTCACCGAACACGCCCGGGCAATGCGCTCCGAGGGGTCGACTCCGGCCGAACGCGTCCTCTGGAAACACCTCCGTCGGAGGCCACGCGGCCACCGCTTCCGCCGCCAGGAGCCGATCGGTCCCTTCATCGCCGACTTCGCCTCGCACTCGGCGCGCCTGGTCGTTGAACTCGATGGATCGGTCCACGACTCGACACATGCGACGATCGCCGACGGCGAACGGGAACGATGGATCGCCGCACAGGGGTTCACGGTGCTCCGCTTCGACAACGACGACGTCTTCGAGGACCTCGAGTGGGTGCTGGGTGAGATCGAGGCGGTGCTCGACTGAGCGGGGGATGTCCCTCCCCCCTCCCGCTCGCTGCGCTCACGGGCCCCATCCCCCCTCCGGGGGGATCTGCTCCTGGGGAGCAAAGCCGATCCCCCCTTCAGGGGGGATGGGACCCACGGCCCGCAGGGACGTGGGAGGGGGGTGACAACTACTCCGGCGTCGGTCCCGTCGGCATCGGTTCGAACGCCTCCCGGAGTCGGAAGCCCGGGTCCAGTTCTTCCACCTTCGGACGCAGCAATGCGACGGCACCTTCGGCCTCTCCAAGAGTCGGGAAGCAGGCGAACATCGCCGAGCCGCTACCTGACAGCATCGCGGGACGATCCAGCGCCGAGGAGAGGACGGCGAGGTGCTTGGTGATCCTCGGATCGAGTGACTCGGCAGCAGGGGTGAGGTCGTTCCGGAGGGGGAGGAGGTCCTCGAGGGCCGAGGGGGCGAGGAACACCTCTTGGCCGTCGGGGAAGCCCAACTCGTCGAAGCGGCGATACACCGCCGCGGTCGAGAGGCCGAAGGAGGGCACGAAGACGAGGAGGGCGAAGCGGCCGAGGAACGGGACGGGGGTCACGACCTCGCCGCGGCCGGTCATCCGCACCGTGCCACCACGGACGAGGGCGGGGACGTCGGAGCCGACTGCTGCCCCAACCGCCTCGAGATCGGCGTTGAGGTCGAAGAGCGTCGCAGCAGCGACGAGTGCACCAGCCGCATCGCCCGAGCCGCCGCCGAGCCCTGCGGCGGCAGGGATCCGCTTGTCGAGCACGAACCGGATGCCGGGGACGTCGAGGCCCGCATCGCGCAGTGCCGCCACGGCGCGCAGGACGAGGTTCCCGGAGTCGGCCTCCAATCCCTCACCGTGGGGGCCGATGATGCGCAGCGAGTCGCGGTCGGCGGGCTCGGCGTGGAGAACGTCACCGGGGATCGCCTGCACGATCGAGTCGAGGGGATGGAACTCGCCCTCGGGAGGGCCCACCCGGAGGGTGAGGTTCACCTTGGCGGGGCAGCGCAGGGTGATGCTCATGGGACCTCCGCGAGGCGGAGCCAGTCGGATGGCGCCAGGTCCTCGGCGCGGGAGGTGGCAGCAATCCCGGCCGCCTCGCAGGTGGCGGTCGGGTCGTCGAGCACGCCCTTGAGGGACTGGCGGAGCATCTTGCGGCGCTGGCCGAACGCCGTGGCGGCGAGGGTGATCGCTCGTTCGACGGGTCCCTCCACCTCGACACGGTCGAGTGCGATCACCGCCGATCCGACGTTGGGCGGCGGGACGAAGACCTGGGCGGGCACCTTGAACGAGCCCCCCGGGCGGGCGGTGAGGCCGACGACGACCGTGGGGATGCCGTAGTCCTTCGTCCCCGGGTCGGCGACGAACCGCTGCGCGACCTCCTCCTGCACCATCACGACCACCCGTCGGCAGCGTGGTGCGTGGCGAAGGACGTCGAGGACGATGGGGGTCCCGACGTTGTACGGGAGGTTGGCGACGAGGACCCACTCGCGGTCGATTGCGGCGTAGTCGACGTCGGTGGCGTCCTCGAAGCGGACCTCGATCCCCGGGAGATCACCGACGGTCTCGGCGAGGATCGGGGCCAGGCCCTCATCGACCTCGTAGGCGATCACCTGAGCACCGGCCGCGGCGAGGGCCGAGGTGAGCGTGCCGGTGCCCGGGCCGATCTCGATGACGAGGTCCCCCTCCCCCACGCCGGCGAGGCGCACGATCTTCTCGGTGATGTTCGGGTCGGCGAGGAAGTGCTGGCCGAGCGCCTTGCGGGGCCGGCGGCCGTGTCGGTCGAGCAGGTCGCGGATCTCCGTGCGGGTCTGCGCGCTCACGTGCCGAACACCCGTGCTGCGTTCGCCGAGGTGACGGCGGCCACCTCGGCGACGTCCATCCCCCACACCCCGGCGAGCGCAGCCCCGTTGAGCGCCACCCAGGCGGGTTCGTTGTCCTCGCCCCGGTGCGGTTCGGGAGCGAGGTAGGGCGTGTCGGTCTCGACCATCGCCCGCTCGGGTGGGACCACGGCAGCAGCCCTGCGCACCGTGTCACCCGTTGCGAAGGCAACGGGGCCTGCGAAGGAGAACGTCACACCGAGGTCCAGGAATCGCTTCGACCACTTAGGGCCACCCGTCCAGCAGTGGAGCACCGACCGGGGCCCTCCGCCGGTGTGTTCGAGGATCTCGAACACCTCCTTGAAGGCGTCACGGCAGTGGACGATGAGCGGGAGGTCGTGCTCGACGGCGAGGGCGATGTGGTCGCGGAACGACTCGATCTGGGCGTCGCGACCGGCGAGGTTCCGGTAGAAGTCCAGACCGGTCTCCCCCACCGCTCGCACCCGTGGGAGCAGGTCGGCGATGGCATCGCGCTGGTCCGGCCAGGCCTCGGCGTCGTGGGGGTGGAGGCCGGCGGTGGGGAGCAGCCGATCGGGGTCGGTCGCGCACAGCTCGATGGAGGCGAGCGACGAGTCGAGGTCGATCCCGGGCACCACGAGCCAGTCCACGTCGCCCGCCCGGGCAAGCAGTTCCTGCGGCGCGGCGTGCTCGACCAGTTGGAGGTGGCAGTGCGTATCGACCCACATGTCGGCGAGGCTACTGCTGGCCCTCCAGGGCCCCCGCATAGAGATCCGACCGGGGCAGCCCTGTCTCCCTGGCGACCGCCTTCGCCGCGTCGCTCGGCCGCTCGCCACCCTCGATGCGGCGCCGCACCGAGGCGATCCCCTCCTCGAGGGAGGGCGGTGCCGCCTCGACGGGGGCGAGGACGAGCGTGAACTCACCCTTCACCACCGCCTGCTCCCAATGCGCCGGGGCATCGGCGAGGCGGCCGTGCCAGATCTCCTCGAAGGCCTTCGTGAGTTCCCGGCACACGACGACCTCCCGATCCGGCGGGGACGCTGCCGCGAGGTCGGTGAGGTCCTTCGCCACCCGGGAGCCGGTGGTGAAGCACACCACGGTGCGGTCCTCGGTGCCGATCGCTGCGAGGCGACCGGTCCGTTCACCACCCTTGCGGGGCAGGAACCCTTCGAAGACGAACCGGTCGCCGCCGAACCCCGAGACGGCGAGTGCCATGGTCACGGCGCTCGGGCCGGGGACCGCAGAGGTCGTCGCGCCGACCTCCCGTGCGGCACGAACCGCGGTGACGCCCGGGTCGGCCACCGCCGGCGTGCCGGCATCGGTGATGAGGGCAACGATCGCGCCGTTCGCCAGGTGTGCTGCGAGTTCGCCGGCGCGTTCCTGCTCGTTGCCGACGAAGTACGACCGCAGCGTGGCTCGCACCCCGAGGTGCGCCAGCAGCGTCTGGGCCCGCCGGGTGTCCTCGGCGTACACGACATCGGCAGACTCGAGCGCCTCCCGCAGTCGCGGCGGCGCATCGCCGAGGTTCCCGATCGGAGTGGCGCAGAGGATGAGCGTGCCAGCCATGGGGGGAGGGTACGGGAGTGTGCGAGTGCACACCGCAGATCCCCCCATCGGGGGGACCTGCCCTGAGGGGGAAGGTTCTCTCACCCCCCTCCCGCTCGCTTCGCTCACGGGTCCCGTCCCCCCTGAAGGGGGGACCTGCCTTGAGGGAACGGCCTTGTGGCAGATCCCCCCATTGGGGGGATGGGACCCAGGGCCCGGAGGGGCGTGGGAGGGGGGACCTGCTCATCTGGGGGATCATCGCCAGCGCGCCCCGCATGCGGGCAACGCCCACTCCTCGGGCACTTCGACGATCGTGTCCACCTCGGGCCAGACCACGATGTACCACGGCCGCAACACGCCGGTGCGCACAACCACGCCTTCACGGAGTCCGATGAGGCCCAACGACCGCCGCAGGAAGAGACCGTGCACCGAACGCGTGCGCAGCACGAGGGGCGGCGGGGTGCGCCAGACGCCGAGGAGTCGGGTGAGGAAGCCCACCCAGCGACCGTACGTCGGGATGCCGGCGGGGGGAACCCCTATCCGGTGAAGCCGAGGGCCTCGAGGTCCTTCACCAGTGGCGTTGCCTCGGCCGAGTCGGAGGCGACCACGACCGCCACCTCGTCGCCCTTGCGGAGGATCCACCAGGCGATACCTTCGGGAGCGGCGACCTCGAGGTACTCCCGGAAGCCGTAGGCAACGTGATCGGCGTCGTCGGGGGTGTCCCCGACGTACTGGAGTTGGAAGATGGCGTCCTCGCCGTCCCACAGGATGCGGTACCGGTCCCCGCCCCAGCCCTCTGCGGCCTGGACGAGTTCGAAGGGCAGGAGCTCGGCGCCGAGGAGGTCACGGAGGCCCGACTGGCCCCACGTGGACTCCTCGCCGACCTCGTAGCCCTCGGGCGGCTCGCCGACGAGTGCCACCTCGATCGCCCCCTCACCGTCGAGGTACGCCTCGGGGTGGAGGATCTGCTCGGTGGTCGTGGGCACCTGCTCGTAGGCGAGGTCGACGCCCGACCACCCGGCGAGCTCGAATTGGGCGCTCACGAAGGCGAGGCCGTCGACATAGGGGGCGATGAGGCTCTCAGCGATGTAATAGGGAGCCTCATCGAACACGGTCGAGTCGACCTCACCGAAGGTGGCCACGATCTCGAGGAGCTGCTCCTGGGAAAGCGTCTGCACGTAGAGGCTCTCGGCGAGGGTGGCGTCGCCTTCGACGAGTGATCGCATTGCCATCGCGGCGTCGAACTCCTCGGCGTCGTACAACTCGTCGGTGACGGGCCCGAAATCGAAGTGCTGGTCGGTGAGGGCGTGGACGAGCTCGTGGACGATCACCATCTTCTCGTACTCCGACAGGCCCCCCTCGGTGGCCTGGATGACCATCTCCTTCGTCTCGGAGTCGTAGAAGCCCTGCACCTGCTCGCCGAGGAGCGACACGTAGAACGTTGCGAGGTCGAGGCCGTCGGGGATCACCCCGAGGATGCGGAGCGCCTCGGTGTCCCGAGCGACCTCGGCGGGATCCAACTCCTCGTCGATGTCGGCCATGACCCGTTCGGAGAGTTCCTCGGCGGTAAGGATCGTGATCGTCGGCTCGGCGAGGAACGGGAGCTCCCGCAGTTGCTCGGTGATGGAGATGAGCTCGTCGATCTCGGCGAGGAGCACCTCCTCGGCGGTGGGCTCGGGGACCGTGGTCGTCGTGGTGGTGGACGGCACCGCGACGACGGTGGAGCTGGGTGACTCCGTGGGCGCAGGCACGATCGTCGTCGAGGGCTCGGCGGTCGACGTGCACGCGGCGAGCAGGAGCACGAGGACGAGGAGGAGACGACGCATCGGGAGCAGCGTACCGGTGGGCCGCTACTCCCCGCTCGACGGCTGCTCACGCAACCAGGTGACGACTGCGAGCACCCTGCGGTGGTAGTCGTCGCCGGGCAGCAGGTCGAGCTTCTGGAAGATCGACGTGGTGTGGGTCTCCACCGTCTTCGTGCTCATGTGCAGCGCGGCAGCGATCCCCTGGTTCGTGTGCCCCTCCGCCATCGCAGCGAGCACCTCGCGCTCACGATCGGTCAGGCCGTCGAGCGGTGAGGTGTGCCGCTGCCGCCCGAGAAGACGGGACACGAGGTCGGCGTCCACGACGGTCTCGCCGGCGTGGACCCGCCGTACGGCGTCGATGAACTCCCCGGGGTCGGTCACCCGGTCCTTCAACAGGTACCCGACCCGGCCCCGAGTGTCGCGAAGCAACTCGACGGCGTACTCGGTCTCCACGTACTGGGACAGGACGAGGACGCCAACGTCGGGGAAGGCGGAGCGGATGCCGATGGCCGCCTCGATGCCCTCCGTCGTGTGGGTCGGGGGCATGCGGATGTCCACGATCGCAACGTCGGGCTGATCGGCCGTGATCCTCCGGATCAACGAGTCGGCATCGTCGAACTCGGCGGCCACCTCGAACCCAGCATCCTCGAGGAGTCGTACGAGGCCCTTCCTGAACAGCACCGAGTCCTCGGCAAGCATCACTCGCATGGCAGCCGCACCTTCAGCCTGGTGCCCGATCCCGGCTCACTCCTGATCTCGAGGGTGCCTCCGAGCGCCTCCACCCGGTCCCGCAGCCCTTGGAGCCCGGAGCCACCCGGCGCATCGATCCCGCCTCGCCCGTCGTCGGAGACCTCCATCTCCAGGAAGCCCTCGGTCCTGGTACCCCGCAGGGCGACCGACGACGCCTCCGCATGCCTGATCGCGTTCGTGAGCGCCTCGGCAACGAAGAAGTAGGCGGCGGCCTCCACCGGGGCGGGGAACCGATCCGGGGTCACATCGACCTCCACGGGAACAGGGGCACGTTCGGCGAGGGCCCGCACCGCAGGGGCGAGACCTCGATCGGTGAGGATGGCAGGGTGGACGCCCCTTGCCAGGTCCCGGAGATCCTGGATTGTCTCCTTGAGTTCCTCGATCGCGACGCCGAGGCGGTCCCCCACCTCGCCGTCGGCCTGGGCTCGGATCGAGCCGAGAGTGGCGCCGAGCGCGAGGAGACCCTGCTGCGCCCCATCGTGCAGGTCACGCTCGATACGCCTCCGCTCCTCCATGGCGGCCGCGGCGATTCGCTCCCGCGAGTCCTCGACCTCGATCACACGCCGACGCAACTCGGCCCGCAGGCGCTCGTTGCGCACCGCAAGCGTGGCCGCAGCGGCCACCGATGACACCAGCCACTCATCGACCGCGGGATCGTGCACCATCGCACCGAGTGGCTCCCCGTCACTCGACGTGATCAGCGAAGCCCCATCCCCAGACGGTGCCATCGCCTCTCGACCACGGGCGTCGATCCACCCGGACCCGTGCTCGCGCACGAACACCAATCGGGCACCGGGGTCCCCGAGCGCATCCCCGATTCGCTCCTCCAACACCTCGGATGTGGGGGCGGACGCCAGGGCCACTGCGAGCTCACCCACGCGACCACGGTCGAGCCGCGTCCGCACCACGCCCGCAGCCAGCGCGAGGGGGAACGCCGTGAGTGCGAGGCGTTCGCCCATGAGCACCGCCCGGGCACCCGCCGCACCGAACCCGATGAGCGGCTCCGAGAATGCGGCGACCAGCGCGAGTGCGATCGGCCAGAGCGCCCACACGACCGGGCTCAGGGCGCGCCGGCCCGCCTCGGTCGAGGAGCGTCGTGCGCGGAGGATGAGGGCAACGAGGAGACCGATGCCGACCAGGTTCACCAACTGGCCGATCGACCAGATCAGGTCGTTGAGCGGGGGGTCCGCACGGACCAGCGAGAAGCTCGTCGGACACACATCGCATCCCGGGATCGGCTCCTCGAAGAGATGCCCGGCGACCGCCAGGATGACGAAATAGCCGCTGAGGGCGATCACGTAGCGCCGCTCGACCCTGTCGAGGTGGCCGTCGGGAAACGCCAACACCACCCACGCCAGCAACACGAGGTGGGAGTCGTTCAGCATCGATCCCAACGTCCAGGTGACACTTCCCTCGAACCATCGCATGTCGGGCAGGAACAAGGCCACGCCGACCGCGATCGCCAGCGCGCCGATCCCCTCATTCCTCCAGCGGCCCCACAGCACCGCTCCGACGACCGCGAAGGATGCGCCCGCGACGAGATCGGCCGCGACCACGGCCGGCGATGGCGCTCCCGGGAGCGTCGAACCGAGCGCGTGCCACCCCGTGATCGCCCCGAAGGCGATCACGATGGACGCGGCGATCCACGCACTCATCCGGTTCCCCGCGTCATCGCGCATGACCCCATCTTCGTCCGTCGGGGCCGCCCACGCCTCAGGGCCAGCCCCGAGGAAGAAGCCGAGCCAGCCCGGAGGTGGCGAAGGCCTCCATCGCAGACAGTGGAGGTACGCAACCAAGCGAGGAACCACATGCAGAAGACCGCGAAGACCCTGGCATTCATCGGCCTGCTGGCGATGGTGCTCCCCCAGGGACCACGCGCTGGGGCGCTCGAGTCGGGCTCCCGGGCCGAGGAGATCGTCGAGGCACACGTCGCCGAGTCGATGGCCGAGTCCGGCGTGCCGGGCATGGTGTTCGCCATGGTCGGGCCCGACGGCGCGATCCTCCGAGCCTTCGGCACCGCAGACCTCGGCACCGGCCGTCCGATGACCGTGACCACGCCGATGCGGGTCGGCTCCATCTCGAAGCCGGTGACCGCGGCGCTCGCACTCGAGTTGGCCGCCCGGGGCGTCATCGACCTGGACGTACCCGTGGACAACTACCTCGACGTGGACCTGTCCGACCGGTACGGGCCGGCGAGCACGATCCGGCAGTTGCTGCAGCACCGTGGCGGCTATCCCGACGCGATCCTGGTGAGCCACCACCTCGACCAGGAGGACGCGCCGTCGCTGGACGAGTGGGTGCGGGCGCTCCCCGATCGGGCGTTCGCCCCAGACGTCGTGGCGAGCTACACCAGCGTCGGCTACACGCTCACCGGCGCTGCCATCGCCGCGGCGCTCGAGGCCGAGTTCGCCGACGTCGCGGACACCACCCTGTTCGCACCCCTCGGCATGGACCACGCCTCGTTCGCACAGCCGCTCCCCGACGACGTGGCCATCGGCTACTCGTGGGACGACGGGGTGTACGAGCCGTACCCGAAGGACACCCCGGCGCTCGTCCCCGGCGCGGGCCTGACCGCCAGCGCCCAGGACATGGCCCGGTTCATGCAGGCCTTGCTCGCCGACGACGGCCTGCTCGCCCCGACGACTCCCGGGGGCCTCTTCACTGCAGCGGGACCCCATCCGAGCCTTCGCGCCCATACGACCGGGTTGGCCGAGTGGCGGTTCGAGGGGCGCTCGGCGCTGTACCACGGGGGCAACGGCATCGGCACGACGAGCCTCATCACGTTCCTCCCCGACGTGGGCGTCGGCATCTTCACATCGGTGAACGGCGAGGCACTCGTGGGCATCGACGATCCCTCTCCCCAGACGATGTTCGTACGGACACTCCACACGAAGCTCGTGGAAGAGCTCTTCCCCACGTCGGACGGCTTCGCACCTGCGCCCGTCGCCGACGGCGCCGGCACCATCGTCGAAGGCCGCGCCGGCACCTACCTCCCGACCCGCGTCGACACCGACAGCGTGCTCAGGCTCGAGGCGCTCGTCTCCCAGTTCGAAGCCGATGGCGCCGAGGCGGGACGGGTGTACTACGAGGGGCCCGACGGGGTCACGTACTTCACCGTCGGTGGCACCGGCAGCTACCGGGAGGCGATGTGGTGGGAGACCGTTCCCTTCAACGCCGCGGTCGTGGGCGGTGCACTCGTCCTCGCCATCGGTGGGTCACTCGTTGCCATCCGCCGGAGCCGCGGGGCGACCCGCTCGCTGACGGCGCTCACCGGCGGATTCGTGGCGACCTCCATCGCCACACTGGGGTACGGCATGGCGACCGTCGAGACGATGGACCTCTTCACCCGGGTGCCGACCCCGATCCGACTGGCAGGCATGGCGGCTGCAGGGGCGCTGGTCTCTGGAACGGCGTTGGTCGCGGTCATCGCCAAGGACCGTCACCACCTGCCGACCGTCGCGACCGCAGCCTCCTCTTCGGTGGCGGTCGCAGCCCCGGCGCTCGTCGGCTGGGCGTGGGCATGGCACGTCTTCCCGAGCTGACTCCACCCGCACCAACCCCATACGTGAGAGAGCCCCCTGAATGGGGGCTCTCTCACTCGATTCCTGGTGGAGGTGACGGGATTTGAACCCGTGACCCCTACGTTGCGAACGTAGTGCTCTGCCGAACTGAGCTACACCCCCGTGGGGAGGGCATGGTACCGCCTCGTGTGGGCTCCGCGCCATGTGACGGAGCCCCTCGGCGGCATCCATAGACTCCCGGCCGTGCGCACCACCCGACTCGCCCACGTCACGCTCCTGCTCACCATCTTCCTCATCGGGTTCGGGGGTTACACGAGGGGGAGCCAGAGCGGGTACGGGTGCGAGGACCGCTGGCCGCTCTGCGAGGACGGCCTCCTCGGCGGGTGGGTACCCCGCTGGGAGTTCCACATGATCATCGAGTGGTCCCACCGCTGGATCGCCGCGTGGGTGGGCCTCCTCGCCGTCCTCCTCGTCGTCGCCGCGTGGCGGCAGATCCGACGTCAGCCCCTCCCCGCCGTGCTCTCCCTCCTCGCCGTCACCACGATCGGCGTCCAGGCGTGGATCGGGCGTGCCGTCGTCAAGAACGACCTCGCCATGGACCTTGTCACGATCCACCTCCTCCTCTCCGTGACGATCGCCCTCCTCGTCCTCGGTGTCGCGGTCGCCTCCACCCCACAGCAGGCCCGCCCCTCGGACCCGGCATGGCGCGCCGCCGTCGCGTGGATGGTCGGTGGAACGGTCGTGGTGCTCGTCCTCGGCTCGTTGGTCCACAACCTCGCATTCGCGGGATGGCCCTTCATGGAGATCGGCATCATCCCGGCCTTCACGAACCCGACGGTGATCCTCCACTGGTCCCACCGGGTGGCGGTCCTCGTCGTCCTCATCGGCCTGCTCGTCCTCCGACGACGTGCCCGGGTGTCACAGCGCCCGACGAGAAGCCGACGTGTCGTGGGCGCCGCGACACTCCTCTTTGCCGTCAACATCCTCCTCGGATGGCTGCATGTGATCACCAGCGTCTCATCGAGTTGGGTCGTTGCGTTCCACCTCACACTCTCGGTCGCCACCACGGTGCTGCTCGCCGCAGAGTTGTTCCGGGCCTCCCAGGCTCCCGCCGACGCGGCGGAGTCGCCCACCCCCGTGGAAGGGTGAATTCAGTCGTCGAGGTGTTTCGCCAGGTCGGCCCGCAGCCGTTCCTGCACGGCCGTGGCGGTGAGGTCCGCCCGGCTCCGCTCCACGAGCGATCGCGCCACGTCGGTGGTGCGCCGTAGGCCCGACGTCATCCCGTCGGGGTAGTCGAGGGAGGCGAGCAGGTCGACGATCTGGTTCATCTCCGCCAGCAGCCGCTCCGCACCGTCGAGGTCCCCGGATCGCAGCTGGTCGAGCAGGCGCCGGCGCATCTCGCCCACAGTCTCGCCCAGCCCGTGCAGGAACGGGACGACGTCCACTCCGAGGTCGCCGGGGGACGGCAGCGGCGCATCCTCGATGAGCGCGAAGGTGAGGGTCGCCTCGCTGAACTCCTTCTGCGCGTCGATCGTGAACCCGGCGTGCTGGAGGTCGTGGTGGTCGACGAGACCTGCGAGCAGGCCGTCGAGCAGGCCCCGCGCCTCGCCGAGGAGGGCGCGGGCGGCGTCGAGTTCGCCGCGATGGAGGGAGCGGATCGTGTTCGCCGAGAGGCGGATGATCTTCCGGCTCTCAGCCAGCGCCATCTCGCGGGCGCCGTTGCGGGCGTCAAGGGTCGATCGGGAGTGGGACTCGATGCGGTCGAGTTCGGCCATCAGCCGGCGATGACGCGGACCTCGTCGAACCGGTCGACGCTGGCCACGGAGTACGCCCTGAGGGCCTGCTGCTGCTGCTGGTTGCGCAACTGCACGATCATCGCCACGTACCAGGCGATGAAGGCGTCCACCACGAGGTGGGCGACGAGGGCGCCGATGTTCGACGTGATGATGGCGAAGGCGAGGGTGGCGACGGCGAGTGCCGAGGAGAAGATGAGGACGCGACGACGACGCGAGAGGGTCCGCGCACTCACTCCGCTCCGACTGCCGGACTGCACCTGGGAGAGCCGTTGGCTCACCTCCCCGTAGCGCTCCGTGCTGGACAGGGGCGCCTCGCGGCGGGATTCGATGAAGGAGGGGAGGAGGAAGAGGCCCCATACGCCGGCGATCGCCATGACGATGATCAGCAGGTTCTGCACGCGTTGAGAGCTCCGGGGAGAAGAGTGACTAACAGGGTGGGGCTGATATTAGGACGGCGGTTCACAAACCAACAACAACCCACGCCGTCAATGGCCGGTGTCGCCGGCGAGGAGGTCGAGTGCGTGTCCGAGCACCGGACCGATCACTTCGAGGCCCTCGCGCACCGCCTTCACCGATCCCGGCAGGTTGATGATGAGCGTCTCGCCCGCGACGCCCGACACCCCGCGGGAGAGCATGCCCATGGGCAGCACCCCGAACGTGGCTGCCCGCATGGCCTCGGCAAGGCCCGGGGCGGGCCGTTCGATCACCGATGACGTCGCCTCGGGGGTGAGGTCACGGGCCGCAAGGCCGGTGCCGCCGGTGGTGATGACCAGGGGTCGTCCCACCTCGACCGCGGCGAGGAGTGCGGTGCGCACCGAGTCGATCCCGTCCTCGACGAGGCCGAGTTCTGCGTCGATGCCGAGCTCGGCGAGGGCCTCGACGGCGGCCGGGCCCGAGCGGTCCTCGGCCTCGCCGCGACTCACCGAGTCCGACACCGTGAGGACGAGCGCGTTCATCGTTCCCACCTCCCGCTCTTGCCACCATCCTTCATGAGGAGGCGGATCGGTCCGATCTCCACGCCCTTGTCGATCCCCTTCACCATGTCGTAGAGGGTGAGCGCTGCCACCGAGACGGCGGTCATCGCCTCCATCTCCACGCCGGTGCGACCCGTGGTGCGCACTGTGGCCAGGATGAGGGCACCCTCGTCCACCTGCTCCACCTCCACGTCGACCCCGGTGATGCCCACCGGGTGGCAGAGCGGGATGAGGTCCGGCGTCTTCTTCGCGGCCATGATCCCGGCAAGACGGATCGAGGCGAGCGCATCGCCCTTCGGGAGCGTCCCCCCGAACAGTGCAGCGGAGACCCTCGGCGAGAGCGCCACGGTCGCCTCTGCGACGGCACGGCGCTTCGTCTGGTCCTTCTCCCCCACTTCGACCATGCGCACATGGCCCTCGTCGTCGAGGTGCGTGAAATCGTTCATGCGACCCCCTCATCGAACAGCCGGTCCTCAGGCCATCGGAACATCTCGATGGTGACGCTACTCCCCGCCGGGACATCGGCCACCCCGCGGGGCATCACGACGAACGCGTCGCCAATGGCGACCGCCGAGAGCATGTTCGAGAGCTGGCCACCCGAGAGGCGCACCCTCCAGTCATCGTCGACGTGCTCAGTCGCCGCACGCAGGAAGACGGTCTTCGCAGGATCCGAGCGGAGGTCTTCGTCGGCGATCGCAGCGATGCGAGGACGGAGGACGGCCTCGGCGCCCATCATCGTGAGCAGCGCCGGACGGGCGAACTGCTCGAATGCCACCGTCACCGAGACCGGGTTGCCGGGGAGGCCGAAGAGCGGAACGCCGTCGACATGCCCGAACGCGAATGGCTTCCCCGGTTGCATTGCCACCTGCCAGAACTCGACCGAGCCGAGGTCACCGAGCACCTGCTTCACGAGGTCGTAGTCCCCCATCGAGACCCCGCCCGAGGTGAGGATCGCGTCCGCCTCGGCGCCACCCCTCGCCACGGCGTCGCGGAGGGCATCGGCGTCGTCGCCGATGATCCCGAGGTCCACCACCTCGGCGCCGAGCTCCGCGAGGAGCCCACGGAGGATCGGTCGATTGGAGTCGCGGATCGCTCCGGGGCGCAGGTCCTGGTCGGGCGGCAACACCTCGTCGCCGGTGGACATGATCGCCACGCGGGGCCGACGACGGACCACCGGGTGGGTGGTGCCGATCGAGGCGAGCACGCCGAGCATGGCTGGGGTGAGCCTCCTGCCCGCAGGGAGCGCCACCTCACCGGCGCGCACATCGCCGCCTGCGGGCCGCACGCTGGCGCCAGCGACGACACCCACGAGGATCCGCACGGACCCGTCGGTGGACTCGGTGTCCTCTACGCGCACGACGGCATCGGCCCCGGCCGGCATCGGGGCGCCGGTCATGATCCTGATCGCCGTGCCCGGCCCCACCACCGCCGACGCCACGGAGCCTGCAGGGACGTCTTCGAGTACCCGCAGGTCCGCCGGAGTGTCTGCCACGTCCACGGCACGCACGGCGAACCCATCCATCGCCGAGTTCGTGAACGGGGGGAGGTCGTGGGGGACGATCGCATCGTCGACGAGCACCAGTCCGAGGGCTCGGTCGAGCGGCGTCGGCTCGGCCGGGAGGAGCGGGACCGCGGCGAGGACGTCCCGGCGGGCGTGTTCGAGCGGCCTCACGAGTCGATCGAGCGCTCGCTCCCCGACCGGAGTCGGGAGATGTTCTCGCGGTGGCGGTACACCACGAGCACCAACATGGCGACGAGCCAGACGAAGGCCTCAACTGCCACGTCCTCGGGGAGGTCGACCAGGGCTACGGCTGGGATCGTGAGCAGCACGATGGCGAGCGACCCGAGCGAGGCCTTGCCGGTCATCCTCACGATGAGCTGCCACACCGCCCCGAGGCCGAGGGTGACGAGCGGGGACACGTAGAGCAGCACGCCGAGTGACGTCGCCATTCCCTTGCCGCCCCGGAACCTGTTGAACACCGGGTAGCAGTGGCCGGCCACTGCGGCGAGGCCCAACAGCGAGGCACCGGCGAGGCCTCGGAGGAGCTCATCACCGCCAGACGTGAAGAGCGGATCGGTGAAGAGGTGGAGCGAGGAGGCGACGACACCCTTCATGAGGTCGCCGACGAGCGTCACGATCGCAGCGCCCTTCCCGAGCGTGCGGGAGACATTCGACATGCCCGGATTCCCGGATCCCTCGGCGAGGATGTCGATGCCCCTGGCCCGACCGACGATCACGGCGAACGACACCGATCCGAGCAGGTAGCTGCCCACGAGGGCGAGTACGACGCCGAGATAGGGGGACATGGGGGCGAGGCTACTCGCCGGTCTGGCCGTCCACCGCTTCGCGGAGGAGGTCGGCGTGGCCGTTGTGGCGGGCGTACTCCTCGATCATGTGGAGGAGGATCCAGCGCAGCTGATGGCGGACGCCCTCCCTCGATCCGTCGGAGAGCCGGGCCATGCCGTCCTCGGCGAGCGCCGCGGCCACCAATGCCCGGGAACGTCGCACCCGCCTACGCCACTGGTCGCGGAGGTCGTCGGGACGCTCGCCGGACGCAGAGGTGAAGTCCCAGTCCGGCTCGGCCTCCCAGTCCACCGCATCCCACGGTGCTCCCAGTCCCCCGCCGTGGAGCCATGCCGAGAACCAGTGCTCCTCCACGAGGGCCATGTGCTTGAGCAGTCCGCCGAGGGTGAGCGACGACGACGCCGTCGTCGCAGCGAGCCCCTCCGTGTCCAGGCCCCGGCACTTCCATTCGAGGGTTGCGCGCTGGTAGTCGAGGTAGCCGAGCACCGTGCGGGCCTCCCCGGCGGCGAGCGGGGGTTCGAGCCGACCCTGCTCGTCGATCCGGGTCGCCTCGGCGAGTTCGGCCAGGAGGACCGCCAACTCGGCGGCGCGGGTGAACTGGGGCCAGTGGCCGGTGGGGAGGTCGATGAAGTCGAGGTGGGCGAGGGCGTCGAGTTCCACGAGTTGCTCGGGCACCTCCTCCACCCAGTCCACGAGGTCGGAGGCGGAGTACTCGGTGCAGATGGCCGTCGCAGGGACGGTGAGCCGCCGGGGGTCGGTGAGGGCCACCGGCTCGTGCGCGAAGCAGGCCGGCGAGGCGATCGCAGCTGCGGCAAAGGCGTCTCGCGTCGCTTCGTCGAGGTCGGTGAGATCGGCGTCCTCAAAGGCATCGAAACCCGGGAAGGGGATGCTGCCGTCGACGGTGGGGATCCCACCGACCACCGGTTCCCCCGGGGTGACGGGGAACCCTCCGATGTGCACGATCCGGGCGATGCGATCGGGCCGGGCATCGGCGACCAGGTGTGCGAGGCCGCACCCCGCCGAGTGGCCGACGAGGAGCACTGAGCCTTCGGCAGCGTCGATGATGCCGGTCACTGCGGCAATGCAGTCGGCGAGGGTCACATCGGCCGGCGGCACGTCGGCCTCGCCCATGCCGGGGAGCGTGATCGAATGGCACCGATGGCCCGCCGCCTCGAGCACAGGGACCACGCCGTTCCACGATGAGCCGTCCAGCCACAGGCCGGGGATGAGCACGATGTCCATGAGTCCTCCTCAGAGGTGACGGTACCGGTCGGATCACTCCCCTGAAGGCAGATCCCCCCGGTGGGGTCAGCGAGCGGAGCGAGCCCAGCGGAGGCGCACTCGGAGCGAAGCGACGACCAGCCGGAGGCTGGCCGTGCGGATGCACGGGTGGGGCGAGCACGATGGGACCCACGGCCCGCAGGGGCGTGGGAGGGGGGAAAAGGATCTGTCACCCCCCTCCCGTTCGCTGCGCTCACGGGTCCCGTCCCCCCTTGGAGGGGGGACCTGCGCTTGCGCAGGCAGGGCTGATATCGCACGTCGGCGGGTACTCTCGCCCCGGCCATGCCCACCTACGTGTACTTCTGCGAGACGTGCGACGTCGAGTTCGAGGCCTTCCAGTCGTTCTCGGACAAGCCCCTGAAGACACATGACGAGTGCGGTGGATCGGCCCGCAAGGTCTTCCTCCCCGCCGGCATCGTCTTCAAGGGTTCGGGGTTCTACGTGAACGACTCCCGGGGATCCTCCAAGGAGGACTGACCCCCTTCCCCCGGGACCGCCCCTCCCATACGGTCGGGGTGTGTACTGGCTCTCCCCTCCCCCGTACCTGCGGTACGCCGCAGCGGGCCTCGTGGTACTCGTTGCGCTCTGGTTCGACCTGCGGCCCAACCCTTCGGAGCCCCGATGGGTCGCCCGGGAGGAGATCCCCGCCGGCACCCCACTCGACGTCGACCTCTTCGAGGAGCAGTCGATGCCCGTCGGGCTCCTCGCCCGGGTTGAGCCAACCGGAGTGGCGGCGATTCCCATCGCCAATGATGAACCACTCCTCCCCGGGCACGTCCTCGCAGTGGTCCCCCCGGACGGCTGGTGGGTCATCTCGCTCGAGATCCCCACGCACCTCCCCACCGGTGCGCACCTGCGGGTCGTCGTACTGAGCGACGACCCCACCACCGAGCCCGTCTCCATCCCCGGCATGGTCATCGGCCCGGCCGTTGACGGCAGCATGAACTTCGGGGACCCTGTCGGGTCGGTGGCGATACCGGGTGACGCAGTCGAGTCGGTCGCCGCCGCAGCCACCCGAGGGCGGATCGTGGTGGTGGCCGATCGCTAGAGGAAGAGGATCGCCGTGGCGCCGGCGAGCGCGCAGTACGTGGCGAACGGTCGGAGCCCGACACGGGTGAGCACCCGCAGCAGCAGCGCGATCGCTGCGTACCCCGACGCACCCGCAACGAGCACCCCGAGCCACGCCGAGGGGGGGATGCCTCCCCCGTCGAGCAGTTCGAGGCCTTCGAGGAATCCGGCGGCGGCGATCGCCGGGACGCCGAGGAGGAACGAGAAACGCGCCGCCTCGGTTCGGTCCAGCCCGCGTGCCATCGACGCCGTGATGGTCGCGCCCGAGCGGCTGATCCCCGGGATCACGGCCAGCAACTGCGCGAAACCGACGAGGACCGCGTCCTTCCATGGCATGCCCTCGACCATCCCGGCACGGTCCTGGACCTTCTCGGAGAGCCAAAGGATCCCCGCCGTGGCGATCAGCGCAATGCCCACGGCCGACGTGGAGGCCTGGAGCGCCTCCACCCGGTCCTCGACGAGGAGGGCGAGGGCCGAAGGCAACGTGCCGAGCACGATGAGCCCGAGCAGGCGCCGCGCCGAGGCGTCCTTGGCCGCACGGAGGAGTCGGGCGACGTCGGAGCGGTAGTAGACCACCACGGCGACGAGCGTCCCGAGGTGGAGGAGTGCGCTCGTGGCGAGGTCGGGGGGTTCGAGGCCGAGGAACTCGGGCACGATGACGAGGTGCCCCGACGACGAGATCGGGAGGAACTCGGTGAGCCCCTGCACGAGGCCCCACACGACGGCCTGCAGCCAATCAGACATCAGTTCGCATAGTTCGAGCTCATCCGACGGGTCTCCTCGATGTGGACCTCGACAAGCGACGGGAGGCCCGAGGCCTCCGCACGGTCGAGTGCGGGCCGGAGCTCGGCGGGATCAGTGACCAGCTCGCCGTACCCGCCCATCGCCTCGACGATCGCCGCATACGGCCTCCGCCCGAGGTCGGCGGCGACCACCCGTTCGGGGAAGACCGCCATGTGGACCGTCTTGATGTTGTTCCACACGCCGTCGTTGCCGAGCACCCCGATCACCGGGAGGCCGAGGCGGATCATGGTGTCGAACTCGAAGCCGTTGAACCCGAACGCGCCGTCACCGAAGACGATCCCCACCTTCGTGTCGGGGAACGCCACCTTCGCAGCAATCGCATACCCCGGGCCCGCCCCGAGCGTGCCGAACGGGCCCGCGTCGAGCACGTGCCCGGCCGTGGAGATACGCAGCCATCGGGCCGTCGTGGAGACGATGTCGCCGCCGTCGACCGCCACGATCGAGTCGGAGCCGAAGAACTCCCCCACCTCGGCGGCGAACCGGGTGGGGTGCACCGGGCTCGCATCGGAGTCGAGGCCCTCCTCCTTCTGCGACCGCATCATGAACTCGAGGTTCGTGAACGTCTCGATCCACTCGTCGGAGGGATCGAACTCCTCGCCGATGAACTGGCGCACGACCGTCGCCGGGTCGGCGACCACACCCACATGGGGGACCCGGTTCCACCCGATACGGGTGGCATCGGCGTCGATGTGGATGATCTTCGTGTCGTCGGGGATCGCCCTGCCGAAGGCGGTGCGGAAGTCCCAGTCGACCCCCAGCGCGAGCACGACATCGGCTTGGGCGAGGCACATGGTTCGGGAGTGGTTGCCGAGGAGCCGGTGCCCGAACGGCATCCCCCCGCGGGCGCGACCGCTGAGGAAGGTCGGCGCGCCGAGGGCCTCGGCGAGGGCCGCCATCTCCCCGGCTCCGGGGCGGAGGCCGGTACCACCGAAGACAACGGGACGCTCCGCCGAGCGCAGGAGACCAGCGACCTCCTCAAGCGCGGCGGGCGACAGCCCGGTGGGACGGTTCACGCCGATCCCCATGGGGAACGCAACGTCCTCCTCGCGGACCTGGTCCACCTGCACGTCCATCGGCACGTCGAGGAACACGGGGCCACCCCGTCCCTCGAACGCATGCCGGATGGCCACAGCGATCGTCTCCCCGAGCCGCTCGGTCTGCCACCCGGTGCCCGCCCACTTCGTCACGGGTCGGAAGAGGGGGACGTGGTCCATCTCCTGGAGGCCGCCCATGTGCTCCTGGCGGAGGTTGTGGCGACCTCCGATCACCATCATCGGCGTGGCCGACGCCTGTGCCGTCGCGACCCCGGTGATCGTGTCGGTAGCGCCAGGGCCGGCTGTCACGGCTGCGACCCCGAGCTTCCCGGTGAGCCGGGTGTAGGCCTCGGCAGCATGCGCAGCAGCCTGCTCATGGCGGACATCCACGATGCGGATCCCCTCGAGCACACACCCGTCGAGGAACCCCATGATGTGCCCGCCCGTGAGCACGAACACCGTGTCCACCCCGTGCAGCCGCAACGCACGGGCCATGATCTGCCCACCGTGCATCATCGCCATGGCACGGGAGGGTAGAACGCTCCGGTCCTACTCCCCTCTGTCCCCCGCCTGCGGGGGACAGGGCCCCGGCCCCAGGCCGGGGTAGGGGGCTTCCAGGTCGTACGCGTCATGGAGTTCCCCGTCGTCGACGACGCGGGTGACGACGCCGACGCCGAGGCGCTCATCGAGGAGCATCGCGACAACGGCCTCCTTCACGAACTCGATGTCGAGCATCTGCTCGTTCCAGAACCGGAGCACCCGCCAACCCGATCCGATGAGGACTCGATCGCGACGGTCATCTCTCGGATCGTCCTCGTGTTGGGATCCGTCGAACTCCACGATCAACCGACGTTCCGCACAGGCGAAGTCCGCAATGGCGTTCCCGACGACGAGCTGTCGGCGAAACCGGAACCCAAGGCCCTTGCGCCGGACGACCGTCCAGAAGCGGGCTTCGGATGGGGTCATCGAGCGACGCATGAGGCGGGCACGCTCGGTCAGGGGATCGGTCTTCGCCATGGGTCCAACGTGCACGATCGTCTTGGGCGTTGGAAGCCCCCTACCTCCGCCTTCGCTTTGCTCCGGCGCAGGGACCTTCCCCCACTCCGTGGGGGACAGAACCTCAGCGCGGCGTTGGCGGAGCACCTCGATGGAAGCCCCCTACCTCCCCCCACTCCGTGGGGGACAGAACCTCAGCGCGGCGTTGGCGGAGCACCTCGATGGAAGCCCCCTACCTCCCCCCACTCCGTGGGGGACAGCACCTCGGCGCGACGTTGGCGGAGCACCTCATTGGAATCCCCCTACCTTCCCCACTTCGTGGGGGACAGAGCCTCGGCGGGGGACAGAGCTGGGTCAGGCGTTGCGTTGGCGGAGCACCTCGAAGGCGATCACGCTCGTGGCTGCCACCGTGCCGAGCGACCTCGGGAAGCGACGGCCGTAGGGGATGCGGACCGCTTCGACCCGGTTGAGCACCGAGCGGGTCACACCGCGCTTCTCACCACCGAAGAGGACGAGGAGGGGGCCGGACAGGTCGACGTCATGGACGTCGTGCTCGGAGCGATCGGAGGTGGCAACGACCTTGGCGCCGCGGGCCTCGGCACCATCGACGGCGTCGGCGACCGGTTGGACCGCCATCGGCATGAGCTCGGTGGCGCCTGCCGACGACCGAGTCACCGTGGAGGTTGCGGTCATCCAGTTGCGCTCGGCGAGGAGCACACCAGTGCAGCCTGCGGCGAAGAGGGTCCGGACCGCCTGGCCGAAGTTGAAGGGGTCCTCGATGCCGTCGAGGTGGGCGATGAAGGGCACGCGGTCAAGGCCCCACACCTCCGACGCGTCGAGGAAGCGGCGCTCCCCCACCTCGGCGACGATGCCCCCGCTCCTCGGGTCGAGCTGGGCCAGCGCCGACTCACCCACCTCGTCGACTGCAACGCCGGCGTCGTTCGCCATCGAGAGGATCCGCTCGACCCGCTTGGGGCGGCGAGGACCGACCACGACGCGGGCCACCTCGCGGTTGCCGCCGCGGAGGACGGCGTCCACGGAGATCGGGCCGACAACGAGTTCCATGGGTGGAGCGTACGCCCCACACCTACGCTTGGTGTCCCATGGCCACACAACGTCGTCGTCCGCCGTCCATCGGCTGGCGGGAGTCGGTCGAACTGCTCGACCTCGAACTCCCACCGATGGTCGCCAAGATCGACACCGGTGCCCGCACCTCGTCGCTCCACGCCACGAAGTTGCTCGTCCGGCGTCGGCAAGGGGTCGAACACGTCTACTTCACGACCTCCGACGCGGAGGGCAACCCGGTTCGCCGCCGCGCCCCGCTCGTGGAGGAACGAACCATTCGCAATCCCGGGGAGGGAGGGCGCGAAGAAGACCGCCCCGTGATCGAGTGCCGCGTCCGGCTGGGGAACAAGGAGTGGGACGCCGAGTTCACGCTCGCCGACCGTACGAACATGCAGTACCAGGTGCTCCTGGGGAGGGAGGCGATCCGCGAACGGTTCACCGTCGACGTGGCCCGCAGTTTCGTCCGGTCGGAGCGACTCCTCGAGCTCGAGCTCGAGAGCGAGGACGAGGGCGAAGGATGAAGCTAGGGATCCTCTCTCGGAGCCGCCAGCTCTACTCGACCAGTCGCCTCCTCGAGGCGGCGCAGGCCCGCGGGCACCAGACGCGGGTGATCAACTACCTCCGTTGCTACATGGACATCTCGTCCCGCCGACCGCGGGTCCGGTACGTCGGCGAGGAGCTCGACTTCGATGCGGTCATCCCCCGCATCGGCGCGTCGTACACGTTCTACGGGACCGCAGTCGTACGACAGTTCGAGATGGAGGGGGTACTCGCGGTCAACGGCGCGGAAGCGATCTCACGGTCGCGCGACAAGCTCCGATCCCTCCAGGTGCTCTCCGGCAAGGGTGTGGACCTCCCCACCACGTCGTTCGCCCACTCGACCCAGGACATCAAGGGACTCCTCGAGGTCCTCGGGGGGCCGCCCGTCGTGGTGAAGCTCCTCGAGGGAACGCAGGGGAACGGCATCGTGCTCGCCGAGACACGCAAGGCGGCCGAGTCGGTGATCGCCGCGTTCCGCCAGCTCGACGCCAACATCCTCGTCCAGCACTTCGTGAAGGAAGCCGGGGGCGAGGACCTGCGGGCACTCGTGGTCGGGGACCGGGTGGTTGCCTCCATGAAGCGCATCGCCGCCGACGGGGAGTTCCGGGCCAACCTCCACCAGGGAGGAGAGGCCGAACCGGTCCAGCTCACCAAGCAGGAGCGCTCGATGGCGATCCGCGCCGCCCAGGTCATGGGCCTCGACGTCGCCGGCGTGGACATGCTGCGTGGCGTCGACGGGCCGATGGTCATCGAGATCAACTCGTCGCCGGGGCTCGAGGGCATCGAGCAGACGTCGGGCGTCGACGTCGCCGACGCCATCATCGCCTTTGCCGAGGCGTCCCTGAACCGGCCCCGCAAGAAGGTCCGGGGCTAGCCCCCTACTCGACCCAGTCGAGCGTACGCTCAACCGCCTTCTTCCAGCCACGTCGGAGTCGTTCCCGCTCCCCCGCCTCCATGGACGGCGTCCAGCGGGTGTCCTCTGCCCACTGGTCGCGCACCTCGTCGACCGACTCCCAGAAGCCCACCGCGAGGCCAGCGGCGTAGGCGGCGCCGAGCGCCGTGGTCTCGATCACCTCGGGACGCACCACCGGCAGGTCGAGGATGTCGGACTGGAACTGCATGAGGAGGTCGTTCACCACCATGCCGCCATCGACCTTGAGGGCCTTGAGGTCGAGATGGGCCTCCGACTTCATCACGTCGAGGACATCCATTGTTTGATAGGCCACCGCCTCGAGTGCGGCGCGGGCCAAATGGCCCTTCGTCGCGTACCCGGTGAGGCCGGTCACGACGCCGCGGGCGTCGTCCCGCCAATAGGGGGCGAAGAGCCCCGAGAACGCCGGGACCACGTAGACGTCGCCGTTGTCCTCAACCGTCCTGGCGAGGTCCTCGACCTCGGGCGCCGAGTCGATGATCCCGAGGTTGTCGCGCAGCCACTGGATGAGCGACCCCGCCACCGCAATCGAACCCTCGAGGGCGTACACCGCCGGGGCGTCGCCGAGCTTGTACGCAACGGTGCCGAGGAGGCCGGCGTCCGAGCGGATCCGCTGTGTACCGGTGTTCAGCAACATGAACGAGCCGGTCCCGTAGGTGCTCTTCGCCTCACCCGGCTCGGTGCATGCCTGGCCGAAGAGGGCGGCCTGCTGGTCGCCGAGGATCCCAGCGATCGGCACACCCTCGAGGGGGCCGGTCGCCGTTGCGAGCACCTCCGACGACGAGCGGATCTCCGGGAGGCTCGCGATCGGCACGCCGATGGCCTCACACAGCTCCGGATCCCAGGAGAGGTGGTCGAGGTGCATGAGCATCGTCCGGCTCGCGTTGGTGACATCGGTGACGTGCGCCGCGCGGCCACTGAGGTTGGACACCACCCACGAGTCGATGGTGCCGATCGCAAGCTCGCCAGTGCGAGCCGCCGCGGCCACGTCGTCGTTGTGGTCGATCGCCCAACGGACCTTCGGGCCGGTGAAGTACGTGGCGAGCGGCAGGCCCGTGTCGGCGGCGAAACGACCCGGGCCGAAGGCGCCGCCCAATTCACGACAGAGCCGGTCGGTGCGGGTGTCCTGCCAGACGATCGCATTCATGAGTGGCCGGCCGCTGGACCGATCCCACATCACCGCGGTCTCGCGCTGGTTGGTGATACCGATGGCGGCGATGTCCGTTGCGGATGCCCCGACCTCGGCGAGGGCGCCTTCGATCACCGACCACATCCGTCGGCGGATCTGGTCGGGGTCGTGCTCGACCCATCCAGGCTTCGGGAAGATCTGGTCGTGCTCCTGCTGGGCCCCGGCTCTGATCGTGCCGGAATGGTCGAAGAGGAGACACCGAGTAGAGGTCGTGCCCTGGTCGATCGCAGCGATGTAGGAGGCCATGGGGCGAGGCTAGGGAACTCGCCATCACCCCCGCATGCGAGGGATGGGGCGTCAGGAAGCCCGTGCCGTCGCCTTCCCCAGCCGCCACGCCAGCCCGGCAGCGACGACCCCGACGGCCACTGCGATCGCGTCGGCCGTTGCCTTGTCGACGATCGTTGCCGCCGCCCAGTTGTCGAAGGGAACCCACGCCACAGCGGCTCCACCCACCGCAACGAGGCCCACCCCGAGGAGTCGGAGGGGGGCAACCGACGGCCGATTCAGGTGCCCGCGGATGCCGAAGGACGTGAAGACCGCAATGAGCCCTGCAATCGCGGCGAGCACCACGCCCCATGACGTCGAGTCGTGGCTGGTCCCGATCGCAGCGATGCCCGCCCCGGTCGAGCCACCGAGGAACCCCCCGAGGAACCACTCCGCTGCGTCCATGCGGAGCACCCGGCCCGCCACGACCAACAGGACGAACGGCACGAGCGACCACAGCACGAGGCTGGAGAGCGATCGCACGCCCGTCGACTGGAGCCCCCACCACGTGAGGACGATCGAGGCCCATCCGGCGCCCGAGACCAGGAACTTGACCGTGTCACGGCGGAAGTCGAGAACCCCGAAGAGGATCACGACGAGCACCGCCAGGAACCCGATCGCAACGCCCTCGGCGAGGAGGTCGAGGTCGGCGGGGGCGAAGTCGAGCGACGCGGGCGTGCCGAACACGCCGCGCACCCACGCCCCGTCGGACGAGAGCCCGAGCATGCCATCGGCGCCCGCCGGGACGAGCAGGTCCCACTGGCTCCCCGGCGGCCCCGCCATCATCCCGGTGAACCCGAGCCACCCGTGGCCGTCGCCACAGGGACCGGGGAGTTGCCGTTCGGCGAACTCGACGCGCTCGGGCGGGTACTCCCAGGCCGTCGTCCACACCCCATCGACCTGTTCCTCCACGGCGAGCCGATCGTCCCGGATGCGGAAGCACCTGCCATCGTCGAGGCACGACTCAGCAACCATGCGGGTCGATTCGAGCGGGAGCGAATCGGTGGCGTACCACGAGGTGCCATCGTCATCGGAGCGGAAGAGGTTCCGGCCACTGTCGAAGATGATGAGGTTCCCGTCGGCGGTCGCAGCAACCTCCCACGCGCCCGAGGGCACGCAGATCGCCGCGACCTGGGGAAGGACGACAAGGGCAACGAGGAGTGCCCGCAGCAGGGCGACGCGGCGGGTCATCGACGATGCGCAGCCCGCTCGCGGGCGGCTTCAGGGTCCTCGAGCCACTGCTCGACGACATCGGCTGCGTCCTCCAACATCACGTCGACCTCCTCACGCTGCTTCGCGGAGAACTTCTGGAGCACGAAGGCGGCAGGATCCATCCGGCCGGGAGGCCTCCCGATCCCGATCTTGAGGCGCCAGAACTCCCTTGAGCCGAGCGCCTGCTGGACGGAGCGGATGCCGTTGTGGCCGCCGTGCCCGCGATCGAACGCGAGCCGAAGCCGGCCGAACTCGAGGTCCATGTCGTCGTGGAGGACGATGAGCCGCTCCTTCTCCTCCTTGTAGTAGCGGAGGACGCCCTGGATCGGCGGGCCGGAGACGTTCATGTTGGCGTTGGGGACGGCGAGCACGACCTGCTCGTCGTTGCGCCTCGTGACGCCCACCCGGGCGCGAACCCGCAGCGGGCCACGGCCAACGGCCGCTTCCCAACGACCGGACAGGATGCCGACCACCTCGGCCCCCACGTTGTGGCGGGTGAGGCGGTAGCGGGGTTCTGGGTTCCAGAGGCCGGCGATGACCGCCATGTGGCCTCCCTACTCGTCGGAGCCCTCGGCGCCCTCGGAGTCCTCGCCCTCGTCCTCTCCGATGAGCGCGGGCTCGGCGCCCTCTTCGTCCCCGAGCTCGGACTCGGGGAGCTCGACCTGCGAGGGAGCGGAGATCGTGACGACGGTGAGGTCTTCGTCCTCGGCGTACACGACGCCGTCCATGACCGGGAGGTCGCCGACGCGGAGCGTGTCGCCCATCTCCATCGCGGAGACGTCGACGACGATCTCGGACGGCAGCGCCGAGAGGATCGCCGTGACCTGGACGGTCGGACGGATGAGCTCGAGCACACCACCGTCGCGCACGGCCGGGGACGAGCCCTCGACGGTGACGCTGACATCTGCGGTGAGCTCCTCATCGAGGTTCACGAGCATGAAATCGATGTGACGGATGAACGGCTTGAAGGGATGCCGATCGATCGCCTGGGCGATCGCGGTCTCGGTCCCCTTGCCACCCAGGTCGAGCTCGAAGATCACGTTGCGACCCGCATCCGTGTGGAAGGCGAGCTCGAGCTCACGATGGTCGACGCTGATGGTGAGCGGATCGGTCCCGTGGCCATACACGATTGCCGGGACCTTGCCCTCGGCGCGCAGCCTGCGAGAGGCGGCCGAGCCGGTCTCCTGGCGCGTCTCCACGGTCAAGCTGACGGACGACATGCGAAAGAACTCCTGCGGGGGGAACAACGCATTATGCAGGCGCGTCCCGGACAAAGCCAAAGCGTTTCCCCGCTCAGCTCCGCAAGGAGATAAGTCGCACGCTCGGCGAACTCATCTCCGTGGCGGAGGCCCGGCGCTCGCCGCTCGCAACCGCCGCCTATCGGTCCTCCAGCAGCCGGTCGACCTTCGCCTCGAGGCGAGCGACCTGGCCCTTCAACTCGGCGAAGTCGTCCTCCTCGTCGGCGTCGACGAAGAAGGAGGCGATCGACGCCGTCACCGTGGCCACGAATCCGATGCCGACCATCATGAGCACCACTGCCACACCCCGGGCGATGGGCGCCTGGGGGACGATGTCGCCGTAGCCGACCGTGGTCACCGTCACGAACGCCCACCACACCACTTCGCCGAACGAGGCGAACGCAGGGTTGCCGTCGTCGAGGCCGTAGACGAGGGCGGCGAAGAGGAGCACCATCGCCACCGTCGCAGCGAGCATCGCCCCGAGCCCCCGCCGCGAGAAGATGCGGCGAAGGGCAGCGACGAACGATTCGAGCGTCGCGGCAATGCGCGGCATCCGGAAGAGCTTGAAGAGCCGTGCGAGCCGTCCCAGGCGGGCGAGGCGGAGGAGCCGGACCGCGCCGATGCCCTCGGCGATGATCGGGAAGGAGAACGCCACGACGACGACGTCGACCCAGTTCTCCCGCAGGTACCCCCAGCGGCGCTGCACGACCAAGAGCATGAGCACCAACTCGACGACGAACACCCCCCAAATCGCCCAGTCGGCAATCGTCGCCCACTCGACGACTGCACTCGAGTAGGGCGCCGGGAGCCCGTTCTCCTGGGCGAAGACATGCCGCTCCTGGATGACGACGACGGGGATCACCGCCAATGCAGCGATGAGGACGGGGATCTCGAGGAGGTCGTGAAGTCGCTGGACCTGGGCGCGCATGGGGCGAGGGTAGAACGCGGGCCTACCGATACGCTCGCGTCGTGACCGACCCGACCTCCCTGCCGATCGTCCCGGCCGCGACCGTGATGATCGTGGACGACCGGCCCGACCTGCAGGTCCTCATGGTTCGTCGTACCGACCGCGTGGTCTTCGGGTCGGGGATGTGGGTGTTCCCGGGTGGTCGCGTCGACGCGACCGATGCCGATTCGTTCCACGACCTCGTGGACGGCCTCGACGACGATGCCGCCTCGACGGACCTCGACGTGGTCGACGGCCTTGCCCACTGGATTGCTGCGGTGCGCGAGACGTTCGAGGAATCCGGTGTGCTGCTCGCCCATCGGGCCGGCAGCACGGAACCGGTCGCCCTGGACGACCCTGCGACGGTCGCGCTCTTCGCACGCCTCCGTTCCGACCTCAACCGGGGTGCGACCCGCTTCCTCGACATCGTGCACTCCGAGCGGCTCCGCCTCGTCCTCGACGACGTCCACTATGTGGCCCGGTGGATCACCCCGGTGGGGCCTCCCCGAAGGTTCGACGCTCGATTCTTCATCACCCCCCCCCCCCCCCCCCCAGAGGCGGGCCACGACGGGAGCGAGCTCGTTGACTGGGAGTGGGTGCGGCCCGCCGAGGCACTCCGCGGGCACGCAGAAGGCACGTTCGGCCTCATGAGCCCCACGAGGAGGATGATCCAAAGCCTCGCCCTGTTCGGATCGGCCGACGAGGCGATGGAGGCCGCCCGCCAGCACGTCCCGTGGGCACGCGCCCGGGCGGTCTTCGGCGAGGCGGGGTCCTATGACCTCCGCATGCCCGGCGAGGCGGGCTACGAGGACGGCCTCGAGGACTTCGAGCAGGGGTGGGTGCGCCTGCGCCCGACCAGCAAGTAGCGGGCCCTTCGGGTCGCCCACCGTCGGCCGGGCAGTAGCCTCGCCCACGCATGCCGAACCGCAACCACGTCGCCGCCGAGACGCTCCTCGGCACCCTTCGCGCCCACGGCCTGCGCCACGTACTCGTCTCGCCCGGCTCGCGAAACACGCCGTTGGCGTACGCCGCCGGGTCCATGGGCGGCCTCACCGCCCACTCGGTCCTCGACGAGCGGTCAGCCGGGTTCGCGGGCATCGGCATGGCAAAGGCCACGGGCCAGGCCGTTGCCCTCATCTGCACCTCCGGCACCGCTGCGGCGGAGTACCTCCCCGCCGTGGTGGAAGCCAACCTCTCGAGGGTGCCCCTCATCGTCCTCACCGCCGATCGCCCACCTGAACTCCGCGACGTCGGAGCACCCCAGGCGATCGACCAGATCAACCTCTACGGGAGCCACGTCCACTGGTTCCACGAAGTCGGCGCCCCCCAACCCGCGGAGGGCTGGATGGATGCGCTCGTCGGCACGGCGACCCGGGCGATGATGGAGGCGACCACCGCCCCGGCTGGGCCCGTGCACCTCAACCTCGCATTCCGCGATCCCCTGGGACCCGTTCCCGACGACACGGCCCCCACCCCCACCGGGGGACCCACTTGGGAGCATGTGGTGCCACGATCGGTCGATAGGGAGTCGGTCGACCACGTGGTGTCGCTCCTCGCCGATCGCCCGATCGTGGTGTGCGGCGATGGCGCACCACCCGAGGCTGCGGCCCTCGCCGCTCGCGTGGGATGGCCCCTCCTCGCCGACCCCCTCTCCCCCACCGGCAGGGAGGACGCCATTGTGCACGGGGATGTGCTCGCCCGACTCGACGTCCTCGACGGCCTCGACCCGACTGCGGTGTTGCGATTCGGTGCCATCCCCACCTCGAAAGCGCTCATGGAGTGGATGGGACGCCGCACCGACCTGCCCCAGGTGGTCGTGGACACCGGCGGCTGGCGGGACCCGCTTGCCTCCGGGAGCATCTTCATCCGAACCGATCCCTCTGCGTTCGCACTCCAATTGGCCGACCAGGCCCCTCACGGCGCTGCGGGCTGGCGGGACCGCTGGATCTCGATCGATGAGGCGATCACCGAGGCGTTCGCCAACCTCCCGTGGCCGTCGGAACCCGCCGCTGCCCGCGAGGTGGTCGCGAGCCGCGGCGACGCAGACCTGTGGGTGGCATCGTCAATGCCCATCCGGGACGTCGACGCGTTCGGTGGCGCGACCGGTCCACGCGTCTTCGGGCATCGTGGCGCGAACGGGATCGACGGATTGCTGTCCGCTGCCGCGGGCGATGCAGCAGCCACCGGCACGCGCGTCGTCGCCCTGGTCGGCGACCTCTCACTCCTCCACGACGTGGGGGCGTTCATCACCGCCCGCGCGCTCGACGTCGAGCTCACTGTCGTGGTCGTGAACAACCTTGGGGGTGGGATCTTCCACTTCCTCCCCCAGGCAGACCAGCCCGGCCCCTTCGACCTCCTCACCACCCCCCACGAGTACGACCTCGGCGCGATCGCGACGGGATTCGGTGCCCACTACCACCTCGCCCAGACCGCTGACGAGTTGCGCGTGCGAATGGAGAGGGCGACCGGGATCAGCGTCATCGAGGTCCGCACGGATCGCGACGAGAACGTCGCCGTGCACCGGGAGCTCTGGAAACGTGCTCGAGGAGCCGTCTCCCGACTCGTCGAGGGGCCCTAACTCTCGCCGAGGTGGCGGTGGAGGGCCCTGAACTTCCAGCGGGTCTCCTCGAGTTCGAGGGCTGGTTCGGAGTCGGCGACGATGCCCGCCCCGGCGTAGAGGCGGCTCACGCCTCCCTGCAGGAGCGCACACCGCAGGGCAACCGACACCTCGCCGTCACCGTCACCGGTGAGCCATCCGATCCCACCCGCGTACCAGCCACGGTCGAGCTCTTCGAGCTTCGCGATGCGCCGCATCGCCTCCTCGCGTGGGACGCCCCCGACGGCCGGAGTCGGGTGGAGGGCCTCGGCAAGGGCGAACACATCGGTGCCTTCGAGCGACGTACCTTCGATGTGCGTGACGAGGTGCTGGACGTGGCGAAAGCGCTCGACGGACGGGTCGGAGGCGACCACGCCGGAGGTGAACGGGAGGAGCCGCGACACGATGTCGTCCACCATGATCGCGTGCTCCGAGAGGTCCTTCGTGGAGTCGAGGAGGCGGGCGGCCAACTGGGCGTCCTCGGCCCCGTTGCGACCACGGGGCGCGGTGCCGGCGAACGGCACAGCGCGCACGTGGCCGTCGAGGAGCGAGACGAGGAGCTCGGGCGAGGCGCCGATGAAGGCCGCGTCGCCGCGTCGCCAGCCGAACACGTATGAGCCCTGGTGCTCCGAAGAGAGCAAGCTCACGATGTCGAAGGGACGGGGCGCGTCGTCCGAGACGATCACCAGCGAACGGGCGAGCACGACCTTGCGGAGGTCACCCGATCGGATGAGCTCGACCGCCTCGGTGACATTCGCGACGTACTTCGACGACGACGGATGCGACTCCACGTGGAGGTCGGAGGGGCTGTGCGCAGCGACCGCGCCGGGCGGCTCCATTCCCTCGAGCAGGTCGGCGAGCGGGCCCGGTCCCTCGCCGTCACCGAGGGCGATGATGAGGCGGGTCCCACCGTCGGTGCGCACGAGGCAGGCACGTGGCACCACGAGGGCGAGGGAGGCGAACTCCTCCCACTCGGGCGACGACGTGCCGTCGGGGTCGAACGAGAACCCGACGAAGCATCGGGCCGTCCTGGGGAGTTCCAAGTCGGCGAGGGCCCGCGACGCTGATCCGAAACGGTCGGTCCCAAGTCGGAGCGACCACGCCGTACCGAGGCCCACCGCCGAACCATCGTGGGCGGTGTGGAAGAAGACCACCTCGGGCCACGCATCGGCGGCCCGGGCAACCTCGAGCGGATCGAGGTCGGCGACGGGCACCTCGTGGACGGTGAGGCCGGGCGAGGTGGGGAGCGACCTGATCGCGGAGAGGTCGGAGAACATCGGCGGGAAGTGTACGGGGGCCTCCACGGGTACGGATCGGCCGCCGCTTCTACGCTGACCCGATGGAACTGTTCTCTCTCACCGGAAGGGTCGCCGTCGTCACCGGCGGCAACGGGGGCATCGGCCTCGGCATCGCACGCGGCCTGGCAGAGGCGGGGGCCGACGTCGCAGTGTGGGCCCGCAATGAGGCCAAGTCTGCGGACGCCATCGAGCACCTCCGTGCCCTCGGGGTGCGCTCGGAGGCGATTGGCTGCGACGTCTCCGACGAGGAGTCGGTAGCAGCGGCGAC